>NZ_JBNIIX010000003.1:0-214229 GCF_050106635.1 Levilactobacillus sp. LN180102
TATTTTTATCCTAAAGGGACTCGTTTTGAGCACATTAGTGCTCAAGATTTAACGACGACGTTACTCCAAATTAACCAGCGACCGCTTAAAATACTCGACTGGCAAACACCGTATCAGGTTATGCTGACAAATTTGTCCAAAAATTCGGATTAAATTTGCAATCTACCAATAAAGCACATCTTTACCAAAAACATCATTGATGGAATTAATAGAGTTGATTCTGCTAATGGGATAGCGACTATGACGGGTGATTTAAAAATGCTAGAAACAAACGGCATTTCCAATGAACTACTGATGATCGAGCAGGCATTTACAGTTGTCGCTGCTGTTATTGGCGGAATATATTTTAATTTCTTAACGACTTTTATATTCGTGCTGGGAAGTTTAATTCCGGTTCTAATATCCAGGTTTTCCCAATCTGGTATACAGAGGTCTTCTCAAAACTGGTCAAGGAATAACACAACGTACACACAGTTTTTGAAAGATATATTCTCTGGAAGTGATACCATTAGACTGTATTTAGCCAAGCGCGAGGCGCTTAACAGAGCGGATAAATCTGCCGAAAGTTTGGAATATGCGCTAAATAGAATGAATAACACAACAGGCCATGCTAACGTCTATACAACTCTAGCAGCTTTGATTTTTGGAGTAACAATTCCCTTTGGGTTTGGGATATATCAGACGATTACAGGCGTGCTAACCTTAGCCGCATTTATGGGCATTGTCCAAATTTCCAATAGCATTAGCAATCCACTTATAAGCATGATTTCAGAAGGAAACGTCATTCAAACAACACGTAGCATCAAAAATAGATTGGATGAATTACCCATCACTGAATCAGGGCGGGTAGTCTTAATTAATGACAAACGCAAAGCTTTTAAATCATTAGCGCTCAAAGAGGTTAGCATACAGATTAATCAAAAAACAATATTGAATGATATTTCATTGGACCTAACTTCAGGTGAAAAGATACTAATAAAGGCACCATCTGGATTTGGGAAAACAACGCTATTAAGAGCACTAATTGGCGATGTATCGGTACATTCAGGAGAATACCGATTGAATGATCTTTCTGTTAGTCAAATAAGCAAAGTCGAATTGAAACAATATTTTGGATTCGTTCACCAGAACCCCTTTATTTTTAACGATACGATTATTTTTAATATTACACTCGGACAGCGTTTCTCGCAGGAATTGATTGAAGAAGTCGTACACGAAGCTAAACTGACGACGCTTGTAACACAAAAGGGTCTTGACTACATTGTCGGAGAAAATGGCGCCAATATTTCCGGTGGTCAAGCCCAGCGAATAGAAATTGCTAGGGCACTGATAAGGAAACGTCCCGTTTTGCTAGCTGACGAAGTAACTAGTGCCTTAGATGAAAAGACAAGTTTAAGTATTCACGATTTATTACTTTGGGGGGCCTATTCTCTCATTGAAGTCGCCCATCATATTGATAGCGATACAGCGAAAAGATTTGATAAATGTATCGACTTGAGTCAGATTTAGTTAAAGATTTTAAAGGCTAAAGACTCAATGTAAGTCGCCACGGATCAGAATTTAACGTATTTGCAAATATCGGCTGAGATCTCTGTATTGTTATGTGTGATGAGGAAGCGTAAAACACGTAAATAATCGTTTAATCAAGGTCAGAATCTGGAAGTTATCCGCCTTACCGGTTAGCTCTAAAGTGGCTTAGTGGTTCACATGGGATGCCGTTGTGCGTTGGTGAATCATGTTTTGTTGTTTAAGTGGGATAATGCTGGCTAAAATAGGCCGCCATCGTTTGTAAATGATGAACGAGACTTAGACGTTTAACGACGCCGAGACCCGGAAAATGTTGTTGTTCGTGATAAGCTGCTAGTTGCTTTGCCGCCGGTGTTTGAACGGCTGTTGGCTGTTGCGGTAGCCAAGCGGCGAGTTTCGCAACAGCCTGAAAGAATTTTTCCTTGGGGTGGCTAAAATCAGTGCGGTCGTCAGACACAAACCGATGGATACGTAGTTGTTCACCGGCAAAGTAAGTGAGATGTAAGGTGACGGCTTTAGCGGGATAGCCATGTTCACTATAATAGTGACCGCCAATGGTGTAGTCACTGACCCCTTGATAGGCCAAAAGATCCGCGAGAACCCAGTCATCACTGAAGAAGCCATCAACGAGGTTCGCGTAGGTTTGGTCATGATCGGGTAACCACGCATGATCGAAGAGGCTGATACTCGACCGGGATACTAACTGACGTACGCGAGCCTCGGGCGGAACCAGCAGATAGGTGGGGGATTCCAGCCACCCAGCATGTTGCACGGCGACTAGTTCATCATAGTGGTGTGCGATAAGCAAGGTTGGTTGATCAGGACTAGGCGTGACATCGTCAGGAAGGGTTGTGGGCGTGAGAATATGTCCGACAATCAAGTGGGGATCATTGGCCCACTCATGCCAGTCGTGGAGCTTTTGTTGGGTTAAGGCATAGTCGCTAACGGTCGGGTTGGCGATGACAACGAGCGGATGGTTAGCTGCCATGAAAGCCGCAACGGTTTGCGGCAATGCCCGAATATCTCGGACAGGCTCAATGATGGGAATAATATTAGGCGGTAGGCAGCGTTGTTCAGCAATGTCTTTGAGGGCGAGTAAATCGTACTGACGGCCGCGAAAATAAGGAAAATACATCATGAGCGCTGACTCCTTAACTGTTCAAGTAACTGGTGGTGTTCTAGATTAAGGGCGTCTAATTCGTCTTGCAGGGCGGTTACTGCTGTTGTTTGGGTGTCCGCAATAAACTGGTCATAAAAATTGGCTTCTGGATCATAGACGTCATAGTGTTGATGGCGTTTTTTGAGTTCCTGATACAAGCGTTCAGTACTGAACGTTTTGAGCCCAGTTGCCATCTGCTTGGCCTTGTGGACTTCTCGAGCTTGTGCTGCAATGAACCGGGTGGTGAGTTGACTAGCTGGTACTGACAGTTCGCGACGACGTGGTGGCCGCATAACGGTTAGATAGCCCGGTGCCGTGGGTGTTTCAGTCGCAGTCGCTAGCAATTCTTTGGTAAACGGCCGATAGATCAGCACACCGATCCCCGCGGGAATTTCAGTGGCAACAGCTTGATACAGCTTTAAGGGCAAGACGAAGTAATTATAGTGGCCAACAAAGGAGAGTTTGGCTTTAGAATGAAAGTCGCTTTTGGTCACTTTCAGTTCGTAACAGCGCCACTCGATATCGCCGCTAGGTAGTTCTTGATAACTGAGGGTGTCGACAATACCAGCATCGTTAGGCATGGTGACCTCTTCGACGGCCATCGTACCAGCCTCACGACAGTAATCGTAAAGGGTACGTTCTAAAGCCAGCGTTAGTTTGGTTTTCATTCAGATAGGGCCTCCTGGTGCCAGAAATCATGGATAGCAGAGCTTAATTGTTCAGGACGATAGAGCCGCTGGAAGTGCTGCCAGTGACTTGGATAAAGCTGGGTGTAGCGGGGACTCGCAAAGCGTTGATCCATAAGTAAGATAACGCCGACGTCGTGTGATCCACGAATCAGTCGTCCAGCAGCTTGAAAGACGTTATTGAGTCCCGGAAGTTGATAAGCAAAGGCAAAGCCCTGATGTGAGCGTTCATCAAAGTAATCACGCAAGAGGTTGGTTTCCGGATTGATGCCGGGAAGGCCAACACTGACGATGCCGACGCCGATTAGCCGGTCAGCTTTTAGATCGATCCCTTCGGAAAAAATGCCCCCCAGTAAAGCAAAGCCCACCAGTGTGGTTGTCGGGTTGGCCGTAAAGCTAGCGAGAAAACGACTGCGATCTGCTTCGGCCATTTGAGCTTGCTGACAAACGGTTTGAATTTGGGGGTAGGCCAATTGAAAGGCTTGGCTGACAGTGAGGAGATAGCTGTAAGATGGCAAAAAGATGAGGTAGTTGCCTGTCTTGCCATCGACCAATGTTTTGATCGCTAATAGAATGTTAGCCAAATTGGCATCGCGTTTATTGTAGGTGGTTTGAATATAGTTCGTGACAAGAATTGCTTGATTGGTCGGCTTAAATGGTGATCGTAATTGATAGGCCAGACTATCCTGGTCACCACCCAGAACGGTTTGGTAATAATCAAGTGGTGATAAGGTCGCTGAAAACAAGACGGCACCGTGTCCTAGAGCCAGACTATCAGCTAAAAAAGCACTGGGGTCTAGACAGAGCTGTTTTAAGGTGATTTGACCGTCATCAATGGTTAGGCGCATGCGGTAGGTGTCATCATAATAATCGGCAATCCGTTGATAGCTAATGGCCATGAAGTAGTAGTCGAGAATGGCTTGCGTGAACGGTGTCTGTGGTTGGTCCACTAACCAGTCGTGGACGGCTTCAACTAGCCGTCCCAGATCGTGTTCAAAATTTTCGGGTGGGGTCATGAAAGTACTGTCGGTTTGGCCGGCGTCAATTAAGGGCGCACAAATATCGTCAAATGTTGCCCGTAAGTCCTGCAACCGGCGACGAAGCTTAGGCGTAGCCTGATCAGTATCACGACTGAGGGTGATGAGATGATCTAAGGGATGACTACTCATCGCAGCGGAGTACATGTCACGTGATCGACTGACCAAGTTGTGGGCTTCGTCAATTAAGAAGAAATTATCGGGATCTCTAGTGGCAAAGAACCGTTGCAAATGAACTTGGGGATCGAACAAGTAGTTGTAGTCCCCAATGATAACATCACAGAACAGACTGGCATCGAGCTGAAATTCAAAGGGGTCTAAGGTATGTTTGCGGGCGACTTGCTCAATAACCGGTCGTGTTAGTTGGTCATGATGTTCCAATAAATCGAGCAATGCCGGCTTTAAACGGTCATAATAACCCAGCATGTAGGGGTTATCTTCGGGTGCTAGGTCTGCTTCTTCGGGAAACTTGATTTTATCCTTGGCGGTGAGCGTAATACTTTTCAGTTTGAGGCCCTGAGAAGCCATAAGTGTAATAGCTTCTTCGGCCACCCGCCGCGTACTTTGTTTGGCAGTTAAATAAAAAATCCGTTGGATCAGGCCTTCGCCGATTGCTTTAATGGTGGGGAAAAGCGTGGAGATGGTTTTTCCCGTGCCAGTTGGGGCTTCGGCAAAGAGCCGTTTACTAGTAACGATGGTTTTGTAGACAGCGACGGCTAGTTCGCGCTGCCCGGGACGGTAGTGATCGAAGGGAAAGGTGAGTTGTCGAATGGTCGGGTCGCGGCGTTCTTGTAGATCGGCACGAAATTTTAACCAAGTGACGTACTCAGCAATGACTTCGTCAAAGAAGGTCTTAGCAGCTTCTTTGGTGAGGACCTGTTCTGTTTGTGTTGTGGTCTCCGTGTTGGTTTGAAAATAAGTTAACGTCAAGGTCACTTGTTTTAGCGCTGGGAACTTTTGCATTAAGAGGTGGGCATAGAGCTTTACTTGGGCCCAGTACAAGGTCAACGTATTGTCCTTAAGTTGGTCAAAGACCGTTTCGGATGTTTTAATTTCTTCGATGGTGGCGTGCGTGTCGCTTAAAGTAACGCCATCTGCGCGACCATGAAGGAGATAGTCTTGATTGTTGAGGGTCAAGGGCAGCTCAAGATAGTATTCTTTTTGATAGTTACTGTCTCGCTGCTTTTGTAGTCGTCGATGAATCCGGGCCCCTAGTTGAGCCGTATTTTGACTGCCAGATGTGGCACTGAGATCGCCGGTACGTAGAGTAAATTCGACTAACTCACGGACCCCAAGTTTAATTGTCATAAGCCACTAACGCCTCCATATTATGGCAATATCATACCATATTTCATTAGGAGATTGAACGCGTGTTCGAAGTTAGCCAATTTTGGCAAAGTGGTTGTTAGGGATTGGCAAAGCTTGTGTAATCGCTTACAATGAAGCCAGAGGTGATTTAGATGAAGACGATTGGTATTCCCTTATATGGTACAACCCCGAAGATTGATGAGACAAATGCACTGCAGCAGATCTGTCAACGCTATACGGGAACGGCTAAGATTGTTGTGCGTGATACTGAACTGAATCCGCAGTTGGCGGCCGAGGTTGCCCAATTAGGTGAGCACGGGGGCGACTTTATCCGAATCGTGGCTGACGGCCCAGATGAGGCGCAATTGGTAGCAGCCATTCACCAACAACTTGTGAAAGATAAGTATTGTTATTAGCTGCTTGACGCTTTTCAACTAGTTCGCTATGCTCGACTTAATGAGAAACTAGTGGGGAGGCGCAACGTAGATGAATGAAGAGCAGGTTGCCCGATTGTGCGCTATCGCGCCGAAATATGGGTTAACGTTAGCGCATGACGGCCTGATTATTACTAAGATTAACCAACAATCGACAACCTTTGATACGAGCAAATATATGCCGGATCAGTTTGTTGATTTGTTGGCCAAAATTATTGCAACTCAAATGAAAGCCGATTTGTGGCAGTGGCAATAAATAGTGAAACGAAAAAGACGTGAGGGCTGCCCTCACGTCTTTTTTGTGTTTGTCTGTTAAGCTTCTTCCCACCGATCGAAGTCTTTGGCATGTTGGGCGAGGTACGTTATTGCTTCGTGAGCCAATGCTTCACTAGCAGCAGTGAAGTCATGGGGGGTATCCGCCTCATCAGCATCCGCTTCATCACGTAAAAAGCCGGCGGCAACATCGAGATATTTGGTGCGACGACCAACGCCATCGTCTTTTAATAAGGTGTCTAATCCCGTTAAATCGGGTTGGGCAGCCGCGACTACTTGTTGGGCGAGATCAGGTTGAGCCCCCAATTTAGCTGCCGCATAATCCATCAGAAAGTCATTCATATCAACAATAATTGCGTGGCGAGCCGCGCGTTCATTCTTCTTTGCCATAATTAGTCACTCCTTAGTTTCATTCTAGCCACTTTCGGCAAATGACGCAATTAATCGACCGACCGTTTATAAAATAATCGTGTTTGGAGATTAACTAACTAGGGATCAATCCGTATTTTGCCATTTTGGTAACATTTACCGAAAATTTACACGAATGCGACGAAGAATACATATTCATCCCTTAGAATCGGGATTGTAAGTTAAGGGGAAGCACCACGAGCCTAGCACTTAGCTTACATTGTGGTGGTTCAACTATTTTAAAAGACATGGAGTGACAGAGATGAATAAGGGATCAAAGTTAGCAATGGGGATTGCAGCAATTAGTTTGTTATTAGTAGGTTGTGGGAAAGCTACGAGCTCCACGAGTAGTAAGAGTAGCAGTGCAGCACTCTCGGGGAAAGTTACCGCAGTGGGGTCGACCGCTTTACAACCACTAGCAGCTAAAGCGGGGTCGAACTTTATGACTAAGAACGGCAAAGTTAATCTGACAGTCCAGGGGGGCGGCTCAGGTACGGGATTGAGCCAAGTGCAATCTGGCGCGGTATCAATCGGTAACTCTGATATCTTCGCTGAGGAAAAAGACGGTATCAAGGCCGACAAGCTAACGGATCATAAGGTCGCTGTTGTGGGGATGGCACCTGTCGTGAACAAAGATACGGGTGTTAAGAACTTGAAGATGGCGCAGTTAAAGCAGATCTTCATGGGGAAGATTACTAACTGGAAAGAAGTCGGTGGTAAGAACCAAAAGATTGTCATCATCAACCGCGCGCAAGGTAGTGGCACCCGGGCAACTTTTGAAAATGCTGTCTTGAAGGGCGCTACCGCCGTTAAATCCCAAGAACAAGATTCTAACGGAGCCGTTCAAAAGATTGTGGCAACGACACCAGGCGCCATTAGCTACCTTGCTTTTTCATACTTCACCAACAAGCTACAAGCCGTTTCGATTGATAACGTGACGCCAACGGACAACAATGTTGAAACGAACAAATGGAAAGTTTGGTCATACGAACACATGTATACCAAGGGAACACCGGACAAAGCAACCGCCGCATTCTTGTCTTACATGAATTCCAAGACGGTGCAAAATGGCTTAGTTAAAGACATGGGTTACATTAGTATTCATGACATGAAAGTAACTAAGAACGCCAAGGGTGTTGTTACCCAAAACTAATTTTCTAGTAGGCAACGGGTGGAGGTGCAATTAGCGCATCTTCACTTTTTTTAAAGGGGGGTCAACCTGATGGAACAAACACATTCACAATTACGTAAACCAGATGCCCAGCCTAACGAATGGGCTGTGCGCTTACACCATGCCACCCGGGCAACTCGGGAAGATTGGTTGGGGAAAGCCATTAGTTACTTATGTATTGGCGTGATTATTTTGGTGGTGGCGTCAATGCTCTGGTTCATTACATCTAAGGGGATTGCAACGTTCACGCAAAATCACGTCAGCTTAGGCAAGTTTTTAACGGGAACGAACTGGGCGCCTGACCAAGGTCAAATCGGCGCGCTGCCCATGATTGTCGGCTCGTTTGCGGTGACCTTTGCCGCCGCACTCGTGGCGACACCGTTTGCAGTAGGAACCGCCATTTTTATGACTGAAATTTCACCAAATCGAGGACGAAAATTATTGCAACCAGTCATTGAGCTGTTGGTGGGGATTCCCTCCGTCGTTTATGGCTTCATTGGCTTAGCGGTGGTAGTGCCCTTTATGCGCCATTTAGTCGGCGGTTCAGGATTTGGGATTATCTCAGCGACTTTCGTCTTATTCGTCATGGTCTTACCAACCATTACGTCGATGACCGTTGATAGTTTACGGTCAGTACCGCGCTATTACAAGGAAGCGTCACTGGCACTGGGAGCGACCCGCTGGCAAACTGTTTCGCGGGTAATTCTCCGGTCAGCGACACCAGGAATCTTAACGGCGGTGATTTTTGGAATGGCGCGGGCTTTTGGGGAAGCCTTGGCCGTTCAAATGGTCATTGGTAATGCAGCCATCATGCCTAAGAATTTAATTTCACCGGCGTCTACACTGACCAGTCAGTTGACTTCTGGAATTGGCGATACGATTGATGGAACCTTACCTAACAACGCCTTATGGTCGTTAGCACTTATTTTATTACTGATGTCATTGGTCTTTAATGCATTAGTTCGGATCATTGCTAAAAGGGGGCAGTTAAAGCATGAACGCTAAACGGAAAGACTTTCTGGCTACGATTATGATTAATTTGATTGTAGCGGTTGTCGTTGGGATTTTGGTCTTCCTATTGGCCTATATCTTGATTTCTGGCTTGCCACACGTTAGTTGGTCATTCTTAACTGGAACGACAGATGCGTTTAGTGGTGCTGGCGGAATTGGGGTCCAACTGTTTAATTCCTTTTATCTATTGGTCTTAACCATGGTTATTTCTATCCCCATTTCATTAGGAGCCGGAATCTATCTGGCCGAGTATGCGAAAGATAATTGGCGAACGAGTCTGATTCGGTCAGCCATTGAAGTGTTAAGCTCGTTGCCTTCAGTTGTCGTCGGGCTGTTTGGCTTTCTGCTATTCGTTGTGCAATTCAAGATTGGTTTCTCAGTGATTTCAGGGGCGATTGCGTTGACCTTTTTCAATCTACCATTGCTCACCCGAAACATTGAAGAGTCGTTGAGTGCGGTGTCTCGTAGTCAACGTGAGGCCGGGCTTTCACTAGGATTATCTAAGTGGAAGACTGAGATTGGGATTATTTTACCAGTAGCACTACCGGGAATTGTTACTGGTGTGGTATTGAGTGCCGGCCGGGTCTTTGGTGAAGCCGCGGCTTTGATTTATACAGCGGGGCAAAGTGCACCCGTTACGAATTTTGCGGATTGGAATCCAATGGATGCAGCTAGTCCATTGAATCCATTACGACCAGCCGAAACGTTAGCCGTCCATATCTGGAAGGTGAACACAGAAGGTTTAGCCAGCAATGCCGCACAGTTATCGGCAGCAGCCTCAGCAGTACTGATTATTGCGGTACTGATCTTTAATCTGGGGGCGCGGGTGCTGGGAACGTATCTATATCGGCGTGTGACGGCTAGCAATAAGTAGGAGGGGACGGCAATGTTAAAACAGTATTCATTTGAAAAAACGGCGGTTCAATCCTTTGCGGCCAACACACCGTTAGCATTACGAACCGAAGATTTACAGGTGTTCTATGGTGCCAACCATGCCATGCACGACGCGGATCTGGCTTTTCCTAAAAATCAGATTACGGCATTGATTGGGGCTTCTGGTTCGGGGAAGTCAACTTATTTACGGTCACTGAATCGGATGAACGATGGAATTGCGACGGTCACTGGAAAGATTTGGTACCATGGCGTTGATATCAACGAACCAGATGTGAACATTTATGAGATACGGCGACACATTGGGATGGTCTTCCAGCGGCCGAACCCGTTTGCTAAGTCAATTCGTGAGAACATTGTGTATGCACTACGGGCCAACGGGATTAAGCGTAAGGCCGAATTGAATGAGCGGGTTGAACAAAGCTTGCGTGGGGCCGCTTTGTGGGATGAGGTTAAGGATAATCTGGACAAGAGTGCCCTGTCGCTATCTGGTGGGCAGCAACAGCGGTTGTGTATCGCCCGCTCGATTGCGATGGCGCCGGATGTTTTACTCCTAGATGAACCGTGTAGCGCGTTAGATCCGATTTCAACCGTTAAAGTTGAAGAGACACTATTAGAGTTGCAGAAAAAATACTCGATTGTGATTGTGACGCACAACATGCAGCAAGCATCGCGAATTAGTAGCCAGTGTGCGTTCTTCCACTTGGGACACGTCATGGAATACGCACCGACGACAACGATGTTTAGTAATCCACAGATTCCAGTAACACAGGATTACGTGGCTGGAAGTTTTGGTTAGTCAAAAAGGCTGTGGGCAGCGCCCACAGCCTTTTTCGTGTATTTAATGATGCATTTTAAATTCAAGATAGCGATCGTTATATAACTCAACCTTAGTGGGTGACAGATCACGATAGACTTGTAGGTGTCGGAGTGTTTGCTCGTCGGGATAAAATTGGCGGTCATTGCGAATGGCCCGTGGTAAGCGTGCTTTAGCCCGCTTGTTCGGTGTCGCGTAACCAATATAGGTCGCGTTTTGGGCGGCATTATCCGGTTGGCTCATAAAGTTTAAGAATGCGTAGATGGCCTTAGTGTGTTGGGCCGTCTTGGGAATAACTAGATTGTCAAACCACAAATTGCTGCCTTCACGTGGGACCACGTAGTGTAAATGTGAATTACCGGCCAGCATTTCGGCTGCTTCACCGGACCAGTCGACGGCCAGTGGTGCTTCATCTTGAATCATGTACATTTTAATTTCATCGGCGACAATGGCTTTGACGTTAGGTGATAATTGATCCAATTTTTTTTGAGCCGCTAGCAATGTTTGTGGATTGGTCGAGTTCATGGACTTTCCCAGTGTGACTAGAGCCATCCCCATGATATCGCGTGCTGAATCAATTAACATAATTTGTTTTTTCCACTTGGGTGACCACAAATCTTGCCAGTGTTGCACCTCGCTAGCCTTGACGTACTTATCATTGTAGATAATGCCTAATGTGCCCCAGAAGTAGGGGATGGAGTAACGGTTACCGCGGTCAAATGACTGATTTAAAAAGCGTTGATCGTAGTTTGCCCACCCGGTGAGTTTCGACTTATCCAATGGTCGAAGAAGATGAGCGCGTTTCATCTTAGCAACCATGTATTCACTAGGGACGGCCAGATCATAATGCGTGCCGCCCTGTTGAATCTTAGTGTACATTGCTTCGTTACTATCAAAGGTTTCGACATTGACGTGGTAGCCAGTTTCCTTTTGGAACTTTGTCAGTAGGCTGGGATCAATGTAGTCGCCCCAATTATAAAGATTAAGCACCTTACTTCCAGTGCTCCCACTAGAGCGTTCCAACGACTGACTCGAATAGGCGAGCAGACCACAAATGGCGATTAGGGCAATTGCTAAACTGAGTAGTCGTTTCATGAGATCGCCCCCCGTTTACGTTGTTTGCGCTTTTGACTGACCTGCTGCATCCAGTAATAACCACCGACAAGTAGCAGAGAAAAGAGAAACATAACGCCCGATAAGGCATTGATTTCCAAGTTAATGCCTTGACGGGCACGGGAATAGATTTCAACTGATAGGGTGGAAAAGCCATTGCCCGTGACAAAGAAGGTCACGGCAAAATCATCTAGTGAATAAGTTAGTGCCATAAAGAATCCGGCAAAAATTCCGGGAGAAATAAAGGGAATGATGACCTGTGAAAGTAATTGGCGGGTCGTTGCGCCAAGGTCCTGAGCGGCATCAAGCATCGAGGCGGACATTTCTCTGAGACGCGGCAAGACCATTAGGACAACAATGGGAATTTCAAAGGCGATATGGCTTAGCAGTACCGACCCAAACCCCAATGGAATCTTAAGCATCGTGAAGAAGATTAAGAAACTAGCCCCAATAATAACATCGGGAGAGACCATGAGGACGTTGTTGAGGGTCAGTAGAGATTCACGAGTAACCCGTTTGGTGGTGCGGTTGATCCCCAGGGCGCCCAGCGTTCCAATTAACGTCGCAATTAGCGAGGAGAGCAGAGCGACTAGTAAGGTGTTGGCAACAATTGCTAGCATTCGGGAATCGCTAAATAACGTTTGATAGTGTCGCCACGTAAAGCCGTGATAGTTGGTCATGGTATCGCCTTGGCTAAAGGAGTAGGCGATTAAGAAGACGATGGGGGCATACAAAATGGCAAAGACCACGATGAGGTAAAGTCGGGTGAATTTTTGTTTCATCGGGGAGCGCCCCCTTTCGGCTTCTGATCACCAGTTATTGTCATGACGATAATCATGGCAATAATTAAGACGACCCCAATCGTTGAGCCCATTCCCCAGTTCATCGTGGTTAGAAAATGTTCTTCAATCGCTGTTCCGAGCGTAATGACTTTATTGCCGCCGATTAATCTTGTCAACATGAAAAGTGATAAAGAGGGAATAAAGACAGCCTGAACGCCAGCTTTGACCCCTGGCAGTGTTAATGGAAAAATCACACGTCGGAAAGTTTGCCAGTTGCTGGCGCCGAGGTCCCGACTGGCGTTGATAAACGCGGGGTTGAGGTCATCTAAGGCATTAAAAATGGGCAGAATCATGAACGGGATCTGAATGTAAGTTGCCACAAAGATAAAGCTGGCATTGGTAAACAGAATCTGTTGCGGGCCAATGCCGATGAAGGTTAGAAATTGATTGGCTAATCCAGCTTGGCTAAAAATACCGATAAACGCATAGGCCTTGAGCAAGATGTTAATCCAAGTGGGCAAGATAACCAATAATAACCAGAATTGGCGGTGTTTTAATTGATGGAGAAAATAGGCAGTTGGATAGCTAATGAGACCAGTAAATAGGGTAATTAGCAGGGCGTACCAGACTGAATTCACCGTCATTTTAAGATAAGTCGCTGAAGCAAAATAAGTGCTGTAATTGGCTAGAGTGAAGTGATGACCCAGATCAAAGAAAGACTGGTAAATGATTAACGCGACTGGCGCAATCACAAAGAGCGCCAGCCACAGATCGTAGGGGATGAAATACAGCCAGGTTTTACGTTTCGTCAAAGCGATCATCCTCCGTTCCTTCATAAGTCTCAAGTCGGGCATCAAACTCAGCTTCCTTTTCACCAAAGCGCATGACATGGAGGTCTTGTGGTCGGAAGGTTAGGCCGATTTGGTCGCCGTCTTCGGCGGGATTGACTGAATGAATGAGCCAATCATTTCCTAGGCCATCGGTAGCGGCAATTTCATAGTAGTCCCCACGGAAAAGCTGGGTATTGATGGTTACCGTCAACTTGGCGTGGGCCAAGTCCGTCAGAGTTAAGTCCTCTGGTCGAATGACAATCTCGACGGGTTCATTGACCGGAATTCCGGCATCCGCGCATTCAAACTGATGGCCTCCAAAGGCAACTTGAAAGTCATCAATCATTTTACCGGGTAAGATGTTACTCTCACCAATGAAGTCTGCCACAAAGTGATTGATGGGTTCGTCATAAATATCCACTGGCGAGCCACTTTGGAGGATTTCGCCCTGATTCATGACAAAGATTTCATCACTCATCGCGAGCGCTTCCTCTTGGTCGTGGGTGACGAAGAGAAAGGTAATACCCAGTCGTTGCTGAAGGTCGCGGAGTTCATATTGCATTTGCCGCCGCAATTTAGCATCCAGAGCAGACAGGGGTTCGTCAAGCAACAGAACCTGTGGCTGCATGACAATGGCTCGGGCAATGGCAATTCGCTGCTGCTGGCCGCCAGACAGTGCACTAATAGTGCGATCTCCATAGTCGGCCAGTTGGACGAGACGGAGTGCCTGATTAACCCGTTCGGCAATCTCTGATTTGGGCCGTTTCTGTAAGGTGAGTCCAAAGGCCACATTTTCGGCGACAGTCATGTGCGGAAAGAGGGCGTAGTCTTGAAAGACCGTATTGACATTGCGCTTGTTCGCAGGTACATCATTGATTCGTTTCCCGGCAAATAAAATGTCACCGGTGGTCGCATCAGTGAAGCCGGCGATGGTCCGTAGAATGGTGGTTTTACCACAGCCCGACGGCCCAAGCAACGTATAAAATTTACCAGATTCGAGCGTTAGATTAATGTTACTCAAAATGGTGTTGTCAGCATAACGTTTTGTAACTTGATGAAGTTCAATGATTGGTTGAGTCATCAGGCGCCTCCTTTAGATGATTAAATAGTGTGGGATGAAACGATGATAACCCTACTGATTATAGCGGGTTTACCGGGAAAAAGGAACGAAAAAAGATGCTAAGGATCGAGATAATTAAGGGGCATGGCAAACGGCCCAATTATAGAAAATCAAGTAGCGCTAAAGAAATAGACAATGTGCCGGATACGTTTAGAAATCGGAAGAGTAAGAAGAGCGTATCAATTAAAAATGGACACGGTCCTGGTATGAGGGCCGCGTCCATTTTTATAATAGGTAATGATGGTTGAGTGTAGCCTGCTACAATTCGAGAAGGTTAATCTTGGTAAAGAATTGTTTGCCACCAGTCTGGTAGCAACTGTGGTATTCAGGAAAAGCATCGTCAACCAGCACAAACCGTTCATCTTTTCCGAGAAAACGGATGATGATATGCCAATTGAATACTATAGTCGATATACGGTTGGTGGCCAAGCCTTCAGCACGTTAATTGGTAGCGTTCATGACTAGGTGGGGTGAATAATGCCATATAAAAGGACGAGAAAATCCGATTTTCTCGTCCTTTTTACTAGTCAGTTAATAACGGCGATCCAAGACAAATGCGCGTCCGTAATCTTGCGGTAGGACTTCTCGAAAACCTAATGACGCATAGAAAGCCTGTGTTCGTGGTTCAGAATCAGTGATTAGTACGGTTTGACCAATCGCTGCATGTTGGTTTAAGAAACGGTGAACTAGGGTCGTACCAACTTGTTGGCGCTGTTTAGCCGGCATCACCAGAATATCTTGAATGTAAAGAATGGTGTGATTATCAGTGATTCCGCGAATCAGCCCGATTAAGTGACCTTGTTCGGTCGCCCAGAGGACAGTCGAATGGTCAAAGGCCGCTAAGGTATTGGCTGGGTGTTGTAGATAAGCCGACCAACCGACACTTCGGTAAAGTGCTAGGAGGTCATCATTCGTTACTTCGGTGGGACGTGATTGCGTGTATTTTATCATTTTATTTTAACCTTTCCTTGGCATTAACTCAGCAGAAAGGATCAAAACGTTTTTTTGTCATCAGCTATCATCTCTTTGATGCCCTAGTATACACGCGGGTTACAGATGAAACAACAAAAAATTAAAATAAGATGAGGAAACGTGACGGCTATTGTAAGCTAGGATGATCGTTGTGCTTTATTCCAATAGAAATTTCGTCGTTAGTGCCAACACCGATTGACGAGCAGCGCCGTCTAAGCCGTGACTAGCACCAGGAATCAAATGTAAGTCGCTTTGTGAATAACTAGCATGATAACGTTTAGTGGCAGTATCACTGACAACTTAATCATTAGTCCCGTGAATCAGACAAACGGGACCGGTGAATCGTTGGGCCGTTTCGTAAATCGGTAAGGCCTGTGCCGTACGCAGATAGAATCCGCCGAGCACGTGGGTGGTATCTAATGGCAGTTTTTCCGGGATATGATCGGGATCGTAGGCGAGGCCACGCGTTTGACCAGCTAAAGCGTCGGTTTTAAGCGTAGCTGCTGGTGCTAACAATACCAGTCGATGAATCCAGTCAGGATAGTACCCAACGAGCATGCTTGCCACTACGCCGCCCTAAGAGTGGCCTAGTAAGTCAATGTGCTTAGGTTCTAATCGGTGGTGAACCGCGGTGAGCACGGCTTGGGCATCGGCGATTTCGTTGAGAACGGTCATATGCGCAAAGTCCCCATCGCTTTGACCATGACCGTTAAAGTCAAACCGTACGGTGCTAATCCCCACGGTTTGTAGCCGGTTAGCCAATTGATTTAACAAGGATGTTGGGGCATAGCCGCGATTCCCAGTAAACCCATGCATTAAGATAGCAATGGTGCCATTAGGCTGAGTAGCCGGTTCGTAAATGCCAGCCAAAGTGAGACCGTCACGTTGGACGTTAAACTCCATATTCAAGATCCTTTCTTAATTGGACGAGCTGTATGAATAGGATCAGCATAACCGAAGTTAGTCTAAATGACATTTATTTTATAGTTGAAAATACCAAAAAACGCCACCCAATCTTAACTTACCGAGTGGCGTCTTCCAGTTCTATTCTGCTAGTTTATGCGTTTTACGATGCCAATTCAAGTAGGCTGCGGCCCACACGATCAGCAGTAGGGCGACCAGATAATAGCCCACCTGACTGAATTCCAAGTTTCCCAGCCATAGCCACATCCCACTGGCTTTCTTCATGAGGCTGACGCCCACTTGGAGCAATTCAATATTGCCAATCATAAAGGCGGCAATGACCGAAATCGCGGTAACGGTCAAGTTATAATGTCGTTTGCGTTCCGGTGTGGCAAATGCCCACTGGTAAGCACCAGTCATCATAACAGAGTCCGTGGTATCCATGAGGTTCATTCCGGCAGCGAAGAGCAGCGGAAAGGCAGCCACGCCCCAACCAACCGCCGTTTGCGCATGGCCTGCCGAGAGGGCAATCAAGGCAATCTCCGTGGCCGTATCAAAGCCGAGGCCAAAAAGAAAGCCAATCGGATACATTTGCCAGCTATGATTAATCAAGCGAAGGAGTGGCGCTAAAATTCGCGTTAGGAAGCCCCGTTGTTGTAAGAGCTCGTCCGTGGTGGTAGCTGATTGACGAGTTGTTCGATACAAGTTGATAAAGATTAACAAGTTCGCAAAAGCTAAGATTAACAAAAAGCTCCCAGATACCAAGCCACCGATTCGACCGCCCAGACTTTCTAAAATCGGTAGGTGTTGTTTAACTAAAGGCATCGAGATGCTGACGACTAAGATTAAGAGACACACTACCGTGGAATGGCCCAGCGAGAAGTAAAAGCCCACTCCCGTTGCGGGTTGGCGCTGATTCACCAGCTTGCGAACGGTATTGTCAATGGCGGCAATGTGATCGGCGTCAAAGGCGTGACGGAGGCCCAGTGTGTAAGCCAGTAAGCCGAGTCCCCAGAAAGTTGGCTGTTGGCTAGCGGCGAGCCAAAGACAAAGAAGCGCGATGGCATGTAGCAAAAAAGAGAGAAGATAGTAGGGAAGCGCTGCGGTAAAGATCAGCTTTTTCATTGAAAGAAACGTCCTTTCTAAAAATAAAAAGCAGGTTGCCTGATAAAGCCGGGCGACCTACTTTTTCAAAAATAACGAGTTAGAGCTTATTGGAAGACGCCCTGATAGAGGACGGCTGCCGCAATCGCACCAGCAATTGGCGCGACGATTGGCACCCAGCTATACCCAAATTGGGAGCTGCCTTTATGCGCAAATGGCCAAATGGCGTGGAGTAACCGTGGGCCAATATCTCTGGCGGGGTTCAACGCTGGACCAGTTGGCCCCCCAAAGGAAATGACTAAACACATGACTAAGAAGCCTAAGCCGATAAAATCCGCCCGTGGATCAAGTTTATCTGCCGTCATACTGATGGCCCCCAACACAAGTAAAAAGGTTCCAATAAATTCGTTAATGAACCCATTTAACTTGCTGTCAGCGGCATCAATCGTGGAAAAGGTTCCCAGGATGGCTTCTGCGTCGGTTGTTTTGTCGTAGTAAGGCTTGTAAGCCAATACCAAAGTGAGTTGACCAATGATGGCCCCCAAGACTTGTGCCACGATGTAGGGCGCTACTTCGCCCCAAGGGAAATTACCCGTAACGGCCATAGCCAGCGTCATGGCAGGATTAATTTGCGCACCCGATACGGTGGCAAACATTAAGGCAGGGATCATGACCCCAATACCGTAGCCAAAGCCAATTAAGACCCAACCACCGTGATAACCTTTGGTACCCTTTAACTCAACGTTAGCGACGGAACCGTTACCCAAGGCAACCATGATAGCCGTCCCAATAAATTCTGCGATACAACGAACCAATAAAGAATAATGCATGTAAATTCTACCCCACTAAAACTTTCTCTTTTTGTGCTGCCGAAAGCGTTTGATTCATCCGACCACTGGAGAACCCTTGTAAATCAACAGTAATATAATCATACCCCAACTGGCGCAAGTTTTCAGAAACTTTTTCATTTTGAGCAACTAATTGTGAAAGTTGGTTAACTGGGACTTCAATACGGGCAATTTGATCGTGGACCCGAACCCGAACGGTAGCAAAGCCTAAGCTACGTAAATAAGTTTCAGCGGCCATGACGCGTTGGAGCTTTTCACTCGTTAAGTCTGTGTTGTATGGGAAGCGAGAAGAAACAGAGCAAGAGGCTACTTTGTTCCAATTAGTTAGTCCTAAGCTTTGAGCCAATTCGCGAACCTCGCGTTTATAGAGGTCGGCTGTTTGAAGTACGGAGACGGCACCGGCTTCGTCACGTGCACGCAGACCGGGCCGGAAGTCAGCATTATCATCCATAATCATGCCATCTAATACGGCATCAGCATTGAATTGGGTCGCTACTTGTGTCATGGCTTGGTAGAACATCTGCTTCATGGCGTACCAAGATTCAGGGGTGTTGTGCTTGATCTGATCATTAGCCAAGTAGTCTAATTGAATACCGGTAACTTGTGCGCCCATGCCCTTGGCTAGTTGACCAGCCATTTCGTATTCTGCATCTAAGAAGAGTTCGGAGTTGGCAACGACTGCGAGGACATTATCGCGGCCTAAAACATCTAAAGCCTCTTTCAAAACAACGGTCGAGTCAATTCCGCCAGAGAAACCGACTACGACCCGGTTGTAAGTTTTTAAGGTATTTTGTAAAGTTGTTTCTTTATCAGCTAAAGTCATCATAATTGATTATCCTTTCTGTTCCATAGTGGTAAGTTCATTTAAAATCTTGGCCTGTAAGTCAGCCATAGTCAGTTGATGAGTGGTTGCCAATTGTCGCAAATCATCATGTTCTAAGGTACGCTTGGTTGTGTTATGGTAGCGCAGATATTTGACATGAATCGGTCCGTAGCTAGTCGTGACTAACTTGATCTGGCGATTCATGATGGCACGGTGAACGTGGTGGTAACGAATTCCGATCGCTGGGGTGGTTGTTAGCAGATAGGTCACAATGGCGGCTTGTTGTTGGGGAGTAATCAAACAACAAAGTTTGTAAGCCGGGCGTCCTTTTTTCATGACAATGGGTTCACTCCAAGCATCCTTTGCACCGCGATCTAACAGTCCCGCAATCGTATCGGCTAGTTGTTGGCCGGTGATATCGTCAAGGTTAGTTGCTAACAGCGTGACGTGATCCTGTTCTTGATTGACCGTTTGCTGGCTTAACTGGGAATTTACCAGTGTGGCCCGTAACGCATTTAGGCTGCCAGTCTCACGTTTACCAAAACCGTAGCCGGTCCGTTCAATAACGCCGTCACTGGTCGTGTCAAAGGCCGTGGCACAGCATTTGACAATGGCCATGCCGGTGGGGGTAATCAGCTCCGTATGCGCATCGAAACGTTGATGAATCGGAATGGCAGTTCCAATCCGCATCTGCATGACAGCCGGTACTGGGACGGGAACGGTGCCGTGAGCAATCTTGATGGTGCCGCTCCCGTCAGCTAGATTATTCACAATGACGCGGTCAATGCCCATCAATTCCAAGGCGATCGCCGCGCCGACCATATCGACGATGGAATCAATAGCGCCCACCTCATGAAAATGAACGTCTTCTAAAGACTTATGGTGAACGTGGCCTTCAGCAATTGCGACCTGCTCAAACAGCGCAGTGGCCCGCCGTTTAACGGCGGGGGTTAATGTACTTTGCGCAATGAGCTGCTTGATTGTTGCAAAGCTCCGGCCGTGATGGTGACCATGTTCTGTAATGCCATTGTCTTTAACCTGGTGGTCGTCTAAGATGACATCGAAGTCAGTGCCTTGAATGCTTGAGCGGCTACTAGGGGTGACGGTCAAATGGTAACCGGTCACTGGTAGTTTCTTCAATTCGGTTTCAAAGTCTGTTTGAGATAATCCGAGATCAAATAGCGCCCCTAGGAACATGTCACCACTGATGCCCGAAAAAGCATCTAACACTAATGTTTTCATGGCCGCTCCTCCTTCACGAGATGGTTAATCATACTGGCATTGTAAGCCGCGCCGAAGCCATTATCGATGTTAACAACACTGATACCAGCCGAACAGCTATTGAGCATTGACAAAAGTGGTGTGAGACCGTTCAGATGGGTGCCATAACCGACACTGGTTGGCACGGCAATCACTGGCCGATCGACTAGGCCACCGACGACACTAGTTAAAGCGCCCTCCATGCCGGCGATGACGATCACAACGTTGGCTTGGCGAATGAGGGGTAATTTGGCAAATAACCGATGAATTCCGGCTACGCCAACATCATAGACACGTGTTACCTGGTTGCCGAAAAGTTCTGCAGTCACAGCAGCTTCTTCAGCCACTCGCATGTCGGAAGTGCCGGCCGTGACAATGGCAATATTTCCGACCGCAGGTAAGGCGTGGGCGGTTCGGACTAACGTCTGTGAGGTTTGGTCATAGGCCAATTCAGGTAGTATTTCTTGGACCGCCGCTGACTTTTCAAGATCGACTCGTGTCACGAGGATGGGTTGTTGGCGTTTCTCCATAGCTTGAACAATGCCCACAATCTGTTGCGCGGTTTTGCCAGCGCCATAGATCACTTCAGGGTAACCAGTTCGTTGTGTCCGCGCCGTATCAATCTTGGCGTAGGCTAGGTCATCAAACCCGGTATCGCTGACCTGTTTGGCAGCTTGCTGCGGTGTGAGTTGGTGGTTAGCAACTTGTTGGAGACAAGTTAATAAATCAGTTGATGCCATTATTATTCATCCTTTACGATTACGCCAAGACCATCGGGAATGACCGTCACTCGGGCCGCAGTTCCTTCACGGTTGAAGGCGCTGGCGAGTGCGTCATCGATTGAGGTTGCCAGTTCCATATGCATGTTTGTGATGAGACTGGGTTCAACCAAGTCAGAAACCACAATCACGTGGTGGTTAACCAAGATCCGGGCCAGAATTTGTGAAGTCCATTGGTCCGGTACCGTTTCTAAGCGCGGTGTGTTAATCGCCTTATCCAAGAATTCTTGGGGATCGGCGACGTCAGCAATGTTGTGGTAAAAGCCGTCACCACCATGACCATCACGACAGCCAGCTACGATGATAATCGTCCCGTTTTGCTTATTAGTGGCTTCAGCGGCCGTCATGCCCTTAACTGCTTGATAGATATTTTGATCGAGTGGATAACCACCATTAGTGGTGATGGCAATGTCGCTCTTAATGGCCTTAACACCAGCTAACTCACCAACAAAATCCGTTCCCTGTTTATGAGCCGCTTCAAGGTCGCCGGCAAAGGAGCCAATGATGTGCTTGTCTTCATCCAAAACCACGTTCAAAATAAACTGTAAACCTGCTTTTCTGGCGGCGTAGACCATATCATGGTGCACCATGTTGTGGTGAAGGTTCCCGGTTCGAGAGTGCTTGTCGTTGATAAACTCACCGGAGTGGTTAGCCATGATCGTCTTGTAAGAAGAAATACCCGGCAAGACGGACTTGCGCCCACCAGAGAACCCAGCGAAAAAGTGGGATTCAATGAAGCCTTCGGAGATCAATAGATCGGCTTCTTCGGCCACCTTGTTGATAATGAGGTCACCGCCAGAAGGAAGCTTACCAATTTTCACCATGTCTTCATCAACTTGAGATTTATGCATAACAATTTCTTCGTTGGCCACAATCTCTTCGCCATATTTGGCGATTAATTCGGCATGCGTTGAAGGTCGGTGGAATCCAGTTGCTACGAGAATGCGAATCCGCGCCTCTGGTGCTACTGAGCGCAAGCGCCGAAGTAAGATTGGCGTGATGATGTGTGAAGGAACGGGCCGGGTGTGATCAGAGCTGATAATCACAATATTTTTCTTTCCCGTAGCCAATTCTTCTAGGGAAGGACTACCGATAGGGTTGTCTAACGACTGTTCAACCAAGTCTTTTTCAGAGAGGCTGGCTTGATAGGTCGCTGCTTTGGATACCAAGGTGCCGGCTAGGTTGGCATCGTTGATGTGTGCCGTAACCGATCCGTGGTCATAAGGGAGCTTAATGTCTGCCATAATCTAATCAATCTTCTTTCTTTCAAAGGTACAGTTAGCAATCATAAACGTTTCATTTTCGTTTTCATTGACAATCCTCACTATGAAAGTGAATAATCGGATATCAATAGCCAGTGTCATTACCAAATGTTAAGGCGAAGGGGTATCCTTTTTCGCTAAGATAGGACTTTGCTAACGATAATTAATTTTGGAAGGAGTACCGCTTTTGCCGAATAAAGATATTGATGATCTGGTCCGCTTCTTAAAGGACAAACAGATTTCGACGATTACGAAGAAGTATCACAGTTATTTAACCTTCCACGGTCTGAAGGCCGCTAATGTCTTTATTTTGAAAGAAGGCATCATTAAGACGTCCGTTATCTTGCAAGACGGACGTGAATTTAACATTTCTTATATCAACCAACCTGACGTTATTTCACTGTTACATGACGAAGCTTTGCAATATGATGAGCAACCTTTTAACGTCCGCATTGAATCGGAGACGGCGACCTTTTATCAGGTTAATCGGGTAGAATTTTGGCAGTACGTGAATGCCAAGTCAGAGTTACAGAACTACGTTAAACAGTATTATCGACACCGATTATCAGAAACCTTTGCCCGGATTCAACGACTCACCATGAACGGTAAGATGGGGGCACTGGCTAATTTCTTACATGACATTGCTGAGAAGTTTGGTCGGGATCTTCCCGATGAGGCCGGCGTGTTGATTGACTTTAACGTGACGAATGAAGATATTGCTGGGTTCTGTGGCATTGCTAATCAAACCAGTGTTAGCCGTATGATGCGTAAACTTAAGCTTGAAGATATCATTGACTTTGGCATGAGCAATGATGGCAAACGCCGAATTATCATTACCAATATGAAAAAATTAGACGACTACATTGCCTATTAATTTTGGTAAAAAAAGCTACCACAACCATTCACGTCGATTGACATGGATGGTTACGGTAGCCTTTTTTGTGATGAAATGAACGATTGATGATTAGTGCGTGAACCCGTATTTTTTAGGTTGCGGATCACTATGGAAAACGATGTGTGCTTGGTCGAGATCGTGAATGGCTTGGGTTAGATCATCAATAAAGTCGTGGGCCATACTCATACCAAAGTCAGCCCGAACCACGATCCGTTGAATAACGCGGTCCGTCATGTTTTTTGGTAAGGGATAGGTGGGAACCTGCCAGCCCTTCATTAATAACCGATCGGATAAATCGTAGAGGGTCCATTCGCGATCAGAATCGGCAGTGAGTTCATAACAGATCAGCGGTAACTCGTGGCCGTCATTAATGAGGGAAAAGCCCCCTAATTTAGTGAGCGATTTCGCGAGATAGCGGGCAACGTCGTGAGTTTTTTCTTGAATTTCACGATAGCCATCAAAACCAAAGCGAATAAAGTTGTAATACTGACCGATTAATTGGGAGGCACTGTGGGAGAAGTTGATGGCCATCGTAGGTAGTTCACCACCCAAGTAGCTGACCTTAAAGACCAGCTCTTTTGGTAGATACTGTTGGTCACGCCAGATTACCCAGCCGACTCCGGGATAAACCAAGCCATATTTGTGGCCGGAGGCATTGATGGAAATCACGTTGTTTAAACGGAAGTCCCACTTGAGCTCGGGTTCAATAAACGGCGTGTAAAATCCGCCGGAAGCGGCATCGACATGGATATATACCGGGAACTTAGTCGTCCGATTGTACCGCTCTACAACGGCATCTAATCGGGCTAAATCGTCGTATTGTCCAGTATAAGTGATGCCCATAATGCCAACGATACCAATGGTGTAGTCATCCACGTAATCTAACACGTGATCGACATTCAAGGACATGTGGTCATCGTCCATGGGAACGACATGCATGTCGATGTCCCAATAGACACAGAATTTTTCCCAACAAACTTGATAACCGGCTGAGATGACAATATTAGGTTGATGGGCAGTTAAGTCAAGACCGTTCGCTTTGGCGCGCTTACGCCAAGCAAACTTCATCGCCAAACCGGCCAGCATGCAGGCCTCGGAGGAACCAATCGTCGAGGTGCCAGTGAACGACTCAGCTTCTGGAGCATGCCAGAGGTTGGCAATGATATTAACGCAACGATTTTCAATTTCAGCGGTCCGAGGATACTCGGATTTATCGATGGCGTTTTTCTCCAGTGTATCTTTCATGAGTTCAACCGCTTCCGGTTCCATGTAAGTCTGACAGAACGTGGCGAGATTCAGCCGCGAGTTTCCTTCATCCAATAGTTGATCGCGAACCAATCGATCGGCTTCACGGGGCTCGAGCGCGTGCTTTGCCAATTTATATTTGGGGAGGTCGTGGCGTTCAGCGCTGGCCCCGAAGATTGGTTTGAGCGTCTCATCTGTTTCATGCGTGTGTTTTCCATACAACATAGCCATAGTCAGTCACCCTTTCTTTAGAGCGAGTATAGCATGGTTGGCAATGGGGGTAAATCGATTGGCGATTAATTAGTCAGGCATTAAGCTATTAAAGGATGATGCCTTTAGCCTGTAAATTAGAGCGGCAGACTTGGAGGTAGGCGTCATCGTGTTCTGGATAAATGGGGGTAGTCAAGGGGATCGGAGTAAGATCGGTGTACGGTGCACAGTGTTTGCCGCGATAGGTGGGATCAAACCAGTGATGATCTGGGGTATAGCCGCGTTCTTGCATGGTATGCAAGACGAGTAAGTGAAATTGATATAATTTGTAGGGAGAGTGGTCGAAGACGTAATCGACGGTCGCGTGTTTCCGGCCCCAACCATTGCCGCGCAATGCTGCGAGTTCACGGTGTTGCCCCAATAGTTGTTGGCGCGGTAATTGGGGAATTAAGTATTCATGCCACAGACGCATAGTCGGCCTCCTTAGAGTTCTTGAATGAGTCGAGAGTTTAACAGGTAGTCAACTTGGTAGGTGTGCGCAAGTTGTTTCAGAAAGGGCCCTAACTGGTCGTTATCAGGTGTTAAAGTTGCAAGTAATTGGAGATAGGTGGCCCGTTCTGCTGGGGTACAGCGTTTCTTGAAATACCCCCAGACATGTTGGTAGGCCGTGGTCAGCGTCTGTTTTGTGGGCGTTAATGTGTTAGCAGTCGCAAGCAATTGCGAGAACGCCTGTTGTTTATCGGCGTTCCAAGCGTTATTTTTAGCTAAGGCTCGGCCTTGATTATATAGATGCTGTGATCGAGCCATCAGCCAATATTTATTGATCGCCCAAGTGGTTTGCCAGGTTGTCAATGGCCGTCATCTCCTCAGTTAAATGGCTAGTTGTATTAAATCATAGTTGGGGGAAGTTAGCGACTCTGCAACTGAAGAAAAGCCCCCAACTGGTGATATCAAAATAAGGACTTCCGAACCAATTAATCGGAAGTCCTTGCTAGTTTTAGTTGCGGTTAATGCCGATCAACTTTAATCGTAGTTTAAATGTTTATCTTGATCTAGACCGTTAATTTCAGCAATTTCATCAGCGGTTAAGCTAAAGCCGGAGATTTCGAAGTTTTCCTTAACGCGAGCTGGTTTTGAGGACTTAGGAAAAACGACAAACCCGGTATCAATTTGCCACCGCAAAACAATTTGTGCCGGTGACTTACCGTACTTTTCTGCGAGCTTAGTAATCACGGGATCTTCGAGGATTAAATGACCGTGACCAATTGGTGAGTACCCCTCGTTAACGATATCGTTATCCGTATCAAATTGACCTAAATCAGCCTGAACTTTGTATGGGTGACGTTCGATTTGATTGACCATAGGTTTGACGGTTGCCATCTCAAAGACCTGTTTTAGTTGATCTTCAGAGAAGTTAGAGACACCGATAGCGCGAACTTTCTTTTGTTGATACAGAGTTTCTAGCGCCCGCCACGTATCTAAAGTTAACTCGAAGTCGTCTTCATTTGGCCAGTGAATCAGGTATAAGTCCAGATAGTCCAATTGTAAGTCGCTAAGTGTTTGGTCAAAAGCGGCTAGGGTCTTATCGTATCCTTGATCGGCATTCCAAACTTTGGAGGTGATAAACAGATCAGATCGGTCAATCCCAGAGGCCTTGATTGCTTCACCAACAGCTGGTTCATTGCCGTAAATGTGTGCGCAATCGAGATGCCGGTAGCCGGCATCTAAGGCCGTCTTTATTGCTGCTGGAACGTCCTTGCTGTCAATTAAGTAAGTACCGAAGCCTAACATTGGGATGGTAACGCCGTTGCTTAATTGTGTCGTTTCCATGTAATTACCTCGCTCTTTCAATATTTTGAATTCCATGACATAAGTTCATGATACACCAGTGCGCCGGGAGTTTCATGGATGGTGCTTCATTGTGAAGAGGTGGCGAATAGTTAGGGGGAGGGTGTATAGTTTTAGTTAAGAAGCCCTGCGTACTAAATAAGGATATTGAAAGCTAGGGGACGCTGGGCGTCACTAGCAGATAGGAAGGCGAGCGATATGTATAAAATTATGACGGATTCTGAATGCGGATTACCGAAGGCCTTTTTAAATCAGCATGAGGTGGGGGTTGTCAGATCTTTTGTGCAGCTGGAAGACCACCAGTTTGGCGACTATTTTTATAATCAACAGAATATGGCGGCCTTTTACGACACGTTAAAGCGCGGGGAGCATCCGATTACGTCACAAGTCAGCATCGGCGAGTACGTCGCGGCTTTTGAGAATATTATTGCACAGCACACACCGATTATCTTTATCGGCATGTCGAAGGGGTTAAGTGGGTCATTTAATAGTGCCAATCAAGCTCGAGATATTCTGTTAGAAAAGTATCCGGATGCTAAGTTAATGATAGTGGATACTTTGGCAGCTTGTGCTGGGGAAGGTTTATTAGTCATTAAAGCCGTCCAATTGCGTCAGGCGGGGATGTCACTAGACGAGGCGGTGACCCAGCTCAATGCTTGTCGCTTGCAGGTGCACCATTTCTTTACGGTGGCCAATCTTAAATTCTTGTATCAAGGCGGGCGCCTATCTAAGCGGGATGCCATCTTGGGTGATATGTTGCATATAAAACCTATTTTAGATGTGGATGCCCAGGGCAAACTACGCGTGATTAAGAAAGTCAGAACGAGTTCTCGGGCGGTTAAAACATTAGCCGATATGATTCTAGCGGATATTCAGGCCGATGATCAGACGGTTCTAATCTCAACCAGTGGGGACTGGGAAGCCGCCGAGATGGTCCGAAAGCAAATTCAGGGGGCCTCTCCCAAACTTAAACTCATGGTGACGCCAATTGGGCCAACAATTGCGAGTCATACTGGTTATGGTTGCTTAGGCGTCTTCACTATGGGAAAGACACCGCGGCAATAGGCTCAGATAATTCTAGTAATCAAGATGAGCTTCGGTTAGCCTATAAAAATTGGGCTATAATAAATCTATATTTGGTATATTTAACGAATGGAGAAGGCATAGATGACGAAAAATGATGAAAAAGCCCTAGATTTTCATTTATCGAATCAACATCATATGAAGATTCCTTGGGAGGCATTTGTAAAAGATGAACAGGTCCCAGCGCGAGAGGCATCCTTGCAGGATCGTGCCTCAATTGTGGGAAGAATTGGTATTCTCATGCTCTCATGTGGAACCGGTGCTTGGCGAGTTCGTGATGCGATGGATAAGGTGTCGCGGAGTTTAAATTTAACGTGTTCCGCCGATATAGGTCTGATTTCACTATCCTTTACGTGTTTTAGCCGGCAAGGCAGTTATTCGCAGGTCTTGTCGCTACCCAATACGGGGGTTAATACAGATAAATTAAATATTTTAGAAGAATTAGTTGGGAACTTTCAAAAAGACTTTTCCTTTCTAACCGTCGATGAGATCTATGAGTTGATTGATAAGATTGAGAGTCGACCGAAAAAATACTCGGCCTTTGTTTCTGGCGCAGCTGCGGCATTGGCCTGTGGCGCCTTTATTTTTCTCTTAGGCGGGGGTTGGCCGGAGATGATATGCTCGTTTGTTGGCGCAGGCTTGGGTAACTTCACTCGGGCCAAAATGGGCAAACAAAAAATCACGACACTGGCCAGTACTGCTGTGGGGGTCGCCATTGCTTGTTTAACGTACATGGCGTGCTTTAGGATCTTAGAGGTGGCTTTTCAAGTTTCGGCCCAACATGAAGCTGGATATATTGGTGCCATGCTCTTCGTTATTCCAGGCTTTCCCTTTATCACCAGCATGTTGGATATTTCTAAGCTAGATATGCGCTCAGGGCTGGAGCGGCTAGCTTATGCGATAACGATTACCACGGTTGCGACTTTAGTCGGCTGGCTCGTTGCGTTACTCTTCAATTATCACCCTGAGAATTTCATTCCGTTGGGATTATCGCCATTATTACTGTTATTATTACGATTACCCGCTAGCTTTTGTGGGGTATATGGCTTCTCGTTGATGTTTAATAGTTCACAGAAAATGGCGATTGTTGCCGGCTGTATTGGGGCGGTTGCTAACACCTTGCGACTTGAACTGGTACAGTTAACGACGATGCCACCAGCCGCGGCAGCTTTCTTTGGCGCGCTGCTAGCCGGCCTGATTGCTTCAGTGGTCAATCACTACAATGGGTTTCCCCGAATAACCTTGACGGTGCCTTCAATTGTGATTATGGTGCCAGGATTATATATCTATCGCGGTATCTATAATATCGGCATCAACGAAATTGGAACGGGAGCCTTATGGCTAACGAAGGCCGGATTGATTATTATGTTTTTGCCAATTGGCTTGTTTGTCGCACGTGCTATTTTGGATCGCGAGTGGCGCCACTTTGATTAAGATTGGTATAGCAAAAGGGCTTATGCTACTTAAAGGAATGTTTTTGATATTCAGTCAAAGATATTTCCCTGCACTAGAATATTAATAGCAAAAAAATAGTTCAATCATCAAGGGATGTCTATTATAGGCGTCCCTTTTTGTGAGGAAAAAGATAAAATAAAAACTGCTAGCCAGAAAGCTAACAGTTCAATGCCATCACCGCTATTTATTTTTGAACCCAAAGTAAAAGTCATTTTATGGCCTTGTGTGAGAAAAATAAAAAAATTGATTTGATAGGCTTATTCTATGATATATCACCAATGGACCCTACCGGATTTGAACCGACGACCTCCTGCATGCGAAGCAGGCGCTCTCCCAACTGAGCTAAGGGCCCAAAACTTACCCATTAAGTATAGCACTTTACTGCTAAATGTTAATGGGTAAATCGGCAGCTTACTGATGCCGAAGTCGCTTGAGTAAGTGTTGCCATAAATTTTGACTATCCGTTTGCAGCATGAGCCGTTGATATTGACGGCCCACGTACAAGGCAAAGAGACCGATCGTAGCCAATAAGATAGTCAGTGAAATGAATTGTTCGCCCCAATTGGCCGTGTTGTTAATAATCCGCATGGGCATGAAATAGGACGAAAAGAAAGGAATGTACGACAGAATCTTAACCGCCAAGGCGTCCAAGTTATTTTGAAAAGGGAAGGCTGCAAAGAAAGCTAGCATACTCAGCATAACGACCGGTTGGGCAGCCTTGGAAGCATCTTCTGCTTTGGCGACCAGTGCGCCACTATAAGCGGCGAGAATGGTATAAATCACAACGCCTAAGAACAAGAAGAGCAGGTTGATATTAAAGAGGTTATGGATAACGCCGTTAATGAGGGCCTGGTTATCGGCCAACAGTGGCTTCAATGCGGCATTGTTCACGGCAATGGAATAGCCGGCCCAACCACCTAGTAGGTAGATGCCAATTTGGGTCAAAATCACCAACATGATCCCAGCAATTTTACCCACAAAATAACTCGTTGCCGTGGTGCTGGAGAAGATGATTTCCATAATCTTCGTACCTTTTTCGGAAGCAATCTCCTGGGCCGTGATCGACGAATAGGTGATAAGGATGATGTAGATCATGGTAATTAAAATCCAAAAAGAGATGGTTCGAGTTAAGTTAGTCGTGCCAGCCTTAGTGGCAATATGTTGCTTAAAGACAGGTGTTCGAGCTAACAAACGTTGTTGCTTGGCCGTCAATTTGGCATCTTGATAGTTTTGCGCCTGTTGGTACTGACTGAGAAAGTTTTGTACTTGAGCTTGTGTCCCACTGGAAAGAGAATTGTTGCCGTGGTAGTCGGCGCGAATCCGATCAGTAGTAGTGGAAAGGGTCAAGTAACCCGCCAAATGATTTTCCCGCATGGCTTTTTTTGCCTGCGTTGGTTGGGTGATTTTACGGTTGACGCCAGTGGCATGCTGCTTCAAGTAACTCTGACGTAGGGTAGCCGAATCACTAATCACAGCGATTTGCTTACTGCTGGCAGCGCTATCGGCACTGACGTAGCTAATGCCTACCGTTAGAGCGATCATCAAGAAGGGGCTAATTACCATGAAGAAAAAGCTCCAGGATTTAATTTGGCGTAAGTAGGTTTCGAGGGTCACAATCCATGTCTTTTTCATTGATCTTCCCCCACTTTCAAACGGAAAATTTCATCAAGGGTTGGCGGCTGTTGGCTAAATTCTTCAATATAATGACCTTGTGTCAAAGCGTCAAAGATGGCGGGGCCAGCATTAGCGTCATCTAGATGTAGAAGATAGTGGTTGGCGTGTCGTGAAGTGACCTGTGTAACGTGTGGGAGTGTTGCTAAACGTTCAGAGGTCCAGTCCGTCGTGACATACAGTTCGGTCTTGCCGAATTGGTTACGGACGTCTTCTAGCGTTCCATGCAAGACGATATTGCCCTTACGTAACATCACCAATTGATCACATAGAGCCGTGACATTTTCCATATCGTGGCTAGAGAAAATAATCGCTGCGCCAGCCTGTTTGGCGGTGAGAATCGCCTGTTTTAATAAATCAGCGTTGACGGGATCTAACCCACTGAAGGGCTCATCCAAGATTAGCAGTTGGGGGTGATGGATCAAGGTACAGATTAACTGCACCTTTTGTTGATTCCCCTTAGACAGGTCTTTAATTTTACTACGCCGGGTACCCTTAACGGCGAAGCGGGCCAACCAGTCATCAATCTGTGGCCGAATGATTTTGGCAGATTGACCTTTGAGACGGGCCAAGTAAAGTATCTGCTGTTCGATGGTGAGCTTGGTCATCAGACTGCGTTCTTCGGGTAGATAGCCAATTTGATCGAAGTCGGTCGCTGTGATGGCGTGACCCTGCCACTGAATCTGTCCCTCGTAGTGAATGAAGTTTAAAATGCTGTGAAAGGTTGTGGACTTACCGGCACCGTTTTACCCGATGAGGCCCAAAATTTGGCCTTGTGGGACGTCAAATGAAATGTCATTTAGCGCTTTGACGGGGCCAAAAACCTTGCTAATGTGCTGAATGCTAAGCATCATGTACGCTCCCCTATAAATTGATGACTTTATTATACGCGAAGCACGCGTTGAAGCCAAAAAAATCGCGAGTTATCAAGGCAAAGGAACCTGATAACTCGCGGTTGGTTGATGAATTTAATTTCTATTCTGCGATTGCGCGTTACTGTTGACTTGGGCCTGAGCTGGTGAAATAGCCCGATGTGGCCGCATATTGAAGATGATGTTCAAGATCACAGCGGAGAAGCTCCCAATAACAACGCCATTGTTTAAAATAATTTGGAGCGATTGGGGAAATGCTTGGAAGATTTGAGGGTAAACGGTAACGCCTAGCCCTAAACCAATCGAAATGGCGGAGACCAATAAGTTATTATTATCTTTAAAATCGACTTGTTGAAGCATCCGGATGCCTTGAACGCCGACCATTCCAAACATTACGATCATCGCGCCACCTAATACGGGGTTGGGAATAACAGTCGCTAATGCGCCAATTTTAGGTAACATACCCAATAAGATCAGAAATGCTGCGGAAAAGTACAGTGGTTTACGAGTTTTAACACCGGATAGTTGGACAACCCCAACGTTTTCAGAAAATGTCGAATAGGGGAAGGTGTTAAATAGCCCGCCTAAGATAACGGCAATACCTTCTGCCCGGTAGCCGCGCTTCAGATCATTTTCTTCTAACTTTTTACCCGTGATATCGGCCAAGGCGAAGAATACGCCAGTTGATTCGACCATTGTCGTAAGGGATACCAGAATCATGGTGAGAATTGATGACCATTCAAACTTGGGTGTGCCGAAGTAGAAGAACTGTGGTAAGTGGAACCAACTAGCTTGAGCAACGGGAGCCAGTGAGACCATTCCCATCCCACCAGCAATCAAGGTACCGATCAGAATACCCGCTAAAATAGCGAGGGATTTCATGAACCCTTTGGCAAATGCATTTAGACCGAGAATGATGGCCATGGTCAAAAACCCAATTAACAGGAATTTGGGATCCCCAAAATTTTTAGCCGTGGCACTCCCACCACCGAGGTCTTGAAAGCCCACGGGAATTAAGGTGAACCCGATAATGGTGATGAGCGACCCCGTGACTACTGGCGGAAAGAAGTTCTTAATCCGAGAAAACCAGCCGGCGCTGAGAAAAACAAAGATTCCGGCACTAATGATGGCCCCGTACATGGCCCCGACACCATAGTTACTACCGATGGCTTCGAGCGGGGTAACAGCCTGAACAGCACATCCCAAGACGACGGGGAGGCCGATTCCAGTCAGTGGGGTGCGTTTCAATTGTAGGAGCGTTGCAATCCCACACATAAAGATATCCGCGCTGATTAAGTAAGCCATTTGCATGGCATTGAAATGTAAAGCGCCCCCGATCAGTAAGGGGACTAAGACGTCACCAGAATACATGGCTAGTAAGTGTTGAAAACCTAGAATGGCGGCTTTCCAAGTGGAAAGTGATTGACCATTTTCTGAAGACGAAGATGTTGCGGATTTTGTGGACTGCAAGAAAAGTTCCTCCTTCTCGCGATTGTCCATACGCCGCCTAATAGGTTTTTTTGAAAACAAAAAAGCTCCCTTGCAAAAAGAGAGCCACTGAAAACTTAGACCGATGAACACTTTTCATCGGCAAAAAGAGTTCATCTCAATTTGCTTATAGTCCAGAATTTACGGTCCTGGGTAGAAACTCGCCAACCTTATTATGGCATTATATAGGCAATCACTTATTTTAATTGGTTGAATGTTCCTTACTTTACCACGGCAAAATGAAAAAAACAACACGACAAGTCATTTTTTGAAACGATGCCAGAGTTTTTTGATACCGTCACTGAACCAGCTCAACAACGGCCCCCAATCAGCTAAACCACCCGAAGAACTATACTTTTTGGGATGGACGTGTGGCCCCGGGTGGTAGTATGGATCAGTTTCATCTTTTTTCGCCATTTGATGATCATCCTCTCCGAATTCTAACTTAATTTTACTGCAAGTAGGGTACAATGTGGATACCAATATTTTTCGAAAGAAGTTGACACGAGTGAAGAAGATTTTAGCCATCCACACTGGCGGCACGATTTCCATGTCGCAAAATGACAAGGGGGAAGTGGTCCCTAACGCGCAGAATCCAATTGCCCAACAAGAAACTATTTTGGCCGGACGAGTGGAGTTGTTTACGGATGAAATGTTTAACCTGCCTTCACCCCACATGACACCGGTTCAAATGTTACAAATTAAGCAACGAATTGATCAGGCCGAACGAGACGGAATTGATGGTGTCGTGATTACTCATGGGACGGATACGTTAGAAGAGACTGCCTACTTCCTAGACCTGACATTACCCAGCACCATTCCAGTCGTCGTTACTGGCGCGATGCGGTCCTCTAACGAAGTAGGATCTGATGGCTTGTATAATTTCCAATCGGCGATTGAAGTAGCCGCAGATGATGCCTCACGAGGGAATGGGGCGATGGTCGTGATGAATGATGAGATTCATACGGCCCGTTATGTGACCAAGACGCACACGACCAATGTGGCCACTTTCCGGACACCAACCTTTGGTCCAATTGGGATTGTTGCTAAGGATCATGCAGCTTACTTCCAAAAGCTCATTCGCCAAGATACGTGTGATATTGACCATGTAGTCGATCACGTTTACTTGATTAAAGCGTACGCGGGGATGGACGGTAGTTTGTTTGACTTCCTTGATAACGATGAGACGGCTGGTCTAGTCATCGAAGGGTTAGGCGCCGGTAATTTACCACCCCAAACGTTACCGGCAATTCAACGACTACTCGACCGCAAGATTCCAATTGTCTTAGTCTCACGGTGTTACAATGGGGTCGCCGAGGATATTTACGATTATCAAGGCGGCGGTATTGAACTACGCAAGATGGGCTTAACGCTGTGTCAAGGCCTAAACGGACAAAAGGCCCGCATTAAGCTATTAGTTGGTTTGAGCGCTGGTTTGCAAGGTGACGCACTCCGTCAGTTTTTAAGCACAGCCGTTTCTTAAGTAAAATGGCAACCGACTTGACGGGCTATTTTAGGCAATATATGGTAAGATTTTCAAATAAATAGACAAGGGGGTCGTCATGTGAATTCAATTGTGAATGATTTAAACCGGGCCTTGGCCCAGCACCTGCTGGTCAACGTTTACCAAACGAATCAAGAGGTCGTTTATACCGGCTACGTGACGACAGTCAGTGACACTGGGATTATTCTGGCAACCTATGATGATTATGGGATTCCAGATGGTGCGGTGTTCCTGGACTTAACCGCCATTGATGAAGTTGAGTTTTCAAGTGATGATTTAGATAATATGGCCTTTCGAATTCAAACGGCTCAAGATGAGCAGTTTGTTCAAGCTGGTGGGTTGACCCTACAATTTGACGGGCACCGGGACTTGAAACGGCAGGTACTCAGTCATGCGTGGGTGGACCATCTCGTGTTGATGTTGGTGTTGAAAGATGACGAACACTTTTACGAGGGAATCGTGACCAGCGTTGCCGCCGAACAGGTGAGCTTACAGTTGCTTAACAAGTTTGACTATACGGATCAACCGTTATTAACGCTGACGCCCAAAGACATTGAGGTCATTGAATTTCAGGGACAAGAGTTGACCTTGCAAGGGATCGCGTTACCGCATCTGCAAAAGTTAAGTCACGTTGCGCCAACGACGGTTACTGATGCTGATCAGTTTGCGCCGACCTTGCAACAGCTAGTCGGTAAAGAACCGTTGGTGGCCTTGGTACCAAAGCATAATCGCGAGCTATTCTTCGTAGGACGAATTAATACGGTGACCGCTGATGGGGTGATCATGAATCTACTAGATATGACCGGCCAATTTGGCGGCTATACACTGATGCGACTTAGCGAGCTACACGAGATTGTTTTGAAGTCTGATTATTTGCAAACTATGCGGTTGTTTGCGTTACTCAATCGTGCGCGGCAACAACCGATTCAGCCGGTGCTTAATGATGAGCGACTCTTCGATGCTACGGTTGACCAGTTTGGTGCCCGAATTAGCCAGGCAGCCGCCTTTCGCACGATTATTCGTTTAAAACTGCATGATGGCACGGATTTGCTCGGTTTCCCAAGCCAGGTAGGTGGTCAACGATTTATCTTCCATGAGATTGATGACCAGCAGGTCGACCAAGTTGGTCAAGTTTATCGGTTAGCCGATGTCGATGAGGTGGCCTTTGGCTACTTGGATGCGTATCTGGTAGAGCGCCAATTGCGAGTAGAAGGCGATCTGTAACGATTACGGAACGGGAGGGTTATCTCCCGTTGCGCTACATAAGGAGTTTTTAGGATGAAATGGAAACAAATTCCGCGTTGGCTACGCGATACAATTTCAGTCGTTGTAGCGATGTCGGTGTTATTAGTGATTTACGATGCCTTTTTCGCTAAGCACGTTAATTGGGCGTTAGTGCCCTTACAGATTGTCGTCGCCTTTCTAGCGGTGGGCGTCTGGAGTTTTTTCAGTTACCGGAGTCAGCAAAAACGTCAATTGGCGGAGGCACAGAAGAAAGCGGCCGCTGAGAAGCGTCAACAACAGCGACAAGAACAACAAGCGTTGGCGGCTAAAGAGGCGGCGGTTGCTCGTCAACGCAATTTGGCGCGTAATCAGGCTCACCAGCAGCGCCGTCACGAGTAGAGGGGAGGCAGTTGAATGGCAGCTGATTTAAAGTTTTGTCCGCATTGTGGCGCTCCGGTGACAGCTACAGATGATAGTTGCCCGAAGTGTCAGACGGATCTGCGTCCCTATCGAACGAATGATCCAGTGGCGTCGTCACAGAAGCTGAATCTGGGCGCGCTATATGCCAATCCTTACCGTGAGGGAATGAAACGGTTACGTAAGCGAGAAGTGACGCCGGATAAGCCCAGAAAGTGGCATTGGCCATGGTCCAAATAAATTAATGGCAAAAAAAGATCCGTGTCAGTTAAGTTAAGCTGACGCGGATCTTTTAGCTTTAAGTTCAAAAAGTAAGCTAACTATGGCTTAGTTGTGATGAAACTTTGCAAAGAACGCTGTTCATCGCTAGTCGGTTGTAGTTCGCCAGTCTTAATAGCATGGAACCGTTCGACTGAAATTCTTGAGCCGAAAGCCATTTCACCATCTGTTTTATCGTATTTCTTTTGGTAGGTGATGATTGCTTCGGCCAAATCGGTTAATTCTTGACTCATTCATAACCCCTCCAAATGATAATCGTAATGACTGCTTAGGTTCATTATACTAAAGTTTGGCAAAAGCGGCAGGATAAGTCTCAATATCTGGAAATTTTTTTGGATTCTACTTGATGAACGGCGCAAAATTGCGTAAACTTATACCCAATACGATGTTTCTTAACATGCTAATGGGATGTGTTACTGATTTGTTAGCGGATTTTTGCATGGCCGTCACAGTCTTGCAACACTTCTTGATTAAGCTAGTCGGTGGATAGTCATAGACGGCGACTAGTGAGGTGACCTGATGAACTTAAGACGAACAATCTATTGGCTCATCACGGCAGTGGTTGTGTTGGCACTTGTTAGTGGGCTTTCCTGGTTTATGATGGGAAAGCGGACAACCACTCAAGTAAGGTCGCAACCAGCAATGGTTGATTCCTCGCGTGTGCGCGCTTTTCGTACGACGCTTAAATAACTGCGAACAGGATGAGGATGTTCGCCCCGAAGCTGGGTTTGCCCAGTTGTTTCACTTTAATCAACGGTAATCATAATGATTACATGACTACAGTCACTTGTAGTTTATCAAGCAGGGAAACGGGTCGGCCTTCGGGTTGGCCCGTTTCTTTTTGCCAAAAGTGTGGGCCCGTATCCATTGGCGTCTATTTCAGTTAACTAAAACACAAAGAGTCCGAGGCACAAGCCCCGGACTCTAATAAAGATTAATGAACATGGTGCCAGTCACTCTTGCGGTCATGAATATCAGTCCGAATCCCCAAAATGGCAATTAGAAAGGCAATCAGGGCGATAGCGATGATTCCTGTCCAGAACCAACTTTGGGTATAGATAAAGGTAAAATAGGCAAAACCTAAAGTGCTTAATAAAATGACGGCAAGGCTAATCAATAAGTGTTGGCTGTGAATGAAGATAGCGGCCAGCGCTAAAACAACGGCGCCACCAAACATGTCATCGCCACTAGCACGACTACCAAAATTCCCCCATAGGGCATACCCCTCAATCAGCAGACCTAGCGCCAAGGCTAACCAGCCAAAAAATTGGACAAACGTCAAGCGTTGTATTCGTTGCATCTTGCCACCTACTTTCCCCAAATACTAGCCTTATTATAACGCACAACACTAGCATTGGAGAAGTGATCACTGGCCGCGTTAGTTGACAGACCAATCTTCGTGGTCTAATGCCATTTGCCAGAAATTAAGTTCATACCAGCTGCTTTTTTTGAAGATGGCTAACAGCTCAGACGTGTTTTGTGGCGTGGCCACCAGATTAGCGAGGGCCAGTTGATCGGTCATTTCGTCGGTATAATCATCGGCGTTATAGCTATCAATCCAAGCCTGGTAAATCGGAACGGGTGAACCAACCTGTGCCAGCATTGCCCCAATCTCAGCATATAGCCAATAGCAGGGGAGTAAACCAGCAATGGCACCGGCTGATCCTGCCGTCATCAGTGCACGATATAGATGGCTCGTATAAGCATAAGCACTAGGCGCCATGGGGGTTGCCGCAAGATCGTCATCGGTAATGGCTAATTCTTGAAAGAACCCTTGCCGGACAGCCATCTCACCGGCTCGTAGTTGTGCAGCGTTAGCCCGTAGTTGCGCAATGACTTGGGGTTGTTGACTTTGATCGGCGGCGAGGTCATGAACTTTAGCGAATTCTTGTAAATAATAGTGATCCTGAATCAGGTAGTAACGGAATGTTGCTAACGGAAGAGTTCCCGCTTGGAGCTGTTGGATAAATGGATGGTGTTTAGAGGCCGCCCAACTTTTTTGAGTGGCTGTGTGTGCTTGATCGGTGAACATCAGTGAAACTCCCTTCAAATTGAGCTAAGGCAACCCACAGAACAGTCCCAATTGGACTAGCAGTAGGCTAAGCCCAAGTAACCACCAGTCGCGGTGGCGGAGTGGAATAGTGGTGGCATAAGTTCGTGGGGCCCCTTCTACGAAACCGTGAGACGTCATGGCAGCGGCCAACTGGTCTGACCAGTTCATAGCGGCAAGGATAACTTTAAAATAAAGCTGGGGTGACCAAATATGGAGTACTTGGCCGCGCATTAAGGCCGCCGCTTTGATAGTTGCAACTTCCGCTTGAATTTTGGGCATGAGGTTGAAGGCGGCTAGAAAACCATAAGCAAATTTAGCCGGTAACTTAGCGTTTTGTTCTAACGAACGTGCGAGAGCGAGTGGTTGTGTGGTCTGGCTAAACCAGCCACCAAGGTAGACGTACACAAAGATTCGCGTGAAAATGACGCCTAAGAAGTGGGGTGTGGTGCTTCCCTGGAGTTTTAGTGACCAGACTAAGGCACTGGCGAAAAAGAGTGGTACTGCCGTCAGCCAAAGCAATCGCTTGAGAGAGACATGGGCATAAATCATTAATAGCAAGCTCACGATCAATAAGGCCAGATTGACCGTCCACACCTGTGTAAATGAAATTTCAAAAGCAATTAGAATAACGAGACTGAGCTTTATCGTGGGATTCATTGATCGGCCTCCTGATAACGTAATTGGCAATCGGCTAACTGCAAATGTAGGGTAACGAACCCATCGAGACCACTGAGTTGGTGACTAATCATGATTAACGTTAACTGCAAGTCGTGCTGAACGGTTTTGAGAATCGACAGCACAGTTTGGATTGAGTCATAATCTAAGCCTTTTAGAGGCTCATCTAACAGTAAGACTTGCGGAGCCATCATTAGCATACACAGGAGCTGGACCTTTTTTTGTTGACCGCCACTCAGCGTGTAAATAATTTGATCACGCTGTTGGGTAAGGTTAAGTTGCGCGAGTAACTGATCCACACGTTCAGGCGTAAAGTACGTCTGCCGACCGTACTTATGGGATAAAGCAATCTCTTCAGCAACGGTAACGTTGAGAAATTGTGCACTGGCCGATTGAAACATGAGGGCAACTTGGCGCGCATAAGCTTTGCGCCGGCGTTTTTGAATGTTAATGCCGTCATAAGTCAGGGTGCCTTGATAATCGGTTAGCCGGACGAGCGCGCGTAAGAGAGTGGATTTGCCACTCCCATTAGGGCCCGTAATCAAGGTTATTTGATGGGCAAAGAGACTTAAATCTTGCGGATTGATGAGTTGTCGCGTGCCTTGTCGTAAGCCGAGGTCTTGTCCCTGGAGAATAACGGGGAGCTGACGGTCGGGTAAGGTAACGTGAGTCAGTTGGCGTTGTGGTGCGCTAAAGATCGCCAAGCGTTGTTGAGTCGCTTCTGGAGACAACGTGGTCAGATGACCGGCTTCAAGGACGGAGAGATGATCAATCCACCGCTCATAAAAGCTCAGGTCATGGTCTGCTAGAATGATCGTTTTACTATGAGCCTGACTGAGCTGAACCAAGTTCTGCAATAGGTCCAAACGAGCAGCCGGATCAATGCTAGCAAAGGGTTCATCCAATAGAATCACCTTACTATCCATTGCCACAATCACAGCCAAGGCAACTTTTTGTTGTTCACCACCGGAGAGGTGCGTGAGATGGCGATTCTTAAGGCTGGTAATGCCCACAAAGTCCAAGGCAGCCGCTATTTTAGCTGGCATCTCGGCTGCCGGAATCTGCTGATTTTCTAAAGCAAAGCGCAGTTCGTCAAGGACGGTATCCATGGTAAATTGCGTACTGGGTTCCTGAAATAGCATAGCGACTTGACTGGCACGTTGGGTAGCTGGTAACTCCTGTAATGCTTGGCCGGCGAGTGTTATCTGGGAACCGGTTGGCAAAGGCAACAGTCCAGCAATGAGTTTTAATAACGTTGATTTTCCACCACCGGAGGGTCCGGTTAGTAAGTTAAAACTGCCATCGGGAAAAGTCGCTGACAAGTCAGCTAAGACCGGGTGCTCTTGGTTGGGATAGGTAAAAGTTAAATTGCGAATAGCGGTGGTCAAGCAAATTCCTCCAAACAGTTAAGGTTAACGGTTAGTTGTAGGTAAGACGTGGGCCCGGATTAATAAATTGGCAATCAGCTTGGTTAAGACACCGCCAAAGAAGAAGACGGATAGCAAGCGAACGACAAATAATAGCAATAAGAAGTTAAGGTGATAAGTGGCATAACCACTACGTAGTAAGTCCCAAGCGAAAGTAACGATGGTGGTGGTTAAAGTACTGAGGGCTAATGTTCCCCAACCAAAACGCTTATAACCAGTCGCTGCAAAGCCAATTTCAGCCCCAAGTCCCTGGATCGCTCCGGAAATTAACGTACTAGCTCCCCAGATGCCGCCGAGAAACATTTCGACGACGGCGCCGAGAAATTCCCCAAGGGTTGCGGCACCAGGAATTCGAATGATGAACCCCGCTAAGGGACCGGCCATCACCCAAACTCCCAGTAGGATTTCATTGGCGAGCGGTTGTAAGCCAAGGGGGGCCAATGCTGCTGCTAACAGGGTATAGACCGGGTTCAGGGCCCAGAAAATAACGCCCATAAAGATTGCCAGAATGGTAACCAAGATAATATCGCGTAAATGCCAGTTTTTCATGAGATGAAACCTCCTAAAAATTCATTAACTGTGGCGACCAAATGACAAAAAAATCCCCACTAAGTCATGCCTAGTGGGGTTCATTGATAAGTCTAAATTAGACGCGTTCCCTTCGCTGGTCCTAACCAGAGCAGGTTCAATGGGTTTAATCTCAGCCATAGTGGCACCCCAGTCATATGTGATTAACTTTAGCCTAACCAATTTGTTCAGAAATTGCAACCGTTACCGAGAATAATCGTAACCAAAGGATGACCGGTCACGGGGCACAACCATTCAGGGGAAAGACGGGTTAATCAGTAACCAGATAATTTTGACCAGTGGGGATCACCTATGCTAAAATTCATAGGTTATTTTAATTATGTAGAAAGAAGCGGCGGAATGAAAAAAATGAAGTTAAAACGGTGGGGCCTGCTGGTGATGGCGGCGATCTCACTAAGCGGTGTGACAACTGCGGTTACTGCGCCAGTACAGGCACACGCAGCAACGTTTAAATTGGCTAAGGCCAAAGCAGCAGTTGCCATGAATGCAGATACGGGGAAAGTGGTGTGGTCTAAGGCTGGAAATACGGCCCGACCGATTGCCTCTGTGAGCAAGATTATGACCCTTTATCTAACCTTAGCTAAGGTTAATGGGAAGCAAAGTAACTGGAACCATAAGGTTAAGATCACTAGCCGCGGGTTGGTCTCAATGAGCCGAAGTGCAGCCTGCGGCGGATTTAAGTTTAAGCTGGGTCATAAATACACGGTTAAACAGTTGTATGATGCAGCTTTCTTAGATTCATCGAATAATGCCGCGATCGCTTTAGGTCAATGGGTTAGTGGCAGCAATGCGAAGTTCATTAAGAAAATGAACGCCCAAGCTAAAGCGTGGAAATTGGGGAAAGCCCATTTTGTTTCTGCCTCGGGTCTTGAAAATAGCGACTTGCAATATTACGGTTATCGCTATGGTACGGCGAATGCCAATATGGTTTCTGCCAAGGATGTCGCGTTGATTGCCCGGCACTTAATCACGGACTATCCCCGGGTTTTAACGGATGGACAAGCAGGATCGAAAAAGGTTGATGGTCAGTTGTGTTACAACTACAACAACCTCTTGGCCGGCCGGAAGTATTATCAGGCTAGCTTGAATGTGGATGGCTTGAAAACCGGTTATACACCATTAGCCGGTTACTGTTTTGTTGGAACCGGTCAGATGGCGGGTAAACACTGGATCATCACAGTTGTCTTGCATGATGAGGATGAATTTACGGAGACGCGTTCTCTGATGAATTATGCCTATCAGTTAGCCGGTATGGATGCTTAATGAATCGAGGTCGTCACTAACGAATACGGGTTAGTGGCGTCTTTTTTTGTGGAAATTGTCCTTCGTCAGCAAGTTAGTTAAGCCTAGAAACGATGGATTACGATACCGTTACGTCCCCAACAAGCAAGTTACAAAACGATGGCTATCCTTGTTTGGTCATTGTTGTCCGTGTTAGGGTAATCCTTGGAAGATTTAATCTGAGAAAAGAGGACAATGTAATTATGGGATTGAAGAAAGCCAAACGCGCAATCATGGCGGTGGCATTGACGGCGGCGATTGGTAGTGGCGTGTTGGTTGGCACACAAGCTACGGCACAGGCGGCAACGGCATACAAAACAGTTTCCACGAAGACGTTGACGAAGACCGCTTATCACAAAAAGAGTACGGCTGGTGCGCTTTATAATCAGACACATACCAAGAAGGTGGCCGCACTAAAAACTTACCCCAACACCACCTGGTATGCGACCAAGCAAGCGACATTAAAGCATAGTAACTCAAAGGGCATTTACTATTACGTTAAGAATAAGTCAGGCTCGGTCAAGGGCTGGATTTGGCATGGCTACCTGAAAAAGGGGAAAGCGCCATTTGGGTTGAAGTATGCGAAGAATGCGATTGCGTTGGATTATACAACGGGTAAAGCCGTGTGGTCAAAGAGCGCGAATACTGTGCGACCAATTGCGTCCGTTTCAAAGCTGATGACGCTATACCTCGTATTGAAGAAGGTTGATGGGAGCGCTACGAAATGGAATCAGGTCGTTGATACCAGTAGTAAGGGCTTAATTGCGATGGGCAAGAGTTCAGCTTGTGGTGGCTTCCTGTTTAAGACCGGACACAAGTACACGGTCAAGGAACTTTATGATGCCGCCTTGCTAGACTCCTCAAATAACGCGGCCATTGCATTGGGTAAGTGGGTAGCCGGTAGTAATGCGAAATTTATTAAGCAGATGAATGCGCAGGCTAAGAGTTGGAACTTAGGTAAGGCCAGCTTTGTTTCGGCGTCCGGACTCGAAAATGATGATCTAAAAGCGTTCGGCTACGCCTACGGGAGTAAAAATGCCAACATGGTATCGGCTAAAGATGTTGCCTTGATTGCCCGCCATTTGATCAAGGATTATCCTCGAATTCTGACTGATGGTGCCGTTGGTTCTAAGAACGTGGACGGTCAGCTATGCTATAACTACAATAACCTGTTGAAGGGCCGGAAGTACTATCAGTCATCCTTGAAGGTTGATGGTTTGAAGACCGGTTATACGCCACTAGCCGGGTACTGCTTCGTCGGGACTGGGCAAAAGTCAGGTAAGCATCGGGTCATCACGGTGGTCTTACATGATATTAATGAATTCACGGAAACCCGTTCATTAATGAATCACGCGTACACTTACAGCAGTATGAACAACTAAGTAAAAGGCTCGTCGCAATTAAGCGGCGAGCCTTTTTACTTAGCCTTAAGCAGTCAACCACAATTCAGGGTGGTCAAAGACCCGCTGAAGTTCGTTAAAAAACTGACTGACGTGATAGCCGTCTGCTACCGCGTGGTGAATGGTAAAGGATAGGGGCATGAGCCATTGACCATCCTTAAAGGTAAAACGTCCAGCTTGAATCACGGGAAAAAATGTATTCAATGGCGTAAAGGGCAGTGGCGTGTAGCTGTTAAAATGCGTCCACGGAATGCTCCCAATCATGTAGGTGTTGGCACCTTGTGGGGCCTTGGGCATGGGGGTATGTTGGTCGCCATAAGTTGCCTGATCAGCGAGGTAGTTTTGATGAAACTGCTCGAAGCTAGGATCATAGGCTGTCCATAAGTTAGAGATGGTTAAATCATCACCATGGAAAGTTGAATACGACGGATGCAAAACATCGTATTCGACTAGTTGACCGTCCACCTGTCCCACCCGAAATTCGGGATGTTTGGTTATCAGTTTAGTGACCAGATATAAGTAGGCCGGGTTAAATTTGCGGTCGTGTTTCGTGAGCCACGCTTTAGTAGCGGTAATATCCATGTCGACATTTAGAGTAAAGCCAGTGGGCATCATTTTTGTAAAGTAGTAAAAGTATTCACGCCGAGCCCAAGTTGTTTGATCAATTGGTGTGGCGTGGGTATTTAATTCAGTCATTTTATTCTCCTAATTTTGGTTATAAGCGGGATGGCATTTTTCCAACCATTCTTGTTTTAAATCTTTGAGTTTATGGCGCAGGTTGATGACATCAGTGGCGTCCTTTTTCCAGAGAACACGGTAACTAAAAGCATCAGCACCTAAACGATCCCAATCAGCTTGCGGGGCGGTATCATGATAAAAATGATTGTTCAAGTTCGTCTGATAATACCCCCAACGATTGTGAATATTGGGAACGGCATCGATAAATAGTTGACCAGTTTGGTCATTTTTAATTTGAATCACGCCATAGAATGTTGGCGTTAGTTTGTATTGTTGAATGAGATCCTTTTTGTTCATGAGAGCTCCTTATAGTTGGGGTTGCGCCAGTAGTCACGACCATCGGCTGTGCGGTTTAGGAAGCCATAGTCCACAAGATAGCGGCGCAAGCGCGGAAAATCGGTATAGATTGGCTTGAGATATTGGGTTAATGTAGTCTCATCGAAGTGTTGATCGGCAGGTAAGATCGTGGCAACTTGCTTTAGAACTACTAAAATGGCTTTTTGTTGCTTAGGCCAACGGGCCAGTCGTAAGGGGGTCGTACTGGTGAAATATTTGGCAGTTAGTTGTTGGTAGTCCCGAGTCGTGATGGCAAAACGATCATCGACTGCCCCGGTCTGTTCAGGTAAAGAAATAAACGTCTCTGCAGCGGGTGTCGTCTGGAAGACACGGTTGTAAATGGCCAGATAAAGTTTGGCCTGTTTAGCCTTTTCGCGAAATGTAAATTTTTGATGGCGGATGGTTGCAGCGGCGACTCCCATTTGTTTGGCAATCTCAGCATCTTTGGTTCCTTGACTGAATGCCGCAAGTAAATCCTGTTGTTTGGCCGTGAGGGTGTTATATTTACTTTTAGTTTGGATTAATAAATGAGTAGCATCAGGATGGGCCGTTTGTAAGTGGTGTTGAATCATCCGCTCAGCTGGATAAAAAGCGTCGTCTACTGGAAAGACTTGATCGCAAGCAAAGTGCGCATCGCAGTAATTACAGCTAAAGTAGTCGGCTGATTGATGCCAGCCTTGCTCTAATTCGGTAAGTGTTAGATCAATTTGCGTCATGGGATAACCTCCAATAGCAACAGTGTACATTTGTTTACTGAAACAGTCAACATTATTTTTTTAGTGTCTCTATAAAATAAACATTTTTCATTTAAAAATTTGTAAGTCAAATTCGTTGTCTGTCTAAGTGACGCCAAGTATGATGAGACCAGTTAAGCAGAGTGGGGGATGGCAAGTGATACTACAACTACTTGCGATTGATTTGGATGGAACACTGCTAGATGATGCCGGTAGATATGATGAGTGGCGTTTTGACACAGATTGCCACTTGGCTGGTTTGAGCAATGGTCTTTCCAACCGAATAGTTTAGACCTGTTCTGGTGGCCGTTGGGCTTACAATGGTGGGAAATAGGGGGCGAGAGTCATGCCAAGTTTAACAGTTTGGGGCCAGCGGCTTGTAAAATTTGAGCTGGCTTGGCAACGACACCAACAAGTTCGGGCAATTCGGCACGCGTTACGATTAACCTTTCCACTCGTTTTCTTGGGGAGTCTTGCCACGTTCATTGACCAGGCGTGGCTACAAACAACGGGCTACTATTATCAAACCCTTCACGTTAATCATTGGTTGTTGCAATTAACGTTATTGAAGCGTTATGTTCGGCTAGTTAGTGCGGGTACCTTAGGGTTTTCAGGAATCATGGTGGCGTTTGCGGTCAGCTATTATTTAGTCGCAGACAAAACGGCGCATTCGACTGACCGGTTATTAGCCGGGGTGACGGCGGTGATTGGGATGAAATTTTTTAATGTCGATCGCGGAACCGTCTTACAGGTACAATCCATCAAGTGGTCGGCTAACAACTTAGGCTTATCGGGGATTTTATTGGGAATCTTAATGGGGGTCTTAGTCGGCAATAGTTTTCGTTGGGTGGTTCAACGGCGGACCACGCAAGAAGAACCGTTAACCCAGTCGTTGTGGCTAACCAGTATTTGGACCCTAGGAACGGCCGCGGTGGGATTGTTGTGGGTTAGTGCGCAGACGGTGAGTTTTAATGCGACCCTTATCGGATTACTGCGTTGGCCTTTTAGACTGTCACATTTTATTGTTGGACTGTGGGGGTTCAGTGCCCTTACCGGAGTGTTTGCGTGGTTAGGCATGCTGGGGCCATTAGCGACCACCGGTCAAACCGTTGAGACGGCCCAAAATTTGGCGGCGGTGTTATTACATCATGGTTGGCAGCTGCCTTATCCACTGACAGTCCATATGGTAATCAGTGTTTATGCGAATTTTGGCGGTTCAGGGATGGTGCTAGGGTTATTATTGGCTTTGTTCCTGACGCGGCCGCCGCGAGCACAACGGCGAATTGGCTGGTTAAGTGTGTTGCCGACGTTAGGCAATTTAAATGCACCATTGATGACGGGGCTACCGGTAATTTTAGATCCATTATTAGGCATTCCTTTTTTATTAGCACCATTAGCGACGATTACAGTGAGCTGGATATGTTTACGTTTAAACTGGGTTCCGGCAGTTGCTTATCCATTGGCTGCTGGGACACCGGCACCACTGTTAGCCTATTTAGGGACCGGTGGTAATTGGCGAGCGTTCGCGTTAGCATTAGTCGATTTGGCGATTAGTACCGCCATCTATTGGCCTTTCTTGAAATGGTTATGGCTGGCTGAAGCACAGGGAGGCGATGAGAAATGAAGCGACGATTGCAGGGGTCACCCGTTCTTCTAATCGTTGGGTTGTTGGTCCTATTGTGCATACCAGGCTTTTGGTGGCAACCTCACCAAGCAGCGAGTGTCCGTGCGCATTACCAAAGTGCCTTAGCCCCCGTGTTCTTGGTACCGGGATCGAGTGCCACGCAGAATCGATTCAACGCCTTAGTGAAAGAACTGAATCACGAAACGCCTAAGCCCCATAGCCTGATTCGCGTGGAAGTATTAACGAATGGGCATTTACACTATAGTGGTCATTTGCGCCACGGTGATAATTGTCCCTTTATTGTGGTGGGGTTTGAAAATCATCATGACGGGTATGCCAATATTTTAAAGCAAGCGCAATGGTTTACGATCGCCTTTAAGGAACTGCAGAAAACGTATCAATTTAATCACTTTTCGGCGATGGGGCATTCTAATGGTGGGTTGATTTTGACGCTATTTATGGAACAAGACCTAGCGGCGACTAAGGCTAAGGCCGACCGGTTAATGACGATTGCCTCGCCATTCAATTTAGAGGAGTCCGATGCAGAAGTTGATACACCGTTATTTAAACAATTGGTGGCTAAGCGTGACCAGCTCCCCAAGCGCCTATTGGTCTACTCGATTGCGGGTAGTCAAACCTTTGCTGGCGATGGCATTGTGCCGTTTGATAGCGTGAACCGTGGAAAATTTATTTTTCAGGGGCGCGTGAAAAACTTTACGCAGATCACGGTGACGGGCGCTAACGCCAATCATGCAGATCTGCCTGAGAACAAACAAATTGTCGGCCTCATTCGCCAAGACCTCCTGACGTAACTGAAGGTTTATTTCGAGCGGCATAACGTGTAAACTGAGGGTATTAGGGAATAAAACGGAGGACGTTGACGAATGATAAAAATGATTGCGCTCGATTTAGATGAGACGCTACTCAATACGGATAAGACGATCAGCGAAGAAAATGCAACCGCCTTGCGCCAATTGCATGAGGCCGGTATTAAAATTGTTTTGTGCACCGGCCGGCCCATCAATGCGATTTGGCATTACTTGGAGCAGCTGGGATTGACAACAGACGATGACTACACAATCACGTTTAACGGAGCGTTAGTGATTCAGAATTCAACTAAAGAAGCGTTGGCACAAAGTGGACTGAGCCGGAATGATTTTGAACCGTTGCATGCTTTTGCCGCGGCTAACCATTATCCGATGGATGTGCTTGATTTTGATCAGGTTTATCCGATTGCGGATCTAACACCATCGGTTTATGAGCAAATGCTTAAAGCGCCAATGAAGTTTATCCCAACGGCCTTTGCTGATTTGCCAGACCAATTATTTAGTAAAGCCGTGATGGCGACCGATGCTGCCATCTTGGATCAGGTCGTGGCTAAGTTGACACCAGAGCTTACAAAGCTTTACCACGTTGTCCGGTCACAACCCAAGATTTTGGAATTTTTGGCTGCGGATATGGATAAGGCCGTTGGATTGGGCCAGTTATTAACGCATTTTGGCTGGGATTTCAGCGATTTAATGGCGTTTGGCGATGCTGAAAATGATCTGGGCATGATTAAGGCAGCCGGTGATGGTGTGGCGATGCAAAATGGTCAACCAGCAGTGAAGGCGGCAGCTAACCATCAGACACCAGTGGATAATAATCACGCTGGTGTGGCGGCTTATTTACAACACGTGTTTCCAGAATTACTGGGATAGAGCTGGTAATTAGGCTTGTGAAATGCTAGTATAAAAAGTGTACAGCATGAATCTTAAGGAGGATTATGGTCATGAAACGTTTAATGGTGAAGATGGGATTATTGGTACTGGCAGCAGGAACTTTGGGAGGAATTGCCGCACCAAGTGTTGCTAGTGCTAAGACAAAAGCCAAACCAACGTTTACCAATACCGATTTAAAGCGTTATTACAAGAGCGCCAAATCGAAGACCGCTTTTTACTTTAAGACCTACAAGTCATCTGGCAAGACCGGGACATTGTTGATCTTCGGCGATTTTAATGGTGCTAACGCGAATGTGAAGTATGGCGTGCCAAGTTCTATTAAATTAAGTAAAAATAAGCGGACGTTAACGACTAAGTACAAGCTGATTGAATTTAAAACAAAAGATAATAAGACAACGACGTCCTTGTCTAAGAAAAACTATACGTTTAAGTTGGCCAAGAAGACCAGTACGACGTTTAGTACGAAGGTTTATGGCACGAAGCTTAACCGTCGATTAGCGACATCGGGTAAGAGCTATACGTATACCAAGACTAAGACGAGTCCAGCTTCTGCCTATGCTAAGAAGTATGTGAAGCCAGTAATGTTGAAGAAGTACACGGAGGCTTTTAACAGTGCTTCAACATTAACGGCAGCACAAAAGAAGGCCTATGCAACTGAGTATACTAACACGGCTGTAAAAACGATGATTAGTAATTTCAATTACAAGGCATAATAAAAACACGACCTTTAACGGGTCGTGTTTTTTAGTGGGCCTAAGCGGCAAAAATACGAATTGCTCGGTAAATGTTATATAGATAGAGCACGACAGATAGTAGCACCAAAGCCGCGCCAATGATTAAGCCGCTACCGGCTAAGAAGCGACCGTTAACAGAGGTGAAGAGTGATATGCCACCGATGCTAAAGGCTAAGACGATGAAACAAATGAATGGCAGTAATTGCAAGATCAATGCGTGCCGTGCTGAGCGGGTCACGTCGGGTGCCAATTGGGTGAAAGCTGCCGTGATTAACACCAATAATGGAAAGCCGACTGGCATAAAGATAACGCTCAAATAACTTAAACCATTGATGACCCGATGTTCGGACTGAACTTGTGGTTGCATAGTGGTCCCCCCTTGCGTAAAGTTAATAAGTTAAGTTTACGGGATTTCAGCGTGGGCGTAAAGAAAAACGATTAGACTGACAGAATATTAAAAACCATTGCTCGACTTTAAATAGCAGAGCAATGGTTTTTGATAATGAGTTAGTTTTCTTTGAATAAGTTGGTCAGGTAGTCCATGAAGACTTTCAGGTAACGATCTTTGTCGACCATTACAGCGACCTTGACGTTAGTTGGTTCGTTCAAACGGTTGTCATCACCGATAGTTCGGCCATAAGTTTCCTTATTGGTGTTGACGACCATATTGAGATCAATCGTTGTCACAAAGCTAGGGTCTAACGCTACCCCAACGGCTAATGGATCGTGCAGTGCACAGCCACCCAAGTTGTCGTTAAATTGCTTGTAGGCTTCGATGTAGTAGTCCACGATGTCAGCAAACTTTTCACCAGACGTCGTACCTAAATCACGCCATTGTTGGGTTTCTTTCTTAGTCAACAAAGTCCGTAGCGTAACATCTAGGCCAACCATCGTTGAGTGGAGTGGGCTAGTGAGGACGGCGTTAGCGGCTTCGGCATCTTGGTTAATGTTTGCTTCGGCGAAACGGGTTACGTTACCTGGCATGGTTAAAGCGCCGCCCATGAAGGTCATGTTGCCCATTTCTGTGGCAATTTCTGGGGCCTTCTTCAAAGCAGCAGCTAAGTTAGTCATTGGGCCGGTTGGAACCAACGTTAGGTCTTTACCATATTGGTGAACGGCATCGATTAAGAAGTCAACACCGGATTCACTTTCGATAGCACGCGTTGGTTCAGGCAGGTCAACTTCACCAATCCCATTTTGACCGTGAATGTTGGCACTGACTTCCATCCGATCAAAATGATCGGAGGTTGAAGAATGACTTTCACCTAGATAGACGGGGATGTCAGTGTGACCTAACAGTTCCAAAATCTTTAGTGCGTTCTTGCCACCTTCTTCGATAACCACGTTACCGTAAGAACCGATAATCCCAATCAAATCTACATCAGGTGCACCCAGTGCGTAAGCGATTGCGAGAGAATCGTCAATCCCAGTATCTAAGTCTAAAATCATTTTGCGTTTTGCCATGATAATCTTGTCTCCCCTTTAATCCAGAATTAGTTAAAAGCCTCTCTCTACTATAATGTAACGGGTTACATTTAGCAAGCTCACCCCGTCACCAAGTTGAAGCATTTGACCGTTCAGGGTAAGATAGGAACCGAATTAATCCGTTGATAGCAGGAAAGGGACGACACCATGACCGATAAGGAAGCCATTAAACCACTAAAAAAACGATTTCACTACCATAACCACTTATTAGACGATGCCACCAAAGAGATGAATGAGTGGACCGGGGAGAATAAGGTGGTTGAAATCCACCTATTCCAGATGTTCTCATCCGTCTTTAAGCACCACGATCATGACGAGGCTGAAGCGCTTTTCATTGTTGGAACTCGAGAAACGACGCCGTCTTTAGAGGCAGTATCGGCTGCACCAGTCAAGCCATGGCTATTTTCCCGTGTGTTTGCATTGTTGGGTGCTAGTTTCTTCTTACTAGCGATGCTCTTCTTAGTCTTTCGGAGTAATAATGCGGTTCCAGGGATGATTTTCATTGGCTCATTAACTGTGCCATTTTCGTTACTGGTCATGTTTTTCGAAATGAATGTTTTCCAGAATATTTCGGTTTACCAACTGATGACCGTATTTTTGGTCGGTGGGATCTTATCGCTGGTTGCGACGATGATTTTGTACTCATTAATTCCCTCTGGCAATGGCGTTTCATGGGAATCGGCCCTAATTGTGGGCTTTATTGAAGAAACTGCCAAAATGTTAGTAATTGCTTATTTTATCAATCAATTTCATTTGAATTATATTTTTAATGGATTATTAGTCGGCGCCGCAATTGGCGCAGGTTTTGCCGTATTTGAAACGGCCGGCTACACGGGTCAATACGGACTAGTGACACTATTAATGCGCAGCTGGCAAGCAATAGGGACTCACACGATTTGGTCCGCCATTATGGGTGCTGCAATTATTTTGGCCAAAGATCGGCATCAGCCCGTCACGGGGAGCAACATGGTGGCACCGAAATTTTTACGTTTCTATTTATTGGCGGTCGCACTGCATGCTATTTGGGATTGGAATGCCCCCTTTGCCTTGTTAGATATTCTTTATCTCCAGCAATGGGTATTAATTGCTATTGGCTGGATGGCCATCTTTGTGTTGGTCAATGCGGGGTTACGGGAAGCACGCACTTTACAAGGCCAGCGGATTTTAAAGAATACTCAGTTAGGTGGGTAAAGGGCCCGAATAATCAGTGCGTCTAACGCGGGATTCTCATGTAGCAGGGAATGTTGTGTGTTCCAAACGGGACCGGCATAACGCCGGAAATGGTAATGGACGCCGCGTTGGGCAACCAAGTGTGCAAGTGGGGTCACGGTCGCTACAGGAACCTCGCTATCATTATCCAAAGCACCAATCGTGCCGGCTAGATTAAGCCAATTACAGCTAGGGGTAACGCGGCGTAAAGGTGTTCGCTCCGGAAAGTCAGCGCCAATTGTCACAATTCGGCGAACGGTTACCGGGGCTTGTGACCGGTTATTGAGATAGTCATAGATAATGGTGCCGCCCGAAGAGTGACCGACAACGTTAATGTGATTAATCCCATAACGGCGGTGGAGTTGGTTTAAGACAACGAGCAACTGGCGCGCTTGTCGTTGGGGATGTGTGTTATCTTTAAAGATGATCGGAACCAATGGATTATTTGCCCGAATAGCGTGCCGTTGTTGCCAAGAGACGCGGCCGGCAAAAGAAACGTGGGCTGTGAGCGCAAAGGTGGCCAGATGAGGCCGGTTAAGACTGGTGACCATGCTCCGAAGTGACAGCCATCTGCCACTGCTTCCGGGTAAAAAAATTGTTGCGGTGGTGGTTTGGGGAACGCGAACGTGAGTTAAGACCGACCAACGGTGGTTCCACCAAGTACAGAGACCTAAGAGAACTACGATGGTGGTCAAGAGAACCGTTAAGCGACGTCGATGAGCCATGGCAAACACCTCCTTAAGGACAGAATAGAATGGAGTAAATGAGAATGACAGAAACATACGATATAACCATTATTGGTGGCGGCCCAGCGGGAATGTTTGCGGCCTTTTACGCGGGCATGCATAACGCCAAGACCCAACTGTTAGAAAGCCTAAGTGAACTGGGCGGGCAGGTTAATGCCCTCTATCCAGAGAAGACAATTTTAGATGTGGCGGGGCTACCGGCTATCAATGGACGCGATTTGATTAAGGCTCAGCGTGAACAACTGACCCAGTTCCCCCTGACAATTAAGACGGGGCAGGAAGTAACTAATGTGACCGCTAATGAGGTCGGATTTACCGTGACCACAGATGCCGGGACCACGCAGACTACAGCGATTATTGTGGCCATTGGTAATGGCGCATTTGCACCACGTCCCTTAACTGTTCCCGGTGCCGAAGCCGCAACGGGAAAACAATTGGTCTACAGCGTTCCCCGACTGGCCGATTTTCAAGATCAGACGGTGATGATTGCCGGTGGTGGTGATGCGGCGATTGATCAGGCCTTGATGCTGGAACCGGTCGCCAAGTCGGTGACGTTACTCCATCGTCGTGCCCAATTTCGAGGATTGGCACATATGGTAGATTTATTGTACGCCTCGACGGTAGCAGTTAAAACACCATACTTGATTCGTGAGGTCGCACCAACGGCGACGGGGCAACTCAAGGTGACCTTGAAGGAGGTTGGTTCACAGACAGCCACCGCCGAACAAATTGTGGATAAGCTTGTCGTGAGCTATGGCTATACGTCAGATCATCACGCCTTAGCTGGCTGGGATATTGACTTAGCGGAAACCCGTAACCTGATTAATGTGTCACAAACCATGGAGACCAGCGTTCCCGGCATTTATGCAATTGGGGATGGCGTCACCTATCCTGGTAAGCAACCCTTAATTGCGACGGGCTATGGCGAAGCGCCAGTGGCCGTTCAGTCAATTATGACACAGTTCTTCCCAGATCGGCGGGGACCCATGCACAGTACGTCGCTGACACCTCAATCATAAAACAAAGTGTTAAAAACTCAAAGAAGCTGTTCGCCAGATCATGAGATCGAGCGAACAGCTTCTTTATTAATGGTCATGTCTATTTGCCACTGGTATCGTCTTGATTGGTAATCTTGATCCGGTTGGAATCCGTTTCTTTATGATTCAATTCTGGCGCATCAGTTTGGTAAAGAGACTGTGTTGATTTATCACCATTACGGGAGAACAGACTAGTTGACTTTAGTCCCAACTTTTTCTCCAATTTTTCGGCTTTTTGTAGGCCGTCAGAGTAGTTATAATCTGAGGCATCTACGGTTTTGAAGCCACTAGGATGGTAGAATCGTAGCAGATTCTTTTGGTTCAGTGAATCGGAATCGTTGAGACCTTGGTTAACGTGTTTCTGAATAGCCGCGATCTTCTTTGCTAGTTTTCCAGTCGGGTGAATCTCTTGTTTGGTGCGATTACTGTAAATGGTGTCATCAATGGACGTATAGCCCGGGCTGACCCAATCCCGATTTCGAAAGGCAACTACGGGATTATGTTCGCTGGAGAAAAGATCAGTTCCAAATTGAATGTACTTCTTGGAATTAATGCCCATCAGATGGAGCAGTGTTGGTAACACGTCGATCTCGCCACCATAGGTATGCTCAACTTTACCCTTCGTATAGCCAGGCATATTGAACATCAGTGGCACGCGTTGAAGTTGGGCGTTATCATAATCATTCCAATCATCGGGATTGACACCCAGCAACTTTGCTAAACTCTTATTTGATGAGTTAGAGATCCCATAATGATCCCCATAAATCATGACTAAAGAATTCTTGGCGAGGCCGGATTTATCAAGATAGTGGTAGAATTCCTTGATGGATTGATCCAAGTAATGAGCGGTCTTAAAGTAATTATCAACCGTCTTATCACCAGTATTCGGTGTTTTAAAGCTGGAATCTTCCTTATCTAAAGTAAACGGGAAATGGTTGGTGACCGTTAAATACTTCACGTAGAATGGCTGCTGGAGATGTTGCAGGTATTTGACGGAATCACTAAATAGTAGCTTGTCTTTTAGCCCGTAACCCAAAGCTTTGTCGCCTGATGTATCGAAGTAACTGGCGTCGAAGAAGTACTGATAACCCAGGTTTTTGTAAGTGTTACTCCGATTCCAGAAACTCGCGACATTTCCGTGGAAGACAGCGGTCGTGTATCCAGATTGATCGAAGATTGCGGGGGCCGCTTGGAAGGTATTGTCATTTCCCAGTTGGGTAAATAATGAACCTTGTGAGAGACCATAGGTGCCCGTTTCAAGCATGGTTTCAGCATCCGAGGTCTTCCCCTGACCAACTTCATGGAAGAAGTTATCGAAGCTGTAGGTGGCCTTACTCTTATAGAGTTTATTTAGGAAAGGTGTGACTTCTTGACCGTTGACCTTTTTGTTAATCAGGAACTGTTGGAAACTTTCCAAGTGAATGACAATGACATTTTTCTTTTTAGCAACGCCGAAGAGTTGTTTGTTCGGGGCGGCATAGTTCTTGTGGACATATTTGAGAATACCGCTTAACTCTGATTTTTTGGCGTGAGAGCGCAATTCACTGGTGTGCTGGGACTTAATCCCATCGTAAACGGTAAAGGCGTCTAGGCCTAAGTATTTGACGACATAGGTCCGGTCAAAGGTCCGAGTCAGCAACTGGGGCCGATCCATCTCGCCCATAGTCAAGTTAACGGTGAATAGGAGTAAGGCTGATGAGGTGACCGCAAAGCCAACCCGTTTATTAACTGGACGAGGATCAATGTAGATACGACGAGTCGCCATCAGAATTAACACGATCACTAAGTCCAACCAGTATAAGATATCGTGTGGCGACGTTAAGGCGAGTGAACTACCAGAGAGGCCCTGATCAACCTTGGAATAGCCGAGCACCGTGCTGACGGTCATAAAGTCAGTAAACTCCCGGAAATAAATGACATTTATGTAGAGGAGTAAGGTATTAAGAATATCAATGAGAAACAGGAACGGGTAAAAGAACCGGGCCCGTTTGAAATATAACGCCAATCCAAATAACAATAACGTCGTCGCAATCGGATTGATGAGAATAATCAAGAATTGAAACGGGTCACTGAGATTTAGATTGAAGTCGACGAAATAGGCGACCAGCGTTTTGGCCCAGAATAAAAAGACCATAAGCATGACAAAGCCCATTCGGGTCCCGGTCCGCGCCCATAATTTTTTGAAACGTTCCACGTGTTTTCGCTCCTTCATATACGGTTAAGTAGTCTCATTTTACCATAGTGTTTTACTAGAAACCGACTAGTCCATCATAATAACATGCTATCTATCCTAACAAACTCAGGGCGCGTCAGCGTTAGAGACTGACAAGTTTAGGAAAACTTTAAGGCCCGATAGCGAATTGTAACCGCTATCCACTGAAACTTTGGTACACTAGAGGTAATTTAGATGAGAAAGGTGTGACAAGCAATGGCAAAGCAACTGAACTTATATGTGGTGCGTCATGGTCAAACGTATTTTAACATTTATAATAAATTACAAGGATGGAGTAACTCACCACTGACAGAAGCTGGAATTGCAGATGCCCAAGCGGCGGGGGAACGACTAAAAGCGATTCCGTTTGCCGCGGCTTATTGTAGTGATACCACCCGTGCCGAACAAACGGCTAAAACAATTTTGGCGGCCCAGACCCAACCGGCACCACAGTTGGTTACGGCCCCGTTCTTTCGAGAAGAATTTTATGGGTACTATGAGGGAACGGATATGGCTCAGGCTTGGTACGTTGCTGGCGCGCCACATGGGGTGCCAACTTTTAAGGCCATTGAGGCCCGGTATTCGATTGGTAAGGCGAAGGATTTCTTAAAGGAAGCCGATCCCTTTCACCAAGCTGAAAACAATGCTGAGTATTGGCAACGGGTGGACCAAGGGTTTGATCTGATTCGTCAAAATCCGGCGTTGCAAGATGGGGATAATGTCTTAATGGTTAGTCATGGCAATACCTTACTTAGCTTAATGGAACGCTATGGCCAAGGGAAATATGATTTGAGCGAACGACCAGCCAATGGTAGTTTGACCCAATTGTTGCTGACACCGGATGATATTCAGGTTGTTCGCTACAATCAAAAAGATTAGAGACGAGGAAATGTTGATGGATATTAAATGGACTTGGGGTAAGAAAGATGCATGCTATGAGGACGCCTTGGCAATTCGTAAGGCAGTCTTTATTGGCGAGCAAGGGATTGATCCGCGCCTGGAGCTTGATGGGACGGATGAAGATAAGATGCATTACGTTGGCTACGTAGATGGCCAGCCAGTAACGACCGCCCGGATTGATATGCTGGCAGGCAACCGGGTCAAAATTCAACGGGTGGCAACCGTCGCGAGTGCTCGACAGCATGGCTATGCCGGTGAGCTGATTAAAAGTATCATTGCGGATGGTCAGCGTTCTGAAGTGGCCCATATCGAGTTGGATGCGCAGTTGACGGCGCTCCCGTTTTATCAAGAACTGGGTTTTGTCCCGGTGGGTGAACCCTTTGAAGAAGCTGGTATTCAGCATAGAACCGTTGAATATCGCGGGTAAGTATGATCAAAGAGTCAATTCTAAAAAAGGTGATCTCAGAATTGTTATAATTCCGGGATCACCTTTTTTAGAATATTTGGAGACAAAAGAAAATCCGTTACGATAAGCCACTATGCTTATCCGCAACGGATTAATTTTAACGTTCAGATGAATTCATGAGGTGTTAACTGAACGATGTCATAATTAGTCAGCGTCAGCAACCCGTGCATAACCAACAGCATGCCACCAAGGTGCGTGAACGGCTTCGCGAACAACACCGCGGTTTTGGGCATCGATCATTTTACCGTTACCAATGTACATACCAACGTGAGAGATGGACGCTTTGCTACCACCAAAGAAGACTAAGTCACCCTTCTTGATGTTCTTGTAGCTAACATGATCTAAAGCATTGTATTGTGCTTGGGCAGTACGAGGAAGGCTAACGCTAGCACCTTTCTTGTAGATGTAGCCGGTAAAACCAGAACAGTCAAAAGCGTAAGGACCAGTTGCGCCATACACATAGCTAGCACCTAAATGAGATTTAGCAACCTTGTATACAGAGCTAAATGATGTTGTGCTGGCAGCTGAAGCAGTGGTTGTGTTGCTAGCGTTAAATGCGATAAACCCAACAAAAACTAAAATCATCGATGCGATTACTTTACTAACTTTCTTCATCCTAATAAACACCCCTCATGAATTTTACAAGTACTAGCGTACCAATGTAATATGACAAAAGTGTAACAAGCCAGTTTCAATGGCGTTAAATGTCTTAAACAAAACGTTACTTTTGCCCAATGTCTTGCATGTGGGGTAGAATAATTGCTATTATCTAACATAGTTGGTAACTTAGTTAACAAATAAGTGATTGGAGGGGGAGACGACCATGGCTGAATTTACAAATGAAATGCGAAAATTCTTTGATATTCAACGCCTAGTTTTTCGTATCGGGGAACTGTCAGCAATGACGGATGTATCCGCACGACAGTTACGCTACTGGGAGAAGAAGGGGTTGATTGCGTCTCAGGCGCGCGAAGATGGCCAGCAGGCTCGCGTATATACGTTTAAAACGTTTGTGCAGGTGTCGATGATTAAATATTTCCTAGATGAAGGGTATACGCTGGAAGCGGCCAGCCACCAAGCACGGAGTCGCCAAGATCGGATGAAGTACATTCATCGATTTATTTCATCAGGCTTACAAGGGTTTGCAACAGTTGATGGGCAAATGGCCATTAACCTGGGAGCATTTGACGCAGACCAGACGCTGATGGCTATCTTGCCGGAATCAGGACCCACGCAATATCGCCTCTTTCCCAATGATGAGGCGCAACGAATGACGCAGGCGGCACCTAACTGAATGCTATGAGTAAGCGAGATAAGCAAACGGCTTGTCTCGCTTTTATGTTGGTCAGAGCTTTGAATAACGTTTCGTACAATTGTGATAAATTTTGCTTGAATATATCTGTTAGATACATTAGACTGGTTAATGTCGTAAGGAGGGGTCAGGATGTATGAACTTTTTGTACTAGGTCAGCTAATGGATCAGCCAATGACAGGCTATCAGCTACGCAAGGCCTTAAAATTTATTGTTGGGGAAGAGCAGACGGTTAGCTACGGTGTTTTGTATCCGCTACTAGATAAGTTAAAACAGCAGCAGCTAATTAAGCAAAATGCAACAGCTAATGCAACTCGATCCCAGAAACAAGCAGAAATCACAGCGGCCGGGCGACAACAGTTCCACGATTTGGTCTTAGAGCCCGTGACCATTAATAAGCAGACACAGCTCACTTTTCAAATCAAATGCCGTTTTTTACATTTATTAACGGGTGATGAGCAGCAACGCGTATTGAAAGACTTTCAACAGTTTAGCCAATTTCAATTGGCAAATTTAGAAGAAACACAGCGCTACTTAACGGATAGTCCCCGAATGGTGGCGGAAGACGTGATTGATGCTGACCGGCTTAATACGTTGCAGTTGATGCGAGCTCAAGTTCAGGATGATTGGATTGCTGAGCAACTGGCACAGCTAACTGAGGAGGAATGAACATGGCACCTAAAACCTTTGCAGATGATCCACGGATTCAAAAACGACGGTGGTGGATTCTAGTGGCAGTCTGTCTCTTTACGTTCATGTCAACGTTAGATGCCAGTATTGTTAATATTGCGTTACCCGTTATGAGTACGGATTTGAGAATACCTATGAATCAAGCCGAATGGATCGTTTCCATTTATTTAATTGTTATCTGTGCCCTGTTACTTTTGTTCGGTAAATTAGGGGATACCCGGGGCAAAATTCGAATCTTCAAAATAGGCTCAGTCTTGTTTATATTGGGATCATTGTTATGTGGTTTTAGTGTAGGCTTGCCGTTACTTCTGGTCGCCCGCTCAGTTCAGGCTGTTGGTGCGGCGATGACGATGGCGACTAGTAACGGTATCATTACGGAGGTTTTTCCATTCAATGAACGAGGGCGAGCATTGGGTACGATCGGATCTTTCGTGGCCTTGGGGAGCATTGCTGGTCCCGGAATCGGTGGATTAATTTTAGCCCATCTAAGCTGGGGATATATCTTCTGGATTAATGTGCCCGTCGGTATTGTGGCATTCATGGTTGGTCAACGGATCTTACCGCAGGATATTACGCTGACACATGCTTCCGTTGATATTGCTGGTGCCAGTCTGTTTGCAGTGATGATGGTGAGCCTCTTTGCCGCGGTTTTCATGGGTCAAGAGATTGGATTCAACCGACCGATTATTTGGGGATTATTTGTGGTTGGTATTGTCACAATGGTTAGCTTTATTCGCTTAGAGTTGCAGGTGAGCGACCCCATATTGGCCTTACATTTGTTCAAGAATACCCGGTTTAGTGTCAGTGTACTCTGTGCCTTTCTGATTTTTGTGGTTAACTTCTTTTTTAATGTTATCGCACCATTTTACTTAGAAAATGCGCGGGGGATGGCAGCTAACTATGCGGGCTATGCATTAATGACATTTCCCATTGTCCAAGTTGTGGTCGCACCAATCGCTGGGAGTATTTCCGATAAGATTGGTCCGGAGTTGCTTACCTTTATGGGATTAATCTTGATTGCGATCAGTCAGGTGGGCTATATGTTGACGACATTAGCGACTCCTTTGTGGCTTTTCATGTTCTTTATTGGACTCGTGGGGTTGGGCAATGGTATCTTCATGGCCCCCAACAATTCGATTGTTATGAGTTCGGTTCCTGTTAAGGATTTAGGCGTGGCTGGTGGGGTGAATGCATTAGCGCGCGAGCTCGGAATGGTGATCGGTATTTCGGTGGCAACCACCGTTTTGTTTGCGGCGATGAGCCGGGCTGCTAAGCGCCAAGTGACAGCTTATTTACCAGCTCACCCGGCCATTTTTATTACCGGGATGCACGTGGCCTTTTTAGTCTCGCTAAGTATCTGTTTAGTAGCCACGATAATCACTGGGTGGCGGCTCTTAAAGCACGCAACTCAAGCTTAATGGACACAAAAAAGATCCCGATTCGAGATATTGTCGAATCGGGATCTTTTTACCTATTATTTTTCATCATGTGTCGTGTCATCAGTTGATTTCAATGAACGATCAGCACGACGTTGACGGCGGAAGCGATAAGGCTTTTGCGCCGGAATAACAACGGACAGCTTGCCGAAAGCCGCGGCCATGATTGGTAACGTCAAATTAAAGATGATTGCCGTGAAGATGGTAATCAACGTGACGGCGGTTAACGTTTGGGATTCAGCAGCTAACAGGCCCAATACGCCAGCAATGATAATGAAGAGAGAGTGGCGCATCGTTTGACCAACATCCTTCAAGCCAGGCAATAACCAGTCCATTAACGGTGCTTCATTCAGACGGAAACTCAGGGCTAATTGCGTGAGTTCAACGACACCGAGAACGGTAACCGGAACAAAGGCCAACAGGGGCACCTGCCAGTTGAAGTCGCCGTTTCCAGTTAACCATTTCATGATGAGGTGAGTTAATTGGTAACTAGCGGCAACCGAAGCTAGGAAGGTCAAGAACCAGTAGCCAGCCTGGAGAAGCGAACGGCTGAAGAGGATGACCAGTAGCAGCGTGATGCCAAAGACTAGCAATAAGACGCGTGGTAAGTCATGTTGATACTGGTTTTGAATAGTGGCAGTGACAACGGGTTGACCGGCAAAGGTTAGCGTTGCATTCTTTAGGACGGTTCCCCGCAGTTGAGCCTTGGCCACTTGGCGTAGTTGCGTCAAGGTCTTAGCCGTTGTTTGTGCATTAGGGGCTTGCTTGAGCGTAATGGTCAGGTAAGTGGACTTAACCTTCTCATCCGTGAAGTTAGTCAGGGATTGTTGGAAATCGCCGCTAGCAATTTGGGTCGGTGAGAGGTAGAGTGACTTCGCTGCTTCAGAACTTTGTAAGCCATCTAAATACAAGTAGATCTTATTCGTGGTTTTTTGCATGTTGATGACTTGCTTACGTGAGTTGTTGAGGCTATCGTTAACTGCCTTCAAGCCAGTCGCGTAGTTACTCAAGTTGGAATGTGCCGCGGTAGCACTCGTATTCGCTGTATCAATACCATTAGATAGGCTGGTTAACGTACTGAGTGCGGTGGACAATTCGGTGTTCACTTGATTTAACTGTTTAATGTAACTCTTGGCTGCCTTGGATGAACTGGAACCAGAAGCTGATGATTTACTAGAAGCACTTTGAATCGAGCTTTGTAATGTGCTGCTATCGCTTACCAGACTATTAGTCTTGCTCGTCAATTTCTGGAGTCGTTTAATTTCGGCCTTAAGTGCTTTTTGACGAAGATTAACACTATCAGACTTCAAGTCATTACGGACAGTCTGTAACTGACCAGACACACCGGTCAGTTCATTATCAATCGAACTGAGTTGGCTGGAGACATAGTATTGCGTGATGGGTTGACCACCAGGCTGGGTGACAGAAGTTACCGAAGCAACTCCCGGTTGTGCCCGCAGTTTCTTGGTTAAATTATCCAACTGGAACAGTTGGTTTTGATTATCTAAACGTTGACTAGTCTGAAGATAAAGTGTCACAGGTGTCGCTTTACCTTGACCAAAATGAGCACTGAGAACCCGAGCACCCTGCACGGCTTGGTTATTTGAAATATCGGTCGCATTATCATAGCTGAGTTGGCTACGATAACTATAGGCAAATGGGCCAATCAAGTAAGCAACTACCAAGATAGCGACCCATGGTTGCCACATCCCGAAGCGGGCCAGTGTATGCCACATCTTGTGATCACGCAACTGTGGCCGTGTTTTCTTGGGCCAGAAGAGGCTATTACCCAGCATACCGGCAAAGACGGGAACTAAAGTGACACTGGCAATCCCAGTGATGGCAAAGCCAATTCCCAATAGCCCGTAAGCCCGAATCGTGGAGAAATCAAAGAGCATGAGACTACCAAAGGCGAGAGTCAGGCTCAACGTACTAATGAGCACCCGATAGCCTAGATTTTGGATAACCTGACTCGTTGCCGCCTGACTTTCCATTCCATCATCGATGTGATTACGTAAGTCACGATAGAACCAGAAACTGGTCAGCAAGGTAAAGAGGCTAATCCCTAATAATAGGAAAATGGGGGTGTACTCAGAGTACGCAAAATTCCAGTGATAGGCTAAGTTAGTTGCCAAACTCAATGTAGAGATATAACTAATTAAGATGGCTAAGAAGGTAATAATTGGCGCGATGATTGAGGCAAATAAAATGCCCATGGCAACTAAAGCAACGAGTAGCGTCATTAGAATGACGATTAAAGTAAATGACGAAATGTGCTCGTTAGCTGCATCACTCACAATTTCTGGACTGGTAACGTAAGTGTTTAGTCCAATTGTCGCAATCTGATCTTTCAATTGAGACGTAATTTGCCGCACTGTACCTTGGTTATGGCTAACAGCTAACTGGACAATCTCGGTTGATTTGTCCTTAGAAAATAATTGCGGTTTGCTGGTGGGCGTGTTAGTCATCGTGGTGATCTTTTGAATCCCATAATAGCTGGAGCGTTTCTGCAATTGGGCCACTGACTTATTAATGGCCGCCAACTGTTTGTTGGTTAAGGCACCGTCAGGGTTGTTATAGACCGCGTTGACCGTGTACGTTCCGTTTAAATTGTGACCCCAAGTGTTGCGAATTTGGGATGCTTTAACGGGTTGACTCGTATTCGCCAATTGTGGTTGACTATCGTATTGAATGATAGTGTTGACGTTTGGTAAGGTTACAATCGCCGCAAAAATCACGATCAACCAGAATACGAGTGCAAAAATTCGATTATGGTGAAGCTTACTAATCCGTTCTCGCATAAGTAATCTGAGTCCTCTCTATGTATCAAATCTCCCGCCGTGCAAGCAGGGTACAATCCACTCTCAATTCTACCATATTGAGGCGACTTGGGGCCGTTTTGTGCCCGATTTAAGAAAGTTTAAGAAACTCTTTAGTTGCCATAAATGCTGAAACTGCTACAGTAGAACTTATTTGTATTCCACAAAAAGGGAGAGAACCAAAATGGCAAAGCATCATCAGCGTTATCATAGTCCCTACGCAGCAATGTTAACTGAACAACGTTACGCCTTTGCGAATCAGTTGGCCGACCAAACGGGCCTAGATCCAAGTCAAATTATGTTTGGTTACTTACAGATAACCGCGGCTGTTCCGACGACATTACCAGTGTTACCACGACAAAAAGAAATTGACCGCCGCTTTCAGGCTTTTTTAACGGATGCCCAAGCCGCTAATCATTAACTGTTGAAACGCTTACATTTATATGGTTTAATGGAGCTGTTCTTGATGTTTCCGATCTAATCAAAGGAGTGGTTAAGATGACCAGAGTTGCAATCGTTACAGGTGGTGGCCAAGGAATTGGCGCAGGTATCGTTAAGCAATTAGCAGCAGATGGGTTACAGGTTGCTGTCGCTGATTTGAATGAAGAACACGCGAAACAAGTGGCTGAGGAAGTTGGTAATGGTGCCCAAGGGTATTTTGTCGACGTTTCTAAAAAGCAAACGGTCTTTGATTTAGTTAAGGCCGTTGTGGCGGATATGGGCCACTTGGATGTGATGGTCAACAATGCTGGGATTGCCAAGATTGCACCGGTTACTGAAACCACGGAAGAAGATCTTAGTCAGATTCTGGACGTTAATGTTAAGGGGGCTTTCTTTGGGATTCAAGCAGCGGCAGCGCAATTCAAAGCCCAAGGAACGGGCGGTAAGATTATCAGTGCATCGTCGATTGCCGGCCACGAAGGCTTTGAAATGTTGGGGGCTTATTCAGCAACCAAGTTTGCGGTTCGAGGATTAACGCAGGCGGCAGCTAAAGAACTAGCCAAAGATCACATTACTGTGAATGCTTATTGTCCAGGGATTGTCTTGACCCCAATGTGGGACGAAATTGACCAAAAGATGGCGAAAATTTACAATGTGCCAGAAGGGGAAACCTTGCAGAAGAATATTGACAGCATTGCGTTAGGACGAGGTGAAGAACCTGCTGACGTTGCCAATTTAGTGTCATTCTTAGCTGACAAGAAGTCTGATTACATCACCGGACAAGCCATCATTGTTGATGGTGGGATTAATTTCGCTTAGAATAGATTAACCGGATAAAGATCGGGGCGGTCATCGCGATGCGGTGCCCGCTCTTTTGACTTTTACGTTAACCTAGGAGGATGGTAACTGTGTGTACAAGTATTTTACAAATAGCCAAAGATGGGAGTCATATTTTGGCGCGCACGATGGATTGGCACGTCTTGGCGGTGCAACCACTGTTTGTACCGCGTGGCTACCAATGGGAGAGTGTGTATGATAATCGGGTGCACACAAACCGTTATGCCATGATTGGTGGCGGTGGGGCCCACCATCATGAGATTGACGTGTCCGATGGGGTTAATGAGATGGGACTGAGCGTCCAGAAGTTAACCTTTGCCAATGGATCACAGTTGGTGGACGAGCCGACACCGGGGCGAGTTCAGTTGGCGCCCTATGAATTTTCTTTCTATTTACTGGGTCATTACGCGTCAGTGGCAGATATTGAAGGGCATTTGGATGAGATTCAATTGATGACCAACCGGTACGCCGTTAACGACATTGGTCACGCTGAGTTACACTTTGCGGTGGTCGATCGAACGGGTCGTACAGTTGTGATTGAACCCACGCATTTTCCACTACGGGTACGGGAGAATCCCTTGGGGGTTGTTACTAATAGTAAAGATTTTGATTTACAGTTAGAGCGTTTGGGACAATACGTTAACTTTACCGAGGCGTTTAAACAGGGAAAGGTCCCCCTTAATACGCCACGCGTGACTACAGGAAAGTTCTCTGGTAAGCCAGTACCATCCGGTTCCTTTACCCCGGGCGGGCGGTTTGTTCGCGCAGCCTACTACAAAGAACGCGCCGACATTCCGGTTGATGAAACGACCGGAATTATCAGCGCGTGGCATTTGTTAGATAGTGTGACGGTGCCACAGAGTCATCAGTATCGACCGACGTATTCCGTGTACCGAGCAGCGACCGTTTGTGAATCGCTGACGTATTATTTTCAACCTTATAATCGGTTAGATCTGGTTCAGTTGACTTTAACGCCGGAAATGTTATCGTGGACGGCCCCTAAATTTTATCCAGTTGCCAATGACTTACAGACGACAGTCCTAAATTAAAGCAAGTACCAGAGAATGTTGGCCGTGATTAAGCCGACTAGTATCCCGCGATGTAGGCGTGGATGAAGCATGATAATTGCCAAAAACTCGCGTGCCCATGCAGCCGGCAGGTAGCCCCGGCGCGTTGGGGCCGGATAGCCACCCAAGCGTAAGCCCAACTGACTTGCTAGGTGCTCCGCACGGAAGAGATGGTAATTATTGGTGACAATGACGACCCGGCCACCTTGGTGGGGGAGTTGACTCCATAAACGTTGACTGTAAAGTAAGTTAGTTAACGTACTGGTTGCGTGATTTTCCTGAATAATACGCTCCTGTGGCCAACCGTGGTTAACTAAGTAGGTGGTCATTGCTTCAGCTTCGGTAAGGTGTTCATCGGGCCCCTGACCGCCGGTGACAATTAGCGTAGTGGGCGTTGACTGGCGGTGCGCTAATTTTAGTGCCGCATCTAGTCGGTTGGCTAACGTACGGCCAATCTGACTGCCGTGGCGAAGGCCGGCACCGAGAATGACGATTGTGTCAGCCCGCCGTGCACGCCAAACATTTGCTCGTAAATAGCCAATAATACTTGCGCCAAAAAGAATACCCAGGTAAATGCTGAAAATGGGGATGAAGCTGAGCCAGGGCCAAAAGCTGTCGGCGAAGTTTGATTCCCGAAGAAGGGCAATTATCCAGCCAAGGTCTAGGAGTAGCCATAACCAGATGCCACCTAGTAAAATGGGCGTGAGGCGTTCGCGTTTGCGAAGAACTTTCTGTGGAGCCAGTAAAATCAACAGCAACAGGTCTAGCCCACTGAAAGCAACGACACCAATGAGGACCCAGCCGATGTGGGCCACCCATTGCCACGCTGCATGATGAGAGAAACTGGCTAGTAGGATTAGCAATCCACCACTGAGACACGTGACTACGGCACTAGTTAGTCCGCGTGGTTGCCAAAAGGTCAGCAGAATTGAGAGGCAGAGTAAGAATAGACTCGCACTAATCAGCATGTCGGGTCCTCCTTTCATAAAAGTTAAGTTTTTTTGAGAGTTTCATCAATTGAACCTATGCGGTCAGAAACTCGGTATAATAAGTCTATTATAACGGAAAACGGAGGGACTTGGGTGCCTAAACATCGAAGAAAGTCACGTAAAAAAACCAACAGCCCCGTCACGGCCACGTGGATTTTTGTTATTGTCCTGTTGGTGCTAGGCGGTGGCTTATTGATTCGGGGAAAAATAAAAACAGAGATTCAATCAACACGAATTAATCAGACCAGTAGCCAAACTACTGATGGTGAAACGGCGGCCCAACAAAAGTTTATTAAGAAAATGGCAGCCCCTGCAGTCCGCGTTTATCAGCAAAATGGCCAGGTATTACCCAGCATCGTGATTGCTCAGGCAATCCTAGAATCTAGCTGGGGAACGTCGGGACTATTCTTACAAGCCAATAATCCGTTTGGGGTGAAGGGCGCCTATCAAGGAAGCTCGAAGTCCTTCCCAACAACAGAATACGTAAATGGTAAAAAAATTACAGTTCAGGCTAATTTTCGTAACTATCCAAATCTAACGGCGGCCATTTTGGATCATGATGCGTTGTTGAAGAAGAGTTATTTTAAGCAGACCGTTACGGATTATAAAACGGCAGCTAAACTCTTACAAAGTAATGGTTATGCGACAGATCCCAAGTATGCCAAAAAGCTGGAAAATGTGATTGCAACCTATAACCTAAATCAGTATGACACATAAACACAAACCCCCAGCTCGCTAGACTAATCAGCGAGCTGGGGGTTATTTGTCGCTAGGTAATTCTGAGAAATTGAGAGTAACGCTCACTCGACTTGAAGACAACCAATGTTAGTTTTCGTTGTAGTAGCGTGCCAAATCATAGAGGGTTTTGGCTAAAGAATCAATGGAGCGGGTAGGACTTTGGTTAGCGAATAAGATGACACCGGTTTTGTTGCCTTCTGAACCATAAAGAATGTTGTTATAACCGGCACCAGATAAGGCGCCGCGAACCCGCTTGATACCACCACTGTAATGATACAGCCCGCCGGCATAACTGAGTTTGTAGTCATTCGCCAAGTCGTAGTACTGTGACTTAGTTAGAATCTTACCATTGCGTAGGCCTTTTTGGATGGTGTAATAGTCACTCGGCGTGGCGTAATAATTACCGGCTCCTAATAGGGATGACATCAATTTTTGGGAAACGTTTTGGGCGACATTATCCTGACCATTGCTGTAACGATAGCCGTTGGCAACGGTACTGGTACTGGGGAGCTTATTCCAAGCGTACGTATGGGTTAACTTTAAGGGTTTAATGATCCGATTTTGAATCAGCGTGTCATAGTTTTGTCCGGTAACCTTCGAGGCTACGGCGGCCAATAATGTGTAATTGGCATTGGTATACGTGAAAGAGGTATCGCCAGAAACTTTCAACTGGGCCAAGGTGTAGTTGAGCTCAGCCGATTGTGTGTTGAGTACGGCAGACGGCGCGGTTTCATCCATGTCAATGCCAGAACGATGATTCAATAACTGGCGTAGCGTAATGTTTTTACTATTGGTGACACTCGGGTAGTAACGACTCAGCTTGTCATTTAGTGACAATTTTTTGCTGGCAGCCAATTGTTCAATGATGGCCCCTGTCATGACTTTTTGTAAAGAAGCCAATGGGAAGAGTGTCGTGTTAGTATTGGCAAGCTTGGCCGTTGCATCGGCACTGCCCACACTAACGTGGCTTGCCCCGGTGGCGTAGTTGTTAAATAGCATGGCGTTACCTTGAAAATGTGACTTTTTCAGCAAGGCAGCGGCGTTTTGGGAACGACTATATTTTTGCAGGGCCGCTTGATCGACCCACCCAATTGCTTTGCCATACCAAGAGAACTGCGCAAAGCTTGAGCCATTGGAGAGCTTGGCCACCTTAGTGACTTTAACGAAACGATGTTGCCAATCCTTTCCACTAGCGTCGCGGGTCTTGGCTGAACGTTGGGTATAATAGGGCGCATAGTAATAGATCCCATCATTACGCGTTCCTTGGTTGTTAAATCGCGCATTGTAGCTGGTGTTTTGCGTACTGGTAATTGTCAAATAACTTTTGGCTTCGGCCGGTTGGGTGGATAATAGACCACCAGCAACACAGAGCCCGCCTAAAATAAACCATAGCTTCTTCATAAAATCCCTTTCCCTCTTTTTAATGTCCTCATGGTAACGCGGCTTAGTTGCGAACAGGTAACAGAAGCGTAGCGTTTTGGTAACTTTTTTAATAACTTGGGAAAAATGGTGTGAAATAACACCGACTGCCCCGCGCCTGACTTACGGAAAATTAGTAGAATCAATCGCAAGTTAATGGGGAATATGGTACACTAAATCCAGCAAAAATTAATATCTGAAGGAGCTGAAGCAAGCATTGTTACACTTTTTGGGTCAATTGTACGGACCGTTCTTTGATCTCCATAATTGGGAAACTGTGATTACCTCAGGCGACGATTGGCTGATTATTTTTTCATTGGTCTTAATTGAGTGCCTTTTGTCAGTTGATAATGCCGTGGTTCTAGCCGCACAGACACAGTCGTTACCTACTCGTGAGCAGCAGGAAAAGTCGTTGTTCTACGGTATTTGGGGGGCTTATTTTTTCCGGTTTGTTATCATTGGATTGGGAACGTATTTGATTCATTTCTGGGAAATTAAAGTCATTGGTGCATTATACCTATTGTACTTGGTCTTTCAATTCTTTACCCGGACCCGAGTCAAGCATACCCGTAAGTTAGCTTCAGAGAAGAAGCACCGATGGTTGCCCTTGTTTTGGGCCGTCGTGCTTCAAATTGAAATGATGGATATTATTTTCTCGGTGGATTCAGTCTTAGCATCGTTAGCTATTTCGTCTAATCCAGTCATTGTGCTAATCGGGGGATTGATTGGTATTCTAGCCATGCGGGGAGTCGCCGAAGTTATTATGCGCCTCATGCAGAAGATTCCGGAGTTGGAACCAATGGCCTACATCTTAATTGCCTTGATTGCTGTGAAGCTCTTTATTTCAATTCCAGCGATTGATATTGAGATTCCAGCCACCTTGTTTGGGTTGCTGGTAGTGGGGGCAATTATTGTGACCCTGATTATTCATGTTATCCGCCGGCGCACAACAACTAAAAAAAATTAAACTGATGGACTACGAGTTGTTCGTAGTCCATTTTTTCGTCGTCCCGGTAACGAGTTAGTGGCCGGTTCATGGTATGATGGAGGCAATCAAAAACGGGAGGCAGTGCTTATGCAAATCGGATTTATTGGAACGGGTGTTATGGGAACAGGGATTGTCGGGAACTTGTTGAATGCCGGACAAAAGGTTGTTGTGTATAACCGAACCAAAGCGCATGCTCAGGCCGTTCTGGATGCGGGTGCTACTTGGGCGGAAACACCACAAGCGGTCGCTGCTAAAGCGGATATCATCATGACCATGGTTGGCTATCCGCAAGATGTTGAAGACGTCTATACCCGAGAGGACGGTATCTTTGCGGGGGCTCGACCAGGAAGTATCGTCGTGGATATGACAACAAGTACACCGGCGTTGGCTGTTAAATTGGCACAATTGGCGCACGATCATCAATTGCTGGACTTAGATGCGCCCGTGTCAGGTGGCGATGTTGGGGCCAAGCAGGCGACACTGACGATCATGGTTGGTGGTGACCAGGATGCCTACGAGCGTGTCTTACCAGTCTTTCAGCAGTTGGGGCAACGTGTACATTATTTTGGTGACGCTGGGAAAGGGCAACATACGAAGATGGCCAATCAAATTATGATTGCCGGGACAATGACCGGGTTAACCGAGATGTTGGTTTATGCGAAAGCAGCCGGCCTTAATTTGTCAGATGTGTTAGCAACGCTTAGCAGTGGTGGCGCTGATAACTGGAGTATGGATAACTACGTGCCACGAATCTTAAAGGGCGATTACACGCCAGGCTTTTTTGCTAAGCACTTCTTAAAGGATTTACGGATTGCCTTACAGGAAGCTGATCGAATGGGCCTAGATTTGCCAGCAACGAAACAAGCAAAGCTACTGTATGAAGCCATGGTGGATGACTATGATTTGGGTAATGATGGCACTCAGGGGTTAATCAAGACTTATGAACAACATTAAGGTGTTGGTGATTGATAGAATGTGGGGCAAATCGGTCGCTTAACGTAGGGATCGCGGGTATAATACAATTCCTCCTAAAGGGGGATGATGATGCCAGCAAAATTTGAACGACATTTCTATCGAATGGCGACGTTTTGGTTAGGCTGGGCGTTAGTATTACCAGCCACAAGAATGTTGTGGTTAGAACCAAATGAACCATTATGGCAGGGCACTTGGCGTATTTTGCTAGTGTCTCTAGGGACAGTTAGTCTATTAACCTCACTGGTTCGTGCGAAGGTCGATAAGTGAAATCAAAACAGTTAAAAATGCGTGTCTTGCCAATTGGTGGCGAGACATGCATTTTTTGAAGGGCTTATTCAATATCAGCAAAGAAACTATAAAGCTTTTCGGTGGTCAAAGCAGCTTTGGCTTCTCCGGCTACGTCGAAAGTTACCTGCCCGTGATGTAAGACAATGAGGCGATTACCATAGGTTAGGGCATCCTCCAAGTGATGGGTGATCATTAAACAAGTTAGCTTCTCTTGTTGAACCCGTTCATTCGTCAAGTGCATGAGATCTTGACTGGTCTGTGGATCTAAGGCGGCTGTATGCTCATCCAGCAGTAGGATTTCCGGGCGTTTGAGCGTTGCCATCAGAAAGCTTAAGGCCTGACGTTGACCACCAGACAAGTTCCCCGTAGCCGTAGTTAAGCGACTATCAAGACCATTATGCATGGTAGCAGTTAGTTCACGGTAGCGGTCGAGTTGTTTATTAAGGTGCCGGGGCCGTAATCCGCGGTGCTGCCCGCGGCGCTCAGCTAATAGCAGATTCTCGGCCACGTTCATTCGGGGAGCCGTGCCTAATTTTGGATCCTGAAAAACCCGGGCTAAAAAACGCGTACGTTTCTCGACAGATTCGTGGGCAATGTCCTTGCCATTGAGGAGGATTTGACCGCTATCAATACTGAGATCACCACCGATGGCGTTAAATAAGGTTGATTTCCCAGCACCATTAGAACCCAGCACGGTGATGAAATCTCCGGCGTTAATGGTCAGGTTGAGATGATCTAAAATCATGATTTCTTCGGGTGTGTTCCGGTTGACCTTGAGGACAACGTCTTTTAATTCAAGGAGTGGTTTAGTCATTGGTATCTAACCCCCGTTTCAAAATATGCTTGAAGTTGAGAACGTTCTTGAAGACGGGCAACATCATGCAGAGTGCTAAGACGACCGAAGAAACCAAGTTCAAATCGGTGGCGTTGAAGCCTAGTTTTAGCACGATTAACAAGACGAATCGGTAGAGGATACTACCTAAAGTTACAGCCACGAGCCGTTGATTTAATGTTAAATCACCAAAGGCCACTTCACCAATAATGATGGAAGCTAGAGCAATAACGATGATCCCAATGCCCATGTTAACATCGGCATAACCGTTGTTCTGCGCGACTAAGGCGCCGCCAAAAGCAATCAGACCGTTAGAGACCATTAATCCCATGATCTTCATGTTATCGGTATTGATTCCCAAAGAGCGAGCCATGGTTTGATTATCGCCAGTGGCAATGAAGCCTTGCCCCAGTTCGGTTTGTAAGAAATAAATGACGAGAGTGGTGACGATAATCATGACACCGGCGCCGAGGACGACGCTATCGAAGTAGTGTGGTAGAGAGGCTAGAAAGTGGGATTTAAACAACGTTTCTTTTCCTAAGAGTGAGACGTTAGAACGACCGCTCATAACTCGTAAATTGACTGAGTAGCAGGCGGTCATCACTAAGATTCCCGCTAATAGAATGGGAATATGCCCTTTCGTATAGAGCAATCCGGTAATTAACCCGGCTGCGGCCCCGGCGATAAACGCCAGCAAGGTTGCCAGAATTGGATTCATGCCGTTACTAATAGCCGCGACGGCGGTGGCGGCACCTAATGGGAAAGTGCCCTCAACCGTCATATCGGCAAAGTCTAAAATTCTAAAGGTCAGGAATAATCCTACCCCGAGGACGGCCCAAAGGAGGCCTTGTCCGATTGCAGATACCATTAAACTCATTTAAAAACCTCCCCGTGGGTTTGCGCTTCTTTAACGACAGATGTTGGTAAGGTGATACCCAGCTTTTTAGCTGCTGATAAGTTAATCGCCATTTCACCTTGGCGTTCAAACTTGATTGGCATGGTTGCCGGGTTCTTACCTCGTAAAATGGCGGCCGTCATTTTACCCGTTTCAACTCCCAATTGGTACTGGTTAACGCTGAGAGTTGCAAGGCCACCAGACTTAACCATGGTATCTACGGCCGGAAAGACAGGCACCTTCTGAGCATTGGCAGCCGCAACTAATGTTTGCATCGCACTGGCAATGGTATTATCAGTTGGCACGTAGACAGCATCAACTTGGGTGACCATTTCTTCGGCAACCTGATTCAAGTCGTTGGTATTAGCGATTGAATAGGACTTTAAGCGAACGTGTTCTTTCTTACATAAAGCAACGAATTGATGGTATTGCGCGGTGGCGGAAGAATCAGATGACGTGTAGATAATTCCCAGCGTCTTCATCTTCGGCATAATTTTTTTGATCAGGTGTAACTGTGATTTGAGTGGTGCTTGATCAGAGACCCCCGTAACATTATTTCCGGGGTGACGGTTACTCTTGACCAAGTCTGCTCCTTTGGGATCAGTGATAGCTCCTAAGACGATGGGGGTTTTGCTGCTAGCGTTCGCTAACGCTTGCGCAGCTGGTGTCGCAATACCAATCATGGCATCGGCGTCTTCATTGACGAACCGGGCACTCATCGTTTTTAGATTACTTTGGTCATTTTGGGCATTTTGATAATCAATTTTGATGTTTTTACCCACATGGTAGCCTTCCTCAGCCAAGCCATGAATAATCCCCTTATGAATTGTGTCAAGGGCAGGGTGAGATAGCAGCTGTAAGATGCCAACTGTGGGGACCTTTTGCCGGGTAGCTGACTGGGGACGGCTCTCTTGAACAAAGGCAAAACAGAGAAAAATAACAATAATTCCAATTAATCCATACAGGCGTTTCATAGCGCATCAACCTCACTTGATTTTTTGCTTATCGCGACAAAAAGGGCACCCAGACCGGCTGGGTGCCCCAAAGAAAAAGGACCCGCAACACCGGATAAAACATCCGTGCAGGCCCATCAGAAAGTTAGCCGGCGCAGATGCGAAAATCGCTCTGGGAGCTCAAGTCGCATCTACATGATGACGACTTGATTACCGGCTTTGCCAACGTCCATTAAGTTCAAAGGCAGACATTTGCATTTCACTTTCCTTCCTTTCCGTTTCGAATAGATATAGTGTACGGCATTGCTGAAAAACCGTCAACCATCTTTTGTAGTTTTTTGGTATACTTGAGCGTAACTAAGCCTGTCCGTGAGGCTAAGCCCGCCCTCTGGTCGCGGTAAATTGTACCGGACACGGCTTTAAGCCAAGCAACCCACTTGTCTTAAAGCTCGGTCTTATCCTAAGCGCGCTAAAAACGCGCGCCAAGGTCAGTAAGAACCCACGGCGGGAGGATGGTCTTGTCCCATTTCCGTTTGAAAATGAATCTAATTGAAGAATAGTTTGAAGGAGGTTGTGATATGAAAGTTGCAGTGTTAACGGATACGTCAGCTGGGATTGAATTTGTCGAAGCTAAGCAACAGCAAATAACCCTATTGGCTGCACCGATTATGTTTGGTAATCGGCAATATCATGAATATCAAGATTTGCCGACGGCCGATTATTATCGGTTATTGCGACTGGCTAAGTCTAAAAAGTTGGTACCAACCGCTCCACAGATTTCAATGAAGATGGTGCACCAGACCTGTGATGAGCTAGCGGCTACGGGGGTTACTGATGTGATTGTAATTGGACCGTCACTAGGTATTTCTGGATTTGTGAATACGTTAGCGGCCTATGCTGAGAATATTACCAGTCTCCACGTATGGCCGTGGGATTCTCGCGGCATTCTGACAACTATGGGTGACCAGGCGCGATTAGCGGCAATGCTAGCTGTGCAAGGGACCACCCCAAGAGAGATTCTTGAACAACTGAAACGATTACGGGACACGACCCATAGTGCCTTTGTCGTGGATTCCATCAAACCACTTTTGCGAACGGGTGAAGTGAATGGGCATGGTCCGGGCAATGCACCACTATTGCCCGGAAAGCCAATCCTAGTTTTTGAATCCTCTGGGAAAATGCGGGTTGCCGGTAGTGCGTTGCGGTTAAAGGGTGCAATGAGTGACTTCTTGGATGATTTGGCGGCGGCATTGGCCGAAGCAGTCCCAGTAAAAGCGACTATTCTGAATGCCGATCAGCCAGAAACGACGGCACAGTGGTTAGCAACTGCTCAGAAACGGTTTCCGTCGGTTAAATTTGATGTCGCTGAAATTGGGCCAAGCTTTGGGGTACATGTTGGTGATGGTGCCATGGGGTTGGCCTGGAGCCAAGATTATCAGAGTCTAATATCCGTTGAAAATGAGAAGTAAATTAAAAGTTGGGGTTGACAGCCTCATTTTTAAATGGTTTACTAATACTTGTAAATTGATAAATGAAAGGGAACTTGCCATTATGCAATCATCATACCTCCAACATTTAAATAGCCAATTTGCCTTTAGCTTTTTCTTTAGATAGCGTTTGTGTTCAGCTCGCTGGATACGAACGCACCGCACAACTGCGTTTGTATCTATCGATTAGCTAAAGTTTTTCAACATGACTTAGCGCCAGATAGATACGGGTATAATCTATCTGGAGAAATAATATCGGGCCCGATAAAAACACCAGGTAGATTCTACTTTGAATCTATCTGGTGTTTTTGTTTATTAAATTAAAATTGAGGGGTCTCATTATGAAAAAATTATTAATCAGTAGCATCGCACTCTTAGGATTAGTCTTAGCCGGTTGTTCCAGTTATTCATCATCGTCTAACAGTAAATCATTGTCAGTTGGTATCTTACAGGTGGTGCAACATGGCTCACTCGATGAGGCACGGCAAGGATTCAAGGCTGGCCTGAATCAGCAATTGAAAGCCCACGATAAATCAACCAAGGTCACGTATCACTACTTAAATGCGCAGGGCGATCAAGCTAACTTGAACACCATGAGCCAACAGTTGGTCCAGCAAAAGAATGACCTGTTGGTTGGAATTGCCACGCCAGCTGCGCAAGCATTGGCTAAGAAGACGACCACGACGCCAACGCTGGTGACTGCTGTGACTGATTTGAAATCAGCCGGACTGGTAAAGTCTAATCAACAGCCCAATACGAATGTCAGTGGGACGAGTGATTTAACGCCGGTTGGCTTGCAATTAAAACTGTTGGCTAGCATGTCCAAAGGCAACAAACCATTGGGAATTATGTACAACTCATCTGAAGAAATTCTGTCTTGCAAGTAAACTTGGCTAAGGCCTATGCGAAGAAACATAACTTAAAGCTAAAGGTGGTCAGTGCGACGAGCACCAACGATGTGACGAGTGTATTGGCCGGATTAACCGGGAAAGTTTCAGGGCTGTATCTGCCAACGGATAATTTGATGGCTAGTGCCATGAAGACAATTGGTCAAAAGGCTAAGACCGCCAAGCTTCCCGTTGTTACCGGGTCAATTGAAATGGCCGAAGATGGTGGGACGGCAACCTATGGGATTAACTACTACGATTTGGGCAAGCAAACCGGGAAGATGGCTTATGATGTCTTAGTTAACCACAAGAAGCCACAATCTATGGCGGTTGAAACCTCTAAGAAGCTACATCTGTACGTCAATAAAGCTAATGCTAAATCCATTGGATTAGCCACAAATCAAATCAAGCAACCTTAAGAAAGGGGTTCGGTTCTATGTTAATCACCAGTATCGGTCAAGGTCTCCTCTGGACGCCGCTTGTCATCGGGGTCTTTATCACATTTAGAATTTTAGATATTCCTGATTTAACCACTGAAGGAAGCTTCCCCTTGGGGGCGGCAGTAACGGTTAGCGCGATGTTAAGTGGGCAGTCAGCTATCGTTGCCAGTCTGTTGGGTTTCTTGGCAGGGTGTATCGCTGGCTGGGTGACGGGGGTCTTGGATACGAAGCTTCATATGCCTTCCTTACTCGCCGGTATTCTGACGATGACCGGATTATATTCGGTGAACATGCACATCATGGGAAAATCCAACGTGCCACTATTAAATCAAAAAGTATTGATGAATGTTTTACCGGCGAGTTGGTCATTAGACCTGCAAACGATTGTTATTGGAGCAGTGGTGACGGGATTAGTCATTGTGCTACTCATCTGGTTATTCAAGACGCGACTGGGATTATCGTTGATGGCAACTGGTGATAATCCGGCGATGAGTGCGGCCAATGGGATTCATACTGACCGAATGGTGATTATTGGTTACATGGTCTCCAACGGGTGTATCGCCTTGTCCGGAGCGCTGATTGCTCAAAGCAATGGTTACGCGGATATTGGTATGGGAATTGGCACGATCGTTATTGGATTAGCCTCTGTCTTAGTGGGTGAAATCTTCCTACACGGTCGCCAGATGTGGTTACGATTAACCGCGATGGCGTTGGGCGCTGTGATTTATCGTTATTTATTGACCGTAGCGATGGGACTTGGATTCCCAGTCGATGATCTCAAAATTTTATCTGCAGGAATCTTAGTCGTGGTCATTTGCCTGCCGATTCTTCGTAATAAGTACCGGACCCGGCAACAGTTGAACCGTTATCTCAAACAGATTGGAGTCGATGAACATGCAACAACCAGCAGTCTTAAGCGTCAAGCATCTCCAGAAGGTCTTCTTTCCCGGGACAGCAAATGAGCGTCATGTGTTAAAAAACGTTAGCTTAGAGATTACGCCCGGAGACTTTGTTGCTGTCATTGGTAACAATGGGGCGGGCAAGTCGACACTGTTGAATACGATTGCTGGCACCTTGCCAGTCGATGCGGGTGAGATGACATTAGCCGGCCATCGGGTCACCAAGAAGTCAGTGGCTTATCGGGCTAAATGGTTATCGCGTGTGTTCCAAGATCCCAAGATGGGGACGGCTGGTGAGCTCAGCGTGGCCCAGAATCTCACGTTAGCACAAGAGCACACGGGGAGTATGAGCTTACGACGTTACCGTCGGGCAGACCAGCTGGCGGCTTATCAGGAACTTTTGCGGCCACTTGAAATGGGCTTAGAGGATCGCTTGACGACGCAAGTTAAATATCTGTCGGGGGGGCAACGCCAAGCATTATCGTTGCTGATGGCAACCCTCAGTCAGCCAGAATTATTATTGTTGGATGAGCACACGGCCGCTTTAGACCCGCAGACCAGTCAAAAAGTGATGGACTTGACGCAAAAGATCGTGACGAGTCATCACCTAACAACCATGATGATTACGCATAAGATGAGTGACGCATTAACTTATGGTAACCGGTTGGTGATGGTTCAAGACGGTCAGATTAAATTGGACGTCCGCGGCGCGGAGAAAGCCAATCTACGTGCGGAGGATTTGCTGACGTTATTTACGGCAACTGATTAGGGAGAACCTGGCGCCTAACATCAAAGGATTAATTAAATATAAAAGTCGCTTAGAAAATCAGCATGTGATTTTCTAAGCGACTTTTTTCAGATATATGCTAATAACGACAACGCGTTATTCATAAAATGTAAGGTTGTGTTGTATCGAATATCCCGGAAATGAAGATAAGCCCAACCTAAGATGCAACCGAGTAATGAATACATGATCCACGTGGTAGACAGACTGGTAACATGCATGTAGCCGAAGATCATGCCAGAGAACAGAACGCCTAAGACATTCATGACGCGAGAATTTTGCCGAAAAAAGTAATTCAGAAAAATGCCGCGAAAGATCAGTTCCTCAATCACCGGTGCAAAAAGAATCGAATAGGCCAGATTCCAGAATGGTAATTGAACAATCTGGCTATTGACGGCCGTCTGGTTAGCGGGTGTTCCCAAAATATGCGCGCTAATCAAAAGGCTCCACACCATTTGAATACCATACATGAGAAAGAAGAATGCCATCAGCTGGCCAAACCGGGTCCCCGTTAATTTGGTACGACCGAAATGGCGGGGATTGTTACTTTGTAATTGTTTTTGGTACCGCCAGGTAATGAAAGCCAAGACAAAGGCTGAATAGATCAGCATCAGCCCAATCGAACGGTTCACCACGGTGGGGTGGTTAACTTGCATCGTTGCAAACGTTAAGAGGGCAGAGTCCACGAGATAAATCAACAAGAAGCCCACCCATCTGAAGCAACGGGCAATCCAATCAAAGATTTGGTTGAAACGATTCACGGCGAAGCCTCCTATTTCTCGTATTTGCCGATTTCGATGAGGTTTTCATCAGGATCACGGACGTAGACTGAGGTCATGGGTCCCAGAGCCCCCTGTTTCGTAACCGGACCGTCCACGATTTCAACGGCATAATTGGTTAAATGCGATAAGATATTAGCTAGCGGATCGGTGGCAATAATGGCAAAGTCAGCTGCGCCAATCGTGGGATGATTAGCCACGGGGAGATGCGGAGTATCGCTTTGTTGGAAGTTAAGCTTTTGTTTACCCACCTTAACGCCTTGACGACCATCGTCAAATTCAATGATGGGGAGGTCAAAGACTTCATGGTACCAGCGAATAGACCGTTCAATATCACTCACGGTCAGGGTTAAATGGTCAATATTACGAATATTCATAGTCAGTCAGTCCTTAAGCAGTAAATTTCACCTATTATATCACAGATGATAGGTAGCCTCCTAGGCCATGAAGTTGACGAACCCCCGTATTTCGTGGTAAGTTACTACCTATATAAGTTTTAGGATTAAAGCCTGACGCTGTCGGGCTTTTTTCTGCGTAAGAGAAGAAGGGAAGGATACACGTGCCACTATTAGAAGTTGACGATCTCAGTATGAGCTTCGCTGATAAGAAACTCTACGAGAATGCCAGTTTTACCCTCGAAAAGGGCGAACACATGGGTGTCGTCGGGCAAAACGGGGTTGGAAAGTCAACCTTAATTAAGATTATTACGGAACAGGAACTCCCCCTAACTGGGACAGTTAGATGGCAAAAAAAGACGCACATTGGTTATTTGGACCAGTATGCCGATATTCCTGATGGAATGACATTAATTGATTTTCTTCATACGGCCTATGCTGATTTGTATGCCATGAATGACCGCATGACGGCCATGTATACGGAATACGCTGAAACGATGAACGACAAGCTCTTAGAACGCGCGGGCCGGATTCAAGAAGAACTAGACGCCCGGAATTTCTATGACGTTGAAACTGAGATCGAACGGGTGATCTCAGGGTTGGGCCTGGACGATATTGGTCGGGATCACGCCGTCGCTAAGATGTCTGGGGGCCAGCGGTCGAAGATTATTTTGGCTAAGTTATTATTGGAAAATCCTGACGTTATTTTACTTGATGAACCGACCAACTACTTAGATGTGGCCCACATTGCGTGGTTGGAAGATTATCTGAATAATTTTGACGGAGCAGCACTCATCATTTCTCATGATTATGATTTTTTACAGAATGTGACGAATTGTATCATCAACGTGGCTTTCGGCCAAATTACCAAGTATCGGGGCAGCTTTAAGCAAGCCATGCGCCAACGGGGTGAACGTGAAAAGGCCCAGCAACGGGAGTTTGATAAGCAACAGGTTGTGATCGAAAAGGCGGAACGCTTTATTCGAAAGAATAAGGCTGGTTCAAAATCAACAATGGCCAAATCGCGGGAAAAGATGCTTAATCGATTGGACCGGGTCGATCCACCTTCGACCAATGTGCAAGCCCATTTTGATTTTCCTTATCAAGAAACGGGTTCGCAAAATGCTTTAGTCGTTGACGAGTTATCCGTGGGATATGATCGACCATTACTTAAACCGGTAACCTTCTCCGTCACGACCGATCAAAAGGTCGGGTTGACCGGATTTAATGGTGTCGGGAAGTCGACATTGATTAAGTCAATTCTGGGGATTATCAAAGCTAAGGGTGGCGAGGCGCACTTCTCACCGTCCGCACGGATTAGCTACTTCAGCCAAGATTTAGTGTGGGATAATAACCAGCAAACACCGCTACAAATTATCCAAGCCAAATACGAGAAGTTACCTCAAAAGGCGATTCGCACGAAGTTATCCAAATGTGGTTTGGATTCCGCTAACGCGATGAAACCCATTGGTGAGCTCTCAGGGGGCGAACAGACCAAGGTTAAATTGGCCTTAATGGAATTTGAGCCAGCCAACTTCCTGATTATGGATGAACCGACTAACCATTTGGACGATGAAACGAAGCAAGCTTTAAAACAGGCGATTAATGACTTTCCTGGCAATGCCATCATTGTTAGCCATGAGGCCAGCTTCTATACCGGGTTAGTCGATAAGATTTTAAACGTGGAAAAGTTGAGTTTGCGTAATGGCTCAACCAACTAGATGTCACTGAGATTACGTTTTGGTAAAAAGCATTCCCTTTTTCAGAAAAATCCGTTAGAGTTAACGCTAGAGATGAAAAAATCGATAAAGGACGGAAGAGCATGAGACGTTTTAGACGGTTATTGGTAATTGTCGTATTAATTGTTGCTGTGGCAGCGGGGATTAATCGTGTGATTCAAAAGAGTTCGGCGGATGATGCGACCCAGTCGACCGCACAACCCACGACCAAGAAAAAAACAACCACCACGAAGGCTAAGACCATTAACTGGCGTCAGCCGTCAGAAAACAAAGCCTATCCGAACTTGAAGCAACATCCGGATGCTTGGCTGGATGTTAATACCAGCAAACAACGGGTCTATATTCGGGATGGCCAACAGATTCTATACACGATGTATTGCTCAACGGGGGTTGGTAAGAACAAGACGCCGCATGGAACGTACCATATTCAAGCGGAACGCGGCAAGTTCTTCTATAACCAAGGTTCTGGTGAAGGGGCCCGTTATTGGGTCTCTTGGAAAGACCATGGAATTTACTTGTTCCACAGCGTGCCAACGGATGCCGACGGTAATTACATCAAGAAAGAGGCTGAGGAACTAGGGAAGACTGCCGCTTCTCATGGATGCGTGCGCCTGTCAGTTGCCGATGCCAAATGGGTTTATAATCACGTCCCTTATGGGATGAAAGTTGTTATTCACGATTAGAAATCAGCGGGATCGCTACAGCGAAAGTTGTGGCGATTTTTTTACTATAAGTAACTAAAAAAGGATTGTTAAGCTTAAACCTTAAATTGTGTCAAAAATAAAAAGCCAACCATCGCCTTTCAGCGTCGGTTGGCTTTTTAGATTAATCGTTAAAATTATTGGCTTCCACGTCGCGAATAAACGTTGCCAAGTGATCGTAATACACAGGGGCATTATCGATCATGTGGTGGTGGCCACCTTCAGGGGTAGTCACAAAGCGAGAGTGAGGGATAAGCTCTGCCATTTTCTGACCAGTTGCCAATGGCATGGTTTCATGTTCCCCAAACGTCAAGAGGGTTGGCACTTGAATATCCTTCAAATGATCACGGAAGTTCCATTCAGCCAGCTTTCCCTTGATGACAAATTCATTGTCACCTTGGAAGGCACCATAGACGTCAGTTGCCATCGTACTGATGAGGTGAGAAATAGCGGCTGGCTTTTTCCGGTCAACGTAACCGTCATTTAAGATGTCAACATAGCTCTGGTACTTGGCATCGTCGTAGTTACCTTCAGCCTCGATTTGTTTCATGTAAGCGACTTGGTCTGCCGTTAAAGCCGTTTCCCGAATATGGTTAATACTTTCCACGTATTCGTCAATGTTATCGACCATGGAGGAAATAATGGCGCCCTTTAAGTGTTGACCATACTTAGCTGCGTACATTTGAACCAGTGCGCCACCCCATGATTGACCAATCAGATAGAAGTCATCAATGCCCAGCTTTTGCCGAACTTCTTCAACTTCGTCCAAGTAGTAATCATACGTGAGATACTTCTTAGCAATTTCTGGGTCACTGTAGTCAGGTTGATCAGAATACCAAGAACCTAATTGATCGTACATGTGAACTTGAACGTTCAATCCTTGGGCGGCCAACTGCTTAGCCGTGTCTTCCCAGTATTCATGGTTGCCACCAGGGCCACCGTGTAAAGCGAGTAAATGAATGTCGCCAGTGCCTTGGGTATTGGTCCAAAGATGGTAGCCGTTATCAAGTGTGATAATTGTGGTCCCTTGTTTCATGAAAAATTCCTCCGTTTCTGTCAATGAAGTTAATTATTAGTCTATCACTATTCGCGTGAATTCCAAACTGTGGTGGCTTAATCGGTGATGAATGGTACGTGAAGCGCCGACTGGCCTAACTGAATGGAGTACTGCAAATCCTGATTACCACGGACGGTCATCCCAAAGTCGGTCGCATAAATAACGAGCCCCAATTGATGACCGGCTAGTAACCGGTAGTGGGTGGGCTGTAAGGTGACACTCAAATCATAGAAGGTATTGGGTTTGAGTTCATCCACTTGATAGGCGTTGGTTCGATTTTGCAGATTCCGGTGACCTTTGGTAATCATTTTCCATGGCGTGGTTGCAGCCACAGTAAATTCGCGCAGATTGTCTTCACGCCAGCGATAGCCTTCATCCAAGCGGATCCGTAAAGGTGTTGGACTGACGCCTAATCGTTTAGCATCACCATAATCGACTAATTGGAAACTGAGCAGTCCCAGTGGCTGGTTAACCGCGACTTGCAAGTCAATGGTGGGCCGACCGTCTAAGACCAAGTCGTCGGTCAAAACGGCCGATTTGAACAGCAGCCGGTGCTTAAACATCGCGTTATGTTTATCGCCGAGTAAATCGGCTTGCCACTCGTCAATGTGGTGCGTGTAATGATTAAATTGATCGACTGGTAATTGATCGTTAAAGCTGGTGGCCGCCGCAGGGGTGTGATCACTGGGGGCGACTAACTCGTCAGCTTGAAGGTTAAAGTGCTGAACCGGATTGCTAGGGGCATCCCAATCAGGGTACGCTTGCCAGGTTTCTGGCGTCACATTATCTTGGATGATGACATTAGGCAATAAAGTTTCAGCGTGATTGTCAACGCCTAACAGTTCATGCGTCAGCCATAGGTTTACGATATCCGTGTAGTCAATCGACCGAAAGGCATTGATATAAATATGCTGGCCTTGATGCAAGATCAGTTTCTTAGTCACGGGCAAGTCGCGCACAGCCCGCCAAAGATTATTGACATTTCGTGGTTTTACATTCCAGTCGTTTAACCCGTGGACGAGCAACAGATCAGCTTTAATATTTTTGGCATTTTTGAGATAGTTGCGGGCATCCCAGAAGCGGTTGTAATTGCCGGTCACTCGGTCTTGATTCTGAGTGATGGCGGCTAACTGATGTTGCCATTTTTCTTGAATCCGGTGATAATCACCGGCTAGAAGTTGCCGACTAAAGGTTTCTTCGGCCAACACGTCGGCGTCTTCACCGGGAAAGCCCCCTGGGGCAACGACCAAACCGCCATCACGGTAATAATCGTACCAGTTGGAAATGGCTGCTTCACTGATAACGGTTTTAAGACCAGCTACCCCAGTTGTTGCGGCTGCCGTTGCTAAGGTGCCAAGGTACGACCGGCCGGTCATGGCAACTTGATGGTTACTCCACCAAGCCGGAATGGCCTGAGTTGCATTGCGGGTAGTAAAGGCAGTGCGGTTGCCAGCTAGCCATTCAATGATGGCAATTGTTGAGGTGGTCTCTTCCGGATCGCCAGTGGTCCGTAACCCGTCTGAGTCTTTGGTTCCAATACCGGCCGCGTAGACGACGGCAAACCCCCGGGGTAAGAAATAGTCGTTGAGGGTGTATGATTGCTCACGAGCAAACGTTTCTGCCGCAGTGTGGGTTGTCGCTGTCACTGGCCGTGCATCTGGCAGCGGGGTGGTCACTGGCTCAGCCGTGACGTCGGCTAAGGTTGTGGCCGCTGGCTGCTTGGCAGTGAGCGGAACGTTGACGTTGTGTGTCAGGGCTTCTCCTGCCTCGTCGTTAGTCCCCTGATTGTAAGGACTAGCCGTATACAGGACCGGAACCTTGAGTCCGTTAGCCGTTTCAGCAGGTCGGATGACTTCGGCTTTGAGCAAGTCACGGTGGCCGTCATGATCCGTATCCTGCGGGCTTTCAACGTAAACCACTTCATGAATTAATTGGGTCGTATCAAAGACGGCCTGGGCCTTACCATTGAAGATGAGGGGCTTAGGCACGCTGTTATCATGAATGAGTGGTGCAAAATAACCGTGTGTGGTCAATTGATCTAAGAAAGTCTGACCAGTTTTGTTGTGCGTGGTGAGTAAGACGTACCACGCATTCATTAATTCATTTAAAGTAAAGGTCGTTCCTTCATGGTCAGCCACGGGTAATTGAATCTTAGTCATGGCTGCTAATGGATCGGTGAGCTGAAAGTCTAAATCTACCGCAAAGCCGAGTCGTTGCAGGGCCAGATTATAGAAGACATCAACCGGGACCTGCTCATGGGTGGTCAAATAGGTTAGGCCATCAGTTTCAGGCGTTGCCATGAGGTTACTGAGCTGTTGAGCAACCACGCTGCTGGTGGTGTACTCGGGCCAACTCCGGTCGTAGAAATCCCGTAGAAGGTCGCTTGGCGTCGTAAATGACAGATTGGTGTCATCTAAGAAGTGAATCTGTTGAAGTTCCACGCGCGCTTGATCCAGCGTGGTTGGTCGAATTGCAAATTGTTGATTGCGCATAAATCTTCGCCTACCTTTTAAGTTAGAAACGAGTGACTAGGCCTGGTCGTTTAAACGACTGTGGCGCAGACCATAACTAAAGTAAATAATGAGTCCTAATGCAAACCAAATACTAGAGGCAATCCACGTTTCCGCGGGAAGCTGGAGCATCATGTAGAAACATAAGAGTCCAGAGACAATGGGTAAAACGGGATAAAAGGGAACTTGGAATCCCGTATTATGCGGCAAGTTATCGAGATGTCGGAGCCGGATAATCCCAAAGGAAACAAAGAGGAAAGCAACCAACGTCCCAATATTAACCAGATTGGTCAATTGAGCTAAGGGGACGAAGCCACCTAAAACAGCGATGACCACGGTAATGACGGCTAAACTGTGTTTAGGTGTTCCGGTTTGGTGATCGATTTTTCCCAAGAACTTAGGCAATAAGCCATCGCGACCAACGGAATAGATGAGCCGTGAAGAACTATAGATCATGGTGACCATCATGGTAAACATGCCGGCCAGCGCACCCAATGAGATAATGCCGGAAGTCCAGTTTTGATGAACCAGCGTTAGGGCAAGGGCTACGGGATCGGCAACGTTAAGCTTGGTGTAATGCACCATACCGGTTAAAACGATGGCCACCATCATGTAGAGGACGGTAGCGACAATCAATGTTCCGATAATCCCGATGGGCATGTTTCGCTTGGGGTTCTTGACTTCGGCAGCTGAAGCTGAGACGACGTCAAAACCGAGATATGCGAAGAAAACGGTCGAGGCCCCCCGAAGAATTCCCTTGGAACCGAATGGCGCAAATGGTTGCCAATTAGCGGGTTTAACATAAAAAATGCCGACCACCACAAATAAAATAATAATAGCAATTTTAACAATGACAATCGCGTTGTTAATCCGCATGGATTCGCGCATACCACGATTCAGTAGCCAGCTGATGAGGAAGACGACTAAAATGGCAATGATATTGCCATAGGTGCCATGACTGGGATCATAAGGTCCTGTGATGGCAGTCGGTAGGTTGACCCCAAACCCAGCTAGAAAAGATTTAAAGTAAGCGCCAAAAGCGTTGGCCACGGCTGCCACAGCTAGCACATATTCCAAAATCAGTGCCCAACCAAGAATCCAACCGATGATTTCCCCGAAGACGAGATTACCGTAAGAGTAAGCCGATCCGGCCACTGGTAAAACCGAAGCGAATTCGGCGTAACACATGGCGGCCGTTGAACAGACCACAGCGGCTAGGAGAAAGGATAAAACGATCCCGGGGCCACTATACTGGGCAGCAATTGTCCCCGGAAGAATGAAAATCCCAGTACCAATCACGGCACCAATCCCGAGTGACATCAAATCTTTTGCTGACATGGTCTTGGCAAAATGCTGGTCACTTTTTAAGTAATTATCTAAATTTTCGCGGCGAAAGATGCGCGCAAGTCCCATAAAAACCCTCCTTAATAAATGGTGATATCTCGGATAGTGTACCCTAGAGTTAAATTAAAAGTCAATGAGAGTTGGGACTTGTTTTAACAAAAGTCAGGTAAAGGACTCCCATTACAGACCATTTCGATTTAAAATGAAAGGAGTTTAGTCAATTCTGAGGAGGCAATGACGCATGATTACCGAAAGAGCAAGTGGGGCTGTCGTGTACCGGCTGGTAGATGGGCGGCTTGAATATTTATTGTTAAAAAGTGCCACCAGTAATTTCTGGGGTTTCCCTAAAGGCCATGTCGAAGGGGACGAAAGTGATCTGCAAACGGCCGTACGTGAGATAAGGGAAGAAACCCAATTAGATGTAGCCATCAATCCAGACTTTCATGCAGATTTGGATTATGACATGGTTAATGGCCACCATAAGCATGTGGTCTTGTATACAGCGTTAGTGCCAGCGGACAGTGTCATTGAGCGACAAACAGTTGAAATCAGTGCGTTTGACTGGTTTGATTACGCGACGGCACGTGACACACTGAGTTACGACAACTTAAAGGGCTTGCTGGATCAAGCTAATACCTATTTGGAGGATTATCATCATGCATAAGGTACTGGTGATTACCGGCGCAACGGGAACGGGAAAAACCACCGTCCAAGATTACTTGGTTAAAAACTACCCTGTGACAAAAATTGTGACCCATACAACCCGGCCACCACGTCAGGGAGAAGTTGATGGTGTCGATTATTACTTTGAAGATGAGGTAAGCTTCCAACAAAAGCACTACTTGGAATCGGTCGTATATGCCGGTTATCATTACGGGTCGTCGCGCGAAGGAATTGCGGCAGGATTTGAACGGGCGCCGTTTGCTGCGATTGTTTTGGATACCAAAGGCGCGATCACTTACGCCCAAGAGTTAGGCGATCAGGCCGTGATTATTTTCCTAACAGTTAGTGATTCAGAGCAGTTAGCGGGTCGATTAAGCCAACGGGGTGATGACAAATCGATGATGGCTCAGCGGTTGGCTAGTCCAGAGTATCGCCGTGATTTAAAGATGCCCTTAGCCTTAAAGGGCCGGGCTGTTCAACTAAACAATGATCATTGGCAACAGACACAACTCAAGTTGGATGCGCTCATGACGACGCTTGAGCAAGACCAAGCAGTTGATAGTTGAGTTTCGCGATAAATATGCTAAACTAACAAGGAATTCGGGTTTCAACCGAACGGGTTACCGACAGGGTTAGGTCTAACAAGGAGGCACCCAAAAATGGCAGAATCGCTAACCGCCGCAATGACGATTTTACGGCAGAATAAATTAAAAATAACCAAGCAGCGTCACGCCTTACTAGAGTTCCTATTAACGAATCAGGCACATTACACGGATGTGGTTACAGTTGATGCTTACATGCGAACGGAATTTCCTGGGATGAGTCACAATACGGTTTATCGTAACTTGAAAGAGTTCGAAGAAGTGGGAATCGTTGAACAGAATACCGAACAGGAACGGACTCGCGTGAAGTATCAGTGTGACTTTCATCATCAGCATCACCATCATTTCATCTGCCAAAATTGTGGCAAGGTGATTGAATTACAGATGTGTCCCATGGACTTTTTTACGGCTCAATTACCAGACTGCAAGATAACGGGACACAGCTTTGAACTTTATGGGATTTGTGGAACCTGTCAGGCGGCAGGCGTAAAAGAGACCACTTTAGTTAAAAATTAAGGTAATTTTGAAAAAAACTTGAGCTTCTTGTGGCACAATAATAGAAGTAGGTAAATCGTAAGGAGGAATTGTGTATGGCGTATCGAACACCACCCTTTATCACGCCATTTGCCATTGTCTCGATGGCACTAGCGCTCGGGGCAACGAATGTGGTAACCAATACGGTGACCAAGACGAATGAAGGGGCCGCACGCGTTTCTTCTACTAGCTCGTCTCTGGTCAGCGGCATGTCATCTAATGATTCGAAGAAAAAAGCCAGCGATGACAGCAAGAAAAAGGATTCAGATTCATCAAAGAAATCTTCAGATAGTAGTGACTCCTCTTCAAAAGACAGTAGTAGTGAGTCATCGACGACGGATACACAAAGCTCATCGGCTAATACGACTTCTGAGAAGGAGTCTTCTAATGGGACGACTGGGAATACTGGATCTACGGGAACCACGTCCAAAAAGAAGACGTCATCCAGTGCGGCTAGTTCATCAGATGGGACGACGAATGATACAACGGACGATACGACTGATAATACAACGAATGATACGACTGATGATACTGGATCGGGTACGTACAGCCACAATACGTATAGTGCAACGACTAATGGCACCAATACGACTGATCAATAATAACGAAAGGGGGATCGGTAATGCTAAGCTTTCTTGATATGGTCAACCATTACTTAGGTTATATCAATGTGAATGCCAAGATTAAGAATCGGGTTTATGTGATTCTAGGGGCCTTGGGTGACCTCTATTTGTTTTATATCGCCATTCGTTATCTGCAAAATGGTCATCCATTTTGGGGGTTACTAATCTTGCTGGTGGCCTTACTGCTCTTGTACTTTGTGTACTTGAATGGCATGTATTACTTCACAGAAAAAAAGGCGCCCTTCGATATTTCTCCGAAAATTGAAAAATGGCTGCACATTAAGCCTAAAGAAGAGGAGACAACCGGGCAGCAGACTATTCATGGCCGGAATATCCCGGCTAATGGCTACTTTGATGAAAAGAAAATCTTGCCAGGAAAATTAGCGTCAACGCCAAGTGATGTGCAAAATATTCAAAATTTGGCTACGCAATTGCAACAAGCTCGGCTCTTAAAGCTGGATTATTCTGGCTTGGGTGATCGTGAGATTATGGAGCAAACGACTAAAACGGGCAAGCCGGTTTATGCGTCAGGACCGGGAACACTGATTCCTTACTTTGAGATGCAGCCGGAAGGTAACCAATTGGTGGTTTATGCCGGAATCAATCAAGCTGATAAGCAGCGGGTTGGTACGGTCAGCACGGTGGGATTGCAGAGCGTGGCCGATGTGCGTGATCAATTTGAATTGTACCTAGCTAACGCGACGTTAGTAGGTGGTCCCTTTAAGGTGTTAGGCCGGACATCAATGATTGAACAGGCTAACGATTTTGAAGTGGCCGTTCAGTTGGCGTATAAGCATCAGCGGGATCGCGCCACAGGCGATCGGAAGTCGACAGCTGGTGAAGGCAGGCGTCGGGCCCGTTATTCGACCGATAGCACTGAATCATCAGCGACTGATGAACCGATGACACGGACGTCTCGGTATCATCATTAAGGCATTCTGCGATTAATGGCAAGCAGTGATTTGCCGATCCAGAATTTCAATACTTGAATAATACAGAAAGGCTGAGACTTAGTTCTCGGCCTTTTTTGCTGGGAACAGCGTCAAAAATAATAAGTGTTAGAATTTATAACATTAAACTGTCAGGTGCTTTCTTGAACATAATTTTTTTTGAAAGGTGTTAAGTCCGTGGTATACCTAACTTTTACCCCCTCAAAACATCAGTAGTGAGTTGTATCTTAAGGTTGTTTACTTTGACCGGGTAATTTTTTTGGTTTAAACTTTAATTTAGCAACTAAAAACCAGTCCTACGGGATTGGTATGGAGCGCTAGTCCACCGACCGAACGGTAAACTTTAACTAGTGGAGGGAATACTTATGTCAATGATTGAATTTCACAACGTGGAAAAGTATTACGGTGATTTTCACGCGCTACACAATATTAATTTAACAATTGAGGCAGGGGAGACGGTTGTTCTAATCGGTCCTTCTGGTTCTGGGAAGTCAACGTTAATTCGAACAGTTAATGGTTTGGAAGAAATTCGGCATGGGCAATTGATTGTCAATGGTCAGGATCTTGCCAACCCCAAGACGGATATGAACCGGATTCGTAAGAACGTGGGAATGGTATTCCAACACTTTAATTTATACGCTAACAAGACAATTCTGGAAAACATCATGTTGTCACCACGAATTGTTTTGCACCGTGGTGAAGAAGAGAATAAAAAAGTTGCGATGGAAATGTTAGATCGGGTTGGCTTAGCTGACCAAGCACCGAAGATGCCATCACAACTTTCTGGGGGCCAACAGCAACGTATTGCGATTGCCCGCTCACTGGCAATGAAGCCTAAGTGTCTGTTATTCGATGAGCCAACCAGTGCGCTTGATCCCGAAATGATTGATGATGTGCTGAATGTTATGAAGACGATTGCGCAAGACTCCAGTATGACGTCGCTTGTCGTTACTCACGAAATGGGCTTCGCTCGAGAAGTGGCTAACCGAGTAATCTTCATGGCGGATGGACGGATCTTGGAAGATGATTCCAAAGAGAAGTTCTTCGACGGTGAACCAAGTAATGAACGGGCTCGTCAATTCTTAAGCAAGATTATTACACACTAATCAGGGGAGGAAAGCTCGTATGAAAAAATGGATTCGTAGTTTGAGCCTCCTACTGTCATTGGTTGCTTTAACGGCCGTTATTAGTGGGTGTGGGAGTACGGCGTTGTCTTCACGAAATGTTTGGAAGACGGATCAAAAGTCGAAAACCATTACTTGGGGGGTTAAAGCGGATACGCGATTATTCGGGTTGCTAGACACCAAGGACGGTAAAATCAAGGGATTTGAAGTAGATTTAGCTAAAGCATTAACCAAGCAGATGCTGGGGAAAAATGCCAAGGCCAAGTTTATCCAAGTAACCAGTTCGACGCGGATGCCGATGCTTAAAAACGGCAATATCGATGCCATTATTGCCACGATGACCAATACAGCAGAACGACGCAAACAAGTTGATTTCTCGAATACTTATTTCTATGCCGGCCAGTCATTATTGGTAAAGCAAGGCAGCAGCATTAAGAATGTCAAAGATCTGAACAAGCAAAAGGGAACGGTTCTAGGGGTTGTTGGATCGGATTCCGTTGAAAATGTTCAAAAGGTTGCGCCAAATGCAACGGTCTTGCAGTTAACCGACTATGCGCAAGCAATGACTGCATTGAAGTCTGGTCAAGGGCAAGCGTTGACGACTGATAATGGGATCCTTTACGGGATGTCAGTACAGAACCCGGGCTATGTAGTCACCGGTGGTACCTTCGTCTCTGAACCTTATGGGATTGCTATGGATAAGAACCAACAACAATTTGAAGCAGCCGTCAATCAGGCTTTAAAGGAAGTTCGGGATAACGGCGAATACAACAAACTTCTTCACAAGTGGTTCCACAACGTGAAGGGCTTTGACTATGAGGAGGCGGCTAAAGAATGATTCATATCTTTCAAACATATGGAGGCACACTCCTTTATGGTTTAGGTCAGACGTTGTTATGTAGCCTGTTAGCACTCATCTTTAGCTTGATTATTGGGACATTCTTTGCCTTGCTGGAAGAATCACCTAGCAAATTTGGCCGTGGTGTTGCACGAGTTTATATTGAAATTTTCCGGAATATTCCGCTACTGGTTATCACCATGTTCTTTTACGTGGTTTTCCCGCTGTATGTGATCAAAATGAACGGATTTACAGCTGGGACGATTGGTTTGACCCTGTACACGTCAGCCTTTATTGCTGAAACGGTGCGGGCTGGGATTCAATCAGTTGATCCAGGCCAGATGGAAGGGGCCCGGGCTAACGGGCTATCTTTCTGGCAAGCTATGCGCTACATTGTTTTACCGCAGGCTTTCCGTTACGTGATTCCACCACTGGGAAATCAATTCGTGAACTTGGTTAAAAACTCATCAACCTTAGCCTTTGTGGGTGGGTTTGATCTGATGTACCAAGGGAATGTCATTGCCTCGAGTTCTCTAGAGACTATCGCGGCGTATTCAGCCGTTGGGGTGCTTTACCTGGTGATCACGATGCCGATCAGTTACTACATGCGCTACTTAGAAAAGCGCTTAGCTTAAGGGGAGGGGACATATTATGTTGCAAAACTTTATCGCGGCTTACTCTCCGGATAACTTACGCTACCTGTTCGGTGGACTAGGCATTACCATTTTAGTATCGGTGATTTCAATTATCGGTAGTTTTATTATCGGCTCGATTCTAGGGGTCATTCGTTATGTCAAAATCAAGTATGTATCAGCCATCGTTGGGTTTATCATTGATGTGATTCGGAACCTGCCATTGATTTTGATTCTGTTCTTTACGTACTTTGGACTCCCCAACTTAGGGGTGAAGCCCGATGTCATTCCGGCAGCGATTTTGGCCATGACCATCTTTGAATCAACGATGTTAGCCGAGATTGTGCGTTCCGGGATTCAAGCGGTTGATCCAGGCCAGATGGAAGGGGCCCGGGCTAACGGGTTAACGTATTGGCAAGCACTGTGGTACATTGTTCTGCCACAAGCGCTAGTTAAGATGATTCCAGCGCTAGTGAGTCAATTTATTTCCCTGGTTAAGGATACGTCATTGGCAACGATTATCTTGCTGCCAGAAATGCTCTTCCGCTCCCAGATTATCTATGGGCAAAATACCAACTACATTATTCCAATGTTTGTGGCCATTGCGGTTATGTACTTTATCGTTTGTTACTTGTTATCAGTACTAGCTCGGTACTTAGAAAAGCGCCAAGCTTAAGTTGAATTGGTTTAAGACAAAAAGCACGTCAGAAGTTAATTTCTGACGTGCTTTTTCGTTGGGGCTAAGGGGTGACAACATACTGCTTGAATCGATTGAAGTCGGTATCTTGGAGTTCCACTTTTAGGGCGGTTCCTGTCGCTTCATAACCCGTTGATAAGACATTAGCGTGATCGTTCAAGTAGGCGACCACATCACCATCAGCGAAGGGAATTAAGAAATCTGCTGTGACATAGTTGTGAAAGACCTTTTCTTTGAGCGTCTGAACCAGTAATGCAATTGAGGCGGGATCTTGTGCCGAAAGGATTAACTGGTCACCCGCTCGACTGGGATAGGTGGCTTCAGTCAAATCAGCCTTATTGAAGACCGTGACCATGGGCACATCGGTAACCCCAATGTCGTGCAAGGTTTGTTCGGTTGTAGCCATCATAGCTTCCTTGTTAGGATCGGCGTAGTCAACAACTTGAACCAAAAGATCGGCATTGGCGGCTTCGGCCAGTGTTGAGCGGAAGGCTTTGACCAATTGTGTGGGTAATTGACTGACAAACCCAACCGTATCACTTAAGAGCAGTTTCTTTTGATCGGGGAACGTTAGCTGCCGGACGCTAGTATCCAACGTTGCGAATAGCATATTTTTAACGAAGACTTGTTTTTCGTCACTTTTACCAAATTCACGAACTAATGCATTCATGAGCGTTGATTTGCCGGCGTTGGTGTAACCAACCAAAGCCACGGAAGGCAGTTGGTTACGCTCACGTTGTTGCCGTTGCGTCGCTGCCGCTTGATTAATTTCTTTTAGCTCATGATTAACGTGGGTGATGGCGCGTTGCAGGGTTCGTCGACTGATTTCAGTCTGTGATTCACCAGCACCACGGTTGGTAAAGCCCCCACCGCCGCCACTCCCAGTCTGTTGATCCAGACGTTGTGAAGCACTGGTGTGTAGCCGCGGTAGCTGGTACTGTAATTTTGCCAGTTGTACTTGAAGTTTGGCTTCGCGAGACTGGGCTCGATTGGCAAAAATTTCCAAAATGAGGCCAGTGCGGTCGATGATCCGAGCTTTGGTTACCTTTTCCAAATTACGGATCTGACTAGGCGTAAGTTCATCGTTAACCACAACGGTATCGACGCCATCGTCAGCGACAATCGTTGCCAGCTCTTCAACTTTTCCGGTACCAAAGTATGTCCCGGGTTGAGGCCGTGACAGGGCCTGCTGCACCTCTTCAACGACGGTCATGTGATTTGCTTCCACCAGGTTCTTTAATTCAGCCATTGCGTAATCAAATGTCGCTTGACCAGCATTTAACCCAATTGTGATGACCGGTGTTCGTGGGGTTTCTTCCAAGAGATCACCCTCCTTATAAATGTCTATGTGTTGAGTATACCATGCCGAATGGGATTCCAGTAAGGATTAGCGGTGGAAGCCCAAAATCTAGCTTTAATCAGTATTAAACAGGGGAGCAGATAGAATAAATGCCTTAAATTAAAATTCGGTATTGATTCTAATCTAATTTTAATTTATAGTAGACTGCATACACAAGAACCACTGAGGAGTTGGAATGAGTATGCAGGTTAGAGCAATGATCAAGTTAGGCACGGTGGCCGCGCTAACGGCGATTTCGTTAGCGGCGTGTGGCACGTCATCTAAGCAGTCACAGAATCAAACCTTAACGTGGATGGAGACGTCGTCGCTACCAACCATGGATAATTCGTTGGCAACGGATGTTGTTTCTGGCGAGACCCTGAATAACACAGGTGAGGGCTTGTTGAAGTTTGGAAAGAATAGTAGTACCCATCCGGGGGTAGCCAAAAGCTACAGTAAGTCGAAGGATGGGAAGACCTATACGTTTAATCTCCGGAAGTCCAAGTGGAGTAACGGGGATCAAGTAACGGCCAAAGACTTTGTCTATGGTTGGCAACGGACAGTGAACCCGAAGACCGGCTCGCAATACGCTTACCTGTATGCTGATGTCAAGAATGCCAATGCCATTATGAAAGGGAAAAAGCCGGTTTCAACGCTAGGCATCAAGGCAGTTGGCAAGTACAAAGTGGTTGTAACGTTAACCCACGCGGTTAGTTATTTCCCAACTTTGGTTGCCCAAACAGCCTTCTTCCCACAAAATAAATCTGTTGTTGAAAAGTACGGCAAGAAGTATGCCACAAATGCTAAGGACAATGTCTATAACGGAGCTTTCAAGCTCACTTATTGGACAGGAACATCTGATAATTGGACGCTGACTAAGAATCCAAGTTATTGGAATGCCAAGTCTGTCAAATTAAAGCACGTTAAGTTTAGTGCGGTAAAGGATCCGCAGACGGCGTTGAGTCAGTACCAGAGTGGCAAGCTAGATGCCATTTACTTGAGTGGACAACAACCCAAGAACTACAAGAACAGTAAGGATTACCACGCTCGGAATGGGTCACGAGTGGCTTATCTTGAATTGAATCAAAAGAAGGACTCAATGTTACGTAATAAAAAGGCGCGTCAGGCCTTATCATTGATTATTGACCGTAAGCAATTTGTCAATAAAGTTTTAGATAATGGTTCTAAGATCGCTAATGGGATTGTTACAAGTGGACTGGCAATCCGTAATGGTAAGGACTTTGCGAGTGAAGCTAGCACGGCTAGCGCAACGGAGCACAATATTGCTAAGGCGAAGAAGCTATGGAAAGAAGCCCTAAAGGAAACGGGTCGTTCCAGCTACTCGTTGACCTTAATGGCTGACGATACTCCTGAAGGCAAGAGTACGACTGAATATGTTCAGAGCCAGTGGTCCAAGTTACCCAATTTCAAGGTGACTAATTCAAATCTACCTTACAAGACGCGATTAGCGCGATCCGCAGCAGGCCAATTTGATGCAGTTGTGACACTCTGGGGTGCGGACTTCCCAGATCCAATTACGGATCTATCGCTATTTACATCAGATAACTCATACAATAATGGTAAGTGGTCCAACAAGCAGTATGATCAGTTAATTAAGGCCGCGACCACCACTAACGCGAACAAACCGGCGGCCCGGTGGCAGAATCTAATCGATGCGCAGAAGATCCTATTAAACGATCAAGGGATTATTCCAGTCTACCAAGCAGGCAAACCTCAATTGATGAAATCTAAGGTTAAGGGCGTCGTTTACTTCCCGGTTAGTTCAAATTGGGACTTCAGTAAAGCTTACATTGCTAAGTAAATTGTGTTCGTTGATGGGTAACAAACGTGTGGGCACGTTCAACGAAGCGCTGATAAAAAGATTCGAGACAAGGTGTCTCGGATCTTTTTATTAATGACGATGTCTGTCTGAATAGAAAATGAGTGGATAAGGTGAATGTTCGCCATTTTTCTGTATATGGTATACAAAAAAAGCATGTTTATCCTCAGAAAAATGTGACATCGAATTTTAATTTTTCATTTTAATTCCTTGATATATAAGGATTGTTGAAACTTTTTTAAATAAAATTAGCTTTTACCATTGATTTTAATTGTTTTCTAATATACAATTGGAAACATCAAATTTGAGGTTGTCAATTTATTTCACACACAACTAAGAGGGGTTGGAATTATAATGAAAATCAATTCGGCAGTTAAACTGGGAACAGTTGCAACTTTCGCTGCTGTGCTACTGGCAGCGTGTGGATCAAACGGCAGTTCTAGCACCGCCAGCAAGCAGACGTTAAACTGGATGGAAAATTCAGCATTACCGTCGATGGATGCTTCCACCGCCACCGATGTCGTTTCCGGGGAAACCATTAACAACACTGGTGAAGGTCTCTTACGAATTGGCAAGAACAGTAAGACGTATCCTGGGGTTGCCAAGAGCTACAAGGTTTCCAAGGATGGGAAAACTTACACCTTCAATTTACGGAAGTCTAAGTGGAGTAACGGGGACCAAGTTACAGCTAAAGATTTCGTTTATGCCTGGCAACGGACAGTTAATCCCAAGACTGCTTCACAATACGCTTACATGTATGCGCCAGTGAAGAACGCTAACGCCATCATCAATAAGAAGAAGGCTGTTTCGACATTAGGGATTAAGGCAGAGGGCAACTATAAGGTGGTCGTCACCTTAACTAAGGCCACTAGTTACTTCCCTTCATTGGCTGCTAGTCCAATGTTCTTCCCACAAAACAAGTCAGTGGTTCAAAAGTACGGCAAGAAGTACGCCACTAATGCTCAAGACAACGTCTATAATGGACCATTTAAGTTAACGTACTGGACCGGGACGTCTGATAATTGGAGCATGAGCAAAAACTCTAGCTACTGGAACGCCAAGAATGTTAAACTAAAGAAGATTAACTTCAAGACGATGAAAGATCCGCAAACGGCTTTGAGTCAATACCAGAGCGGTAAGTTGGATGCGACTTACTTGAGTGGGCAACAACCTAAGAACTACAAGAACAGTAAGCAATATATTGAACGGAAGAGTGCTTCAACCTTCTACATTGAATTGAACGAAAAGAAAGATTCAATGATGAAGAACAAGAAGGCTCGTCAAGCCTTATCATTGGCAGTTAACCGGAACCAATTTGTGAACAAGGTCTTACAAGATGGTTCAACCACTGCTAAGGGTCTAGTTTCAACTGGTTTAGCTTCTTACAAGGGTAAGGACTTCAACACGGATGCTGCGGTTCCATCAGCGACGAGCCAAGACTTAACGAAGGCTAAGAAGCTATGGAAGGAAGCCTTAAAGGAAACGGGCCGTTCAAGCTACTCATTAACCTTAATGGCTGATGATACACCAGCTGGTAAGAACATTACTGAATTCGTTCAAAGTCAATGGGCTAAGTTACCTGGCTTGAAGGTGACAAACAGTAACTTACCATTTAAGACCCGGTTAGCTCGTTCTCAAAGTGGTGACTTCGATGCTGTGGTCTCTGCTTGGGGTGCTGACTTCCCAGATCCAATTTCCTTCTTGTCACTGTTCACTTCTGGTAATTCGTACAACAATGGTCGTTGGTCATCTAAGGCATACGATAAGTATATCGCAGCCGCAACTGGTAAGGATGCCAACAACACGGCCGCTCGTTGGAGTGACATGGTTAACGCACAAAAGACGATCCTGAATGACCAAGGAATTATCCCAATTTACCAACAAGGGAAAGCACAATTGGTTAAGTCAAACGTCAAGGGATTGACTTACTTCCCAACTGGCGCTAACTGGGACTTCAGTACAGCATATATTTCCAAGTAAGCTCATCACTTAAGTAATTGTTTTCGTCGGGTGACCGACTAAATAAGTCTTACCGGGGAGTAAGGATTAACGGGAGTTGGTCCTTACTTTTCGATGTTATTGCAGGCTTTTTATCATCTTGTTGTTTTCGTGGAGTTCTTGTTAAGTTTCGTAACTTAACGGTAACGAATAAGTCTACTGATTGAGAGGTAAACAAATGGCAAAGTACCTAGCAAAGCGGATCTTCTACCTGATCCTGACTTTATTCATTGTGATTACCGTGACGTTCTTCCTAATGAAGTTATTACCTGGGACGCCACTGACCAACCAAGCTAAGCTATCCAAGAGCCAAATTGCGTTGATTTATCAGCAATATGGTTTGGATAAGCCTGTATGGCAACAGTACCTGTTGTACATTGCTGGGGCGGTTAAAGGAAACTTTGGGACCTCGTTCCAGTTTAGTGATCAACCCGTTTCCTACTTGATTTCAAGTCGTATTGCACCATCCTTGCAGATTGGGCTGCAAGCCATCATCCTTGGCGTGCTCGTAGGTGTTATCATCGGTGCCTTTGGTGCGATGCGACAAAACTCTTGGGTTGATACGACCTCAACGATCGTTTCGATTCTGGGAATTTCAATCCCGTCTTTCGTTTTAGCGGTGTTACTTCAGTATTACTTAGGACTGAAGCTGGGCTGGTTCCCAATTGCTGAATGGGGTGGTTTTAGTTATACGGTGCTACCAACCTTAGCGCTGGCCGCAACACCATTAGCCGAGTCCGCTCGGTTTGTGCGAACCGAAATGGTCGATGTGCTGAGTTCGGATTATATTGAGCTAGCTAAGGCCAAGGGATTAAGTCGTACGGGGGTTATTTACCACCATGCGCTGCGGAACAGTTTGATTCCGTTGATTACGATTGTGGGTCCATTAGCCGTGAACATTATGACTGGGTCGATGGTGGTGGAAAACATCTTCTCCATTCCTGGTATTGGGGAACAATTTGTTAAGTCCGTCTTGACCAATGATTACCCAACGATTATGGGCTTGACCATCGTGTACTCATTCATGTTGTGTGTGGTTCTGTTGTTCACTGACATCTTATATGGTGTTGTTGATCCACGGATTCGGCTCACAGGAAAGGCTAACTAGGAGGTAAATAAATGGCAGATACAGTAAAACTCCCTGAAGATAGCTTTAAACCGATGACGGCCGATGACCGGGCATCGCTTGACAGTGAAAAGATTGCCGCGCCATCCTTGACGTTTACCCAAGATGCTTGGCGGCGGTTAAAGAAAAATAAAGGGGCTTGGGTGTCCCTGATTATCTTGGCGATTATTTTCATCATGGCCTTTGGTTCACTCTTCGTGTCACCTCATGATCCCAATGCGGTGCACCCATCGTATGCGAACTTACCGTCAAAGATTCCCGGTGTGGGGATTAACGGATTCAATGGAACGCTGGTTCAAGCGGGCCAACGAATTGATGCTTATCAACAAGCCGGGGCTTCTGGTAAGGCCTACATCATGGGAACTGACTATTTAGGTCGGGACTTGTTCTCACGGGTCCTTTACGGAACACGGATTTCCTTGATTATTGCTTTGGTTGCCACGCTATTTGATTTAACGATCGGGGTAACTTATGGGATGTTCTCGGGGTGGAAAGGTGGCCGTATTGATACCTTCATGCAACGGGTCATCGAAATTATCCTGTCAATTCCAAACTTGGTTGTGATCGTGCTGTTGATTTTGATTCTGAAACCCGGGATGACCTCAATTATTATTGCGATTGCGTTAACCTCATGGACCAATATGGCCCGGCTGGTTCGAGCGCAGACGTTGGAATTAAAGGAGCAAGAATTTATTCTAGCTGCGAAAACACTGGGTGAGAGTCCGTTGAAGATTGCCTTCAAGCATTTGTTACCTAACTTATCCAGTGTCATTATCATCAATACGATGTTCACAATTCCCAACGCCATCTTCTTTGAAGCAACCTTGTCCTATATTGGGATCGGGATTTCTTCACCACAAGCTTCTTTGGGGACATTGCTAAATGATGGGCAAAAGAACTTCCAGTTCCTGCCATACCAGATGTGGTGGCCAGCACTGGTCCTATGTATCATCATGTTAGCCTTTAACCTTTTGGGTGATGGCTTGCGGGATGCCTTTGATCCGCGGACGAAAGAGTAGGTGACCGGACAGTATGGAAAATGAAAATAATGTGTTAGAAGTACGCAATCTCCAAGTTAACTTCAAAACCTATGCTGGTGACGTGAAGGCCATCAGAAACGTTAGCTTCGATTTGCGAAAAGGCGAAACCTTGGCAATTGTTGGGGAATCTGGTTCCGGTAAGTCCGTTACGACGCGGACCATCATGGGCCTAAATGCCCGCAACGCCGATATTGCCAGTGGTTCGATTATGTACAAGGGCGAGGATCTTCTAAAGAAGAGCGATAAAGATATGGAAGCCATTCGGGGCCAAGATATCGCTGAAATCTTCCAGGACCCAATGACCTCCCTTGACCCAACGATGAAGATTGGTCGGCAAATTGCTGAACCCCTCATGGTGCACAAGGGGATGAAGAAAGACAAGGCTTGGGCGCAAGCTTTGGAAATGATGAAGTTAGTTGGGATTACCGACGCTGAAAATCGGATTAACGACTACCCTCACCAATTTTCTGGTGGGATGCGGCAACGGATTGTGATTGCGATTGCGCTGATTAACTATCCAGACGTTTTAATTGCTGATGAACCAACCACGGCGTTGGATGTGACCATTCAAGCCCAAATTCTGAATTTAATGAAGGAATTGCAGGATAAGATTTCAACCTCAATTATCTTTATCACCCATGATTTGGGTGTGGTGGCTGGTATGGCTGATCGAGTTGCCGTGATGTACGCGGGTAAAATCGTTGAGTACGGCACGGTTGATGAAATCTTCTATAATCCAAAGCACCCTTATACGTGGGGGTTGCTTAGCTCAATGCCAACCTTGGATACCGGTGGTGATGAATTACCATCGATTCCCGGTACGCCACCAGATTTATTGGATCCACCAACTGGGGACGCCTTTGCTGCCCGGAATGCCTATGCACTAAAGATTGATACGCAACAGGAACCACCGTTCTTTAAGATTTCTGATACGCATTATGCGGCAACCTGGTTGCTGCATCCGGATGCCCCTAAGGTTACGCCACCAGCACAAATCGTGGCGCGGCAACAGCAATATGCTGAAATGAATCAGGAACTGTTAGCCAAGCAACGGACTGCCGGTCCAGTTGAAGAAGAGGAGGAACAGCAATAATGGATTACGAAAATGCCGAAAAAATCCTCGAGGTTAAACACCTCAAACAATACTTCAATGTGGGTAAGGCTGATGAAGTTCGGGCCGTGGATGATATTTCCTTTGACATCTATAAAGGTGAAACCTTTGGCTTAGTTGGTGAATCCGGTTCAGGGAAAACAACGACCGGGCGGGCCATTATTCACTTGTATGAGCCCACCTCTGGAGAAATCTTGTTTGACGGTAAGAACGTGGATAGTTTTACCAGTAAAGCTGATCAACGTGAATTTCGTCAGGATATGCAGATGATTTTCCAAGACCCTTACGCGTCACTGAATCCACGGATGAAAGTTAAAGACATCGTGGCTGAAGGGATTGACATCAATCACTTGGCGAAAGACGATGCTGACCGGACGAAAAAGGTCGAAGATCTATTGGAGACCGTGGGGTTGAACAAGGACCATTCTAGCCGTTATCCGCACGAATTCTCTGGTGGCCAGCGGCAACGGATTGGGATTGCCCGGGCATTAGCCGTGGACCCTAAGTTTGTCATTGCTGATGAACCAATTTCTGCGTTGGATGTGTCAATTCAAGCCCAAGTGGTTAACTTGATGAAGAAGCTCCAACGCGAACAGGGCTTAACGTACCTGTTCATTGCCCATGACTTGTCGATGGTGAAGTACATCTCCGATCGAATTGGGGTTATGCATTACGGGCGGATGTTAGAGATCGCTGATTCTGACGAAATCTATGCCCACCCATTACATGATTACACGAAGAGTCTGTTGTCGGCTGTGCCGGTTCCTGATCCTGAGTTTGAACGGGCCCGGCAAGAGATTGCCTATGATGGTAGCGGCGAAAATGATGGTAAGGAACGTCATTTGGTTGAAATTTCACCGCGTCACTGGGTACGAGCAGCTGATGATGAAATTGATATGTACACGCAGCGAGCTCATGAGGCGTCATTGATTAAGAAGTAATCCAAAAACAGTCATCGTCCGATTGGGCAATGACTGTTTTTATTTGCTCACAACCAACCGTCAAGAATTAGGCGAGTTAATGGCGGCTAGAATTAAATTTTACCATCAGTGTTGTTGTAGTAGTCAACGTGGTAATGACCATCATTGACTGATAGCTTGGTGATACTGCCGTTATCGACGGGTACGGAAACATCAATGTCCGAGTATTTTGAAACAATACTACGAATCGTTGTGCTGTGAGTGGCAATCAATAAACGATCACCATCGTTCGCTGCTGCAATGGCGTGATCTAAGCCAGGCTGTACGCGATCCCAGAAACGCGCATTGTCTTCAGCGTCACCGAAGGGATCTTGAGCGTGGAACATGTCCTTAGTTTTTTCGATGGTGAGGTTGGCAATCATGGCATCAAAGGAATCTAACCCTAGTGGTGTTCCCAAGGTGTGCCACGTGAGACCTGTATCTAGGCCTTCAAAGTAACCAAAGTTTTCTTCACGGAAGGCGGGCTCCGTCGTCAGTGTGACGGGTTGCGCATTAGCGGCTAGAATCCGCTTAGCCGTATTCTGTGCCCGGGTGGTGTCACTCGCATAGGCGGCCGCAAATGTCACTTGTGCCAGTCGTTGACCGGCGCGCTTGGCATCTGCGATTCCCTTGTCCGTCAGTGGTGAGTCGGACCATCCTTGAATCCGGTGGTACTTGTTTAAATAGGTTTGGCCGTGCCGCACCAAATAAAGTTCAACTGCCATCTCTTACTCTCTCCTTTAGCATTGACTGCTATTAGTTTAACAGTTCTAATTGAGAATGCCTAGTTCGCGCCGAATTTCACGAGCGGTGTCGGGACTGCTGGTAAAGATCAACCGGTCGTTAAGTTTTAAGAGTGTCGTACCTGTGGGCCGAATGAACTGACCATCACGGAAAACCTGACTGATGGTAATATCGCCCACGAAGGGGAGACTACGAATTTCTTGGTCTGTGTATCGCCGGTTTTTGAGGGCAACTTCATAGACGGCAGTCGTTGATGAGGTGAGTAGACGTAGCGTCGTGGGCGCCTCAATTAGGCTACGAAGCATAGCAATATTGACGTTAGGCGTGTCGTAGACCTCAATACCAAGACTGGTGAGCTCGTCTTCTCGTTCGTCTAATACATTGCGGTCTTCAAACCTGACGATTACCCGGCTAACCCCGTACGCCTTAGCAGCCTTAGCGAGTTCATAGTTTTTAGTCGCGTTAAAATGACCGAGAACCACGGTATCCGCATCGAACACGCCTTGTTCCCGCACGTAAGTCGTTTCTAAAGAGTCCAGTAAGTGAACATTAACTTCTGAATTGTATGTTTTATAGTTAGCGGCCTTGTCGGTATACATTGAAATGTCATACCAGCCAGCTAATTGTTGGGCAACGGGAACGGTCAGCAGATTAGTCCCAATGAAATGTACGGTGGTCTTCTTAAGGTCTTCGGCTTCGGCTGAGTAGCTCGTGTTGAACAACAAGGGACCCAAGACACACGTTAGAATGGCCGCTAATAGGAAAGCGCCGGATTGTTGGGACGTAACCACCTTCATGGTTTTCGCAACTTGTAGAACGGCTAAGACCATCGTAATGGTGGCTGCGGAGATAGCAGTACCAGCAAAGGCGTTGCCCCGTTTGAAACGGAGACGTAAGATACCATAAATAATGGCTTTAGAGAATAAGTAAGCGGCAAAAAAGGCGGGGATTAGCAATAGGGTTGCTGGATCGGCTAATAGCGTGCGCAAATTGAGATTGATGCCACTCATCATAAAGAAAATGGGGATGAAGAAGCCATACCCGATGGCATCAAGACGAACGCGAGTGTCTTCATGTGGTTGAAGAAGTTTCATAACGATACCGGCCACAAAGGCGCCCAGAATCCCTTCTGCGCCAACCGATTCCGCCACAATCACGAGACTAAAGATTAAGAAGAAGGCCAAGCGAATATCCAGCTGGGTCGTGGACTTATTAATCCGTTCGTAGAAATTAAAGAAGGGCTTAAATCGTAAGAAGAGTAGAGCTGCGGCAAAGAAAACTAGTAGTAACAGCCATAAGGACTGACTGTTGTTGCCAAAGACTGAGGCATATAGCGTAAGCGCAAAGAGTGGGACAATTTCACCGAGCGCAGCAATCAGTAGGATAGTTTGACCAAATGGTTTGCTGAGCAATTCCTTTTCTTTTAGTGTTGCGATGACAATCCCTAAGGAAATGGTCATGAAGATAATGGCTGCTAGCCATGGGTCCTTGAAGAGACCGGTCCACTGACATAAAAATCCCAAGAAAAGTGAGCTGACAACTACACCAACGTAGGCACTAATGGCTAAGAAGACGGGTGAATAGCGGGGCGCGCTGCCGGCAACTTTAGCGGCTAGTGGCGTCTGTGGCTGTTTGCGTCGATTGAACAGACTGAAATCAATTTCCATCCCGCTAAGAAATAGCAGGAAAATGACCCCAGTATTGGACAACAGTGTCAACGTACTATTAGATTGTACGAGATTGAAGACACTCGGACCGAGCAAGATACCCACGAGAATTTCCACGACGGCAGTTGGTAAGGCAGTTAACCGAAACCAAGCCATAGTGAGCGGGGTAATCAGTGCAGCGGCTAAAATGATTAATAAGGAAAGTTGATCCATAAAGTCACCCCCAGAAGTTATGGTACACAACTTTCATTATAGCAAAACTGGTCTGATTAGGGGTTGTTCGCCCTCTGGTCGCGGTAAATGGGCTGGAACGTACCGGACACGACTTTAAGCCAATTATGGTCTCTACTGCAGAAAAGTTGGATAGTGTTAGTTTGAAGGTGCCCCAGTTTAGCAGAAAACTATCGGTCAAGACTGATGGTTAGACGAGTAGGAGTGTGAAAAGCTAACGGATTCCGTAGCGGTCAGTTTGCTTTATTTATACCCGGAAGACGTGTAGAATAGTTAGGCGAATTATTAGTTTATTTTAACAATCCAGTTCACTGAGGAGGGATCGGCTTGCCAGATTCAATTAAAGCTTACGAGCAAAAACATTTGGATGACGTGGTCGCCAAGGTTAAGGTGGCAGAAGAAGACGCCAAGCAACGAATTGATGTTGCGGAAAATGATGAAGCCGGTATCCGCAAAAATTTTGTTAATGACTTACGGATTAAAACGGATAGTTATGAGGGCTTGTTGGAAACGGCACTGTCTGTGCGGCAACAGCAGCAAATGTTGGCAGAACGTCAGAACAGTTGGCAACATGCCACAACTGAGTTGAGCACGTTACAGCGGCTTGAGAAAAAGGCCTATTTTGCCCGAATCGATTTTCAAGAAGGGCCGACCGCTAAGACTGAGTCAATTTATATTGGATTAGGCTCGTTTTCGGACACGCCGGATCATTTTTTGATTTATGATTGGCGGGCTCCAATTTCCAGTATCTATTACGATGGTGAACTGGGCGATGTCAGCTATCAAACGCCGGATGGGGAACAGACCGTCAACGTTCAGTTAAAACGACAATTTCAGATTGAAGATGGAACGATTGTCACACTCTACGACACTGATCAAACGGTGACGGATCAGATGCTGTTATCGGCGCTGAGTGAACACTCAGATACCAAGATGAAGAGCATTGTGACGACCATTCAAAAGGAACAAAACCAAATTATCCGGGATACCAAATCAGATCTGTTGTTCGTCCAAGGGGCGGCCGGGTCCGGGAAAACGGCCGCCATTTTACAACGCGTGGCGTTCCTGTTGTATCGGTACCGGGGCCATTTGAATGCGGGACAAGTCATGTTGTTCTCGCCAAACCAACTCTTTAATGATTACATTGATCAGGTGTTGCCAGAATTAGGGGAGCACAATATGGTGCAGATGACCTATTACCAATATGCTGGCAGACGGTTGCCTAAGATTGATGTGGAGACTTTGGCCCAACGATTTGATGAAAGTAATACGCCCGCCCAAAAGAAGATTAATCAGCTAAAGGGGAGCCTGGCCTTTTTCGATGCTGTGACGGGGTATGCCGATCATTTGGAAAGTGCCGACATGGTCTTTAGAAACATCAAGTTTAAGGGCCAAGTGTTCATTGATAAAGCAAAAATCCAAGATATTTATTACAGTTTCAATCGTAATTATCATTTAGGGAATCGACTGCAAGCGACTAAGGAAGCCTTGATTCGCATTTTGAATCGCCGGATTTCTAGTGAAATGAAGACAAAGTGGGTTGAAGAAACCATTCAGGATTTGAGCAAGCAGGAGCTAGATTCGCTGTATGGCGATGAGCCACGAGAGTTCGAATCCTCTGAAAAGGAAATGCAGTTCTTATCACGTAAAGTGGTGATGAAGGCCTTTGAACCAATTCGTAAGGCGATTGTGCGGGCGCGTTTCTTGAGTATCAATAACCAGTATGTCCACATGCTACGGGATATACCCAATCGTTTGGAACTACGTGATTATGGTATCTCGATGGCTGATTGGCAGGCCAGCGTGGAAGAGTCTATTACTAAGTTGAAGGATCATCGTATGCAGCTGGTTGATACCACACCGTACCTGTACTTGTATGACAAAATGACGGGTAAAGACGGTGAGAGAGACATGCGGTACGTCTTCATTGATGAAATTCAAGATTATAATGCCTTCCAGTTAGCCTTTTTGAAGTTTAGCTTTCCACGAGCGCGGTTCACAATGCTGGGGGACTTAAACCAAGCGATTTTCACCAAAGAAAACAGTCGGACATTGTTACAAGAGCTGAGTACGATGTTCGATCCCGATAAGACCCGGGTTGTTCAATTGACGCAGTCGTATCGGTCGACGCAGCAGGTCACGGACTTTACCAAGCATATCCTCAAAAATGGGGAGGCGGTCACAGCATTTGCCCGTGAAGGGGAATTGCCAACGGTGACGGTGGCTAATGATGAAGCCGGTGCGCTAAAGAAAGTGATTGCGCAGGTCCAGAAAAATGAAGCGGATCAAGAAACGACGGCGATCATTGGAAAAGACTTAGCTGATTGCCGAGCTTTAACCGATCAACTCAAAGCAGCGGGTGCTAGTGTGACTTTGATTCAGTCAGAAAATCAGCGGCTAGCGCCGGGGACCATTGTGGTACCGTCTTTCTTGGCAAAGGGCCTAGAGTTTGATGCCATAATTGTTTGGCAGGCTTCAGCTAGTCGTTATGCGGCTGAAGATGAACGGCAGTTGCTTTACACGATTTGCTCACGAGCGATGCACTGTCTAAGCTTAGTGGCGGTGGGGGAAGTCTCACCCTTATTAAGTGACGTGCCAGCCGAAGAATATACAGTGATTTAGGTGATTAAAACTAGGGTAATCAGAACGGTTTGTGTTCTGGCTATCCTAGTTTTTTATTAAAGCAACATTTTTCGAGGCTGCCTGCCTTTGGGTCGCAACAAATGTGTTGTGGCGTGGTCATACGGTCGGCTACTGCCCGCCCTCTGGTCGCAGCAAATGGGCTGGAACGTACCGGACACGACTTTAAGCCAAGCAAGGCACTTGTCTTAAAGCTCGGTCTTATCCTAAGAGCGCCAAGGACGCGCCCTAAGAATAACGACGATACTGAGCCCATTTGCCGCTTCCCGCCGGGCTAGTGTTGTGTGGCTTGATACCACTTGGTTAAATCCAGCTTGAACAAGCCTAGCTTCGAGACTTGTGAGCTTGCAAGGCTCGAAGTCGGGCCCATAGCGACTTACATGAGACACGCGCCTGGAAGGCAGGGTAGTAGCATACATGTCTGGCAGCGGGATAAAGCCAGGACGTGGCTGCTGGATTTTCACCGAGAATATTGTCAGCCTGACCAAGTTCTGCGGTATAATAGGCAGTAATTATTTTGTAGAAGTTGAGGTGTCTCGATTGCGTGATCCCATTAATTACAACGCGTTTACCCGTGAGCAGTGGCAACAATTCTCGGCGGACGCTACCTTACCGCTAACGCAAGAAAGCTTGCGGCAGATTAAGGCGTTCAACGACCGTATTTCGTTGCAAGATGTGCAGGATATTTATATTCCACTAGTGCACTTGGTACACTTGGAGTTTGATCATTATCGGCAGTTACAACGCGATAAAGCAACCTTTTTAAAGCAACCACAACAGCGAGTTCCATTTATTATTGGAATTGCCGGTAGCGTGGCGGTGGGCAAGAGTACGGCTGCGCGGTTATTGGAAGTGTTGCTTAATCACTATTTTACGGATCAACGGATTCAGCTTATTACGACCGATGGTTTTTTATATAGCAATGAGGAACTTAAAAAACGTAATTTAATGGCACGTAAAGGGTTTCCAGAAAGCTATGATATGACGGCACTGATTCAATTTCTCAATGACGTTAAGGCGGGAAAGGAACTGATTAAGGCCCCAGTCTATTCGCACAAAGTGTATGACATCGTTCCCGATCAGTTTGACTACATCATGCATCCAGATGTGCTGATCGTTGAAGGCATCAACACCTTACAGTTGCCGACTAACGAGCAAATTTATGTCAGTGATTTCACCGATTTTTCAATTTATGTAGATGCCGACCCCACGCTGATTGAAAGCTGGTTCTTGGAACGGTTTGAATTGCTGCTAGCGACGGCTTTTCAGGACCCGACCAATTACTATTATCCTTACGCGATTGGCGATCATGATGAAGCCATTGCTAAGAGTAAACGGGTGTGGCGTGATATTGATTTAAAAAACCTGGAAGAGTATATTTTACCAACTCGCAACCGGGCCGATATGATTATTCATAAAACATTCGGCCACCGGATTGATCGATTGCTGTTACGGAAATATTAGGGGGCGATGGGAGTGCTACGTGATGCGACCATTGTTGATGCGGATGCGGTGAGCATGTTGGTCTTACACGAACTGGAACGCCGCCAGTTACGCCGATTGCGGCGCCTTAGTAAAGAGCAATTATCGCAGCTATTGTTTGTCGGGTATCACCAGTCAGCGTTTCGATATGGTTTTCCACAAGCGCGCGTTTATCAAAATCAGGGCGTGGCCGTCGGGGTAGCTTACGGGTACCCAGCAGCCGTTGAAATGACATTGGATAATGAGTGGACGCCCCTGTTTGAACGCTTGCAGGTGACACCACCGCAGCAGTCAGTGGTCTCACCGCGCGCGTTGCCTGATGAGTGGTACTTGGACTTGCTCACGGTACGTAACCGTTCGCAACACAAAACTTATCAACAAAAGTGGTTTGACGAGTGGTTATTTGGGGATGCCATTCATCAGGCCCGTTTGAGTGGTCAGGCCTTCTTGGGATTAGATGTGCGGCCCGGGAGTCGTTTGGCCCAGCTAGCAGCCATGTTTGGGTGTGTGACCACCGAACGCCGGCGCTTGGATCGGCAACCATACCTTCATCTGCGTTACCGGATAAACTAATTCGTGATAGATTGAACGTTGTTTTAGATTGACCCGCGTTTCAGAAATCGGTATGATATAAGCAATGTTGAAAAAGAAGAAAGGGTGAATGGCTTGGCAAACGTTGATATGTCTAAATTCGACAAGATCATCGTCTTAGACTTTGGGAGTCAATACAACCAATTGATCACCCGCCGGATTCGTGACCTCGGAGTTTACTCCGAATTAAAGGCCCATACGATGACTGCGGCTGAGATTAAGGCTTGGGGCCCCAAGGGAATTATCTTCTCTGGTGGACCAAATAGTGTCTACGACAGTAGTGCATTTAATGTGGACCCAGAGATTTTTAACCTCGGTATTCCAATTTTAGGAATTTGTTACGGGATGCAACTGATGGCCCACAGTTTGACGGGTGGCAAGGTTGAATCCGCTGATAACCGAGAATACGGTCGGGCCGATATTACGGTTCTGAGCGACGACGCAAAGCTATTCCACGACACCCCTAAGGAACAAACGGTGTGGATGAGCCATGGGGACTTAGTCACTCAAGTGCCTGATGGTTTTGAACGGGTAGCAACCAGTGAAAACTGTCCAATTTCAGCGATGCAGGATACGACCCGTAATTTCTATGGGATTCAATTCCATGCGGAAGTCCGGAACACAGAATACGGTAACGATATCTTAAAGCACTTTGCTTTTGATGTCTGCCAAGCACAGGCTAACTGGTCAATGGATGATTTCATTGATTTACAAATTGCTCAAATTCGGGAAACCGTTGGCGACAAGAAGGTCCTGTTGGGTCTGTCTGGTGGGGTTGATTCATCCGTTGTGGGCGTGTTATTGCATAAAGCAATCGGCTCACAATTGACCAGTATCTTCGTCGATCATGGTCTATTACGTAAGGGTGAAGCCAAGCAAGTAATGGACAGCCTAGAAGGTAAATTTGGGTTGAACATCGTGCAGGTCAACGCGCAAGATCGCTTCTTGAGTAAGTTGGCAGGCGTTACGGAACCCGAAAAGAAACGTAAGATTATTGGAAATGAGTTTATTCAAGTCTTCAATGATGAGGCCCAGAAGCTGGATGGTATCGACTTCTTAGCCCAAGGAACGCTGTACACTGACGTGATTGAAAGTGGGACGGATACGGCCCAAACAATCAAGTCACACCATAACGTTGGTGGCTTGCCAGAAGATATGCATTTCCAATTGATTGAACCCTTACGTTCGCTGTTCAAGGATGAAGCCCGTGAATTGGGTGAAAAGCTGGGAATGCCAAGCGAGTTAGTGTGGCGGCAACCATTTCCTGGTCCTGGTTTAGGGATTCGGGTATTGGGTGAAATTACACCAGAAAAGCTCCAAATTGTCCGCGATAGCGATTTGATTCTCCGTGAGGAAATCAAGAAGGCCGGTCTCGACCGAGACATTTGGCAATACTTTACGGTGCTGCCCAACATCAAGAGTGTCGGGGTAATGGGCGATGGCCGGACGTATGATTACGCCGTGGGTATTCGCGCTGTCACTTCGATTGATGGTATGACGGCTGACTTCGCGCATATTCCATGGGATGTCTTGCAAGATATTTCTGTGCGGATTGTTAATGAAGTGGAACATGTTAACCGCATCTTATATGATGTGACGAGTAAGCCGCCTTCGACTATTGAGTGGGAATAATGGTTAGTAGAATTCATGTAAAGAAGCCATCTAAGCAATTTAGTTTAGGTGGCTTTTTTTGTAGTATGCGGCGTTAACCAACTATACAAATGCCAACAGTTGAGCTATCTCGATGAATCCCGAATGTAACTGTTGTATGATAAACAATGTAATCGATATCATTTTTGAAAGGAATCGATGCTATGTCAATCCATGTCAATGAAGCTAATCTTACGTTTCATCTACAAACCGATCACACGAGTTATATTTTTCAAATTATGAAAAATGGCGAGGCTGGTCAGATTTATTATGGACCAAGAATCCACGTGCAACCGACCTATCAAAATCTCATGTCACAGGAATGGCGTGACGCGACACCGTCATTGAACGAAGAAAACCCGAATTTTCAGCCAGCTACGATCAAGGCCGAGTATGCGAGCTTGGGCAAGGGCGATTTCCGGCAACCGGCTTTTCAAGTGACCCAAGCAAATGGGAGCCGGATTACCGAGTTGACTTATGATCATTACCAACTACTAACAGGGAAACAGCGATTAGCCAACTTGCCATCAACGTTTGATGATACCGATGACGATGCCCAAACATTAGTCGTGTCCTTTAACGATCGGATTACCGGGTTGGCACTTGACCTTAATTACAGTATTTTTCCACACCAAGATGTCATTGTAAAAAGTGCGAAGTTTACCAATCCAAGTTCCGAAAAATTAGTTCTGAATCGGGCGCTCAGTTCTCAGTTAGATTTGCCGGATGCCAATTATGACCTAATCCAATTTTCTGGTACGTGGGCGCGTGAACGGCATCTGTACCGTCATCCATTACGACCGGGAATGCAGAGTATTAGTAGCCTACGGATGGCCTCAAGTCACCAACAAAACCCCTTCATGATGTTGGCCCGCCCACAGACGACCGACGAGCAAGGGGCGGTCTTTGGCTTCAATTTAGTTTATTCCGGTAATTTTTTGGATGCCATTGAAGTTGACCAATACAGTACCAGCCGGATTCTGACCGGAATCAATCCAGACGAATTTGGTTGGAATCTGGCCCCGCAAGCGACATTTCAGACTCCCGAGGCAATTTTGAGTTATACCTCAGCCGGAATGAACCAACTGTCACAGCAAATGGCCAGTTTTTATCAGCAGCATTTGGTTAATCCGCGATTTGCTCATGAGGAACGGCCGGTGCTGATTAATAATTGGGAGGCCACTTACTTTGACTTTAACGAAGCGAAGTTGATGACGATTGTTAACCAGGCTAAGCGACTGGGAATTGAGATGTTTGTGCTGGATGATGGCTGGTTTGGCCACCGGGATGGCGACACCACCTCCTTAGGGGACTGGTTTGTCGATCAGAGGAAGTTTCCGGATGGCATCGAACACTTCAGTCAAGCAGTTCATCAGCAAGGGATGAAGTTTGGTTTGTGGTTTGAACCGGAAATGGTTTCTGTTGATAGTGACCTTTACCAACAGCATCCCGACTGGTTGATTCATGCACCCAAATCGACGCCAACGCCTGGTCGCCACCAGTTCGTTTTGGATATGGCGCGGCCAGAAGTGGTCGATTACCTATTTAAGCTGATGAGTCAGATGATTGAATCGGCGAACTTGGACTACATCAAGTGGGATATGAACCGCTATGCGACGGAAATGTTTAGTTCAAGGTTAACTAGTGATCAGCAATTAGAACTGCCGCATCGATATATTCTAGGCGTTTATCAGTTGTATGCCCGATTAACGCAGGCCTATCCGAATGTTTTGTTTGAATCCTGTGCGTCCGGTGGGGGCCGGTTCGATCTGGGGATGATGTATTATGCGCCGCAAGCGTGGACGAGTGATGATACTGATGCGGCAGAACGCCTGCTGATTCAATTCGGGACGTCCTATGGGTATCCACAAGCCATGATGGGAGCCCACGTCTCTGCGGTTCCAAATGACCAGATGGGGCGGATCACGTCGCTAAAGACCAGAGGGGCCGTAGCGTTCTTCGGTGATTTGGGGTATGAACTCGATATTACCAAGATGGCGCCAACGGAATTGGACCAAGTCAAAAAACAAGTGGCCTTTTATAAATGTTATCGCCAGCTTTTCCAATTTGGAAAGTTTTACCGAATCGACAGTCCCTTTGTGGAGGACGGCAATGTCACTAGTTGGCAGGTTGTGAGTGACGACCAGAAACAAGCGATTGCCGCCCGGTACCAACTGTTGAATCATCCCAATGCGCCTTATACCCGCTTCTATTTCAAGGGATTACGTCCTAATCAGCGCTATCAAATTAATGATGACCCATCAACCTATTATGGGGATGAATTAATGAATGCTGGTTATTTTGTCCCAACCATTTTGGCGGACGGCCAAGAGTCTAAAGACTTTTATACCCAGTTGTTTGTGGTGACGGCAATTTAGGCGAGAATTTATTGAAAATGTGATATCCTTACAATTAGTAAGAATATCACAGCTAACCCAAGGAGGTTCCCACTATGCCCGAAATTACCCTAACACCCGATTTTTACCACTATCTTCAGCAAAAACACCTGACGGACCACAACCTGATTTTATTAGTGGATGATGGTGGCGGCAAGTACTCGCTACAAGGCGGTGCTTGTAGTATTGGCACGAACTTTAGCATCATTGACGTTGATGAGCCAGACGCTGACTACCCCATTTTGCTGACGAATACGCAAGGTGTCCGGCTCTGGACCTCTAACTATGATCTGGTTTTCTGTGGAACGGGGTTAAAGTTAGACTATCGTCACGGAAGCATTGCCATTACTGATGATGCCCATATGATGTTGGATGGCACTGTTCAGCTGGTTAAGGGGGCCGATGTTCTAGCTGCTTTTCAGGCTGGGGTTAAGCTAAGTAATGGTGGATGTTAAAAGTCTTTTTGATACGCTCCATAGAGTGAGAATAATGATACAATTTTTAAAATAAGCTACCAAACTAGGGTAAATATGAGAAAATGGCAAACCATTCTCATATTTACCCTAGTTTGTCGTATAATGTAGATATTCTATTTAATCTGGAGGGGAACTCATGACAGAATCAACGCACTTGTATGACCTGTTCCACCCGGCACACTACGATATTTATCTCGACATTAACCGCGAAACGAAGCAAATTAGCGGGAAGACGACCATTACCGGTGACGCTTTAGCTACGACGATTGGCATTCACCAGAAGTTCTTAAAGATCCAACAGGTAACGGTTGACGGCAAAGCCGTGACGGTTACGGATGATCCTGCGGCCGAAGCCATTCGGATTCCGGTCCCACAGACGGGTAACGTGACGTTAGCCATTGATTACACGGCGCCATTAACTGATAGCATGATGGGGATTTACCCATCCTACTACGACGTTAACGGCGAACAAAAGCAAATCATTGGAACCCAGTTTGAAACGACCGCTGCGCGCCAAGCTTTCCCAAGTATCGATGAACCGGAGGCCAAAGCAACCTTTGACCTAGCGATTAAGTTCGATGAACAGCCTGGTGAAACGGTTATCAGTAACATGCCTGAGACCAAGGTCGAAGCCGGCGTGCACTACTTTGACACCACGGTTAAGATGTCCACGTACCTGATTGCCTTTGCCTTTGGTGATTTGCAAAGTAAGATGACGACTACTAAGAGTGGGGTTCAGGTTGGGGTGTTTGCTACCAAGGCGCATCAAGCCAATGAATTGGACTTTGCGTTAGACATTGCCAAGCGCTCAATTGAATTTTACGAAGACTTCTATCAGACACCTTATCCACTACCACATTCCTGGCAGTTAGCCTTACCTGACTTTTCCGCTGGTGCCATGGAAAACTGGGGATTGGTTACTTACCGGGAAGCTTACCTCGTTTTGGACCCCGACAATACGTCGTTTGAAACGAAGCAACGGGTTGCCACCGTCATTGCTCATGAACTGGCCCACCAATGGTTTGGTGATTTGGTTACGATGAAGTGGTGGGATGATCTTTGGTTGAACGAAAGTTTTGCCAACATGATGGAATACGTTGCCATTGATGCCATCGAACCTGACTGGCACATTTGGGAAGTCTTCCAAACAACTGAAGCCCCAATGGCCTTACAACGGGACGCAACGGACGGTGTACAATCTGTCCACGTGCAAGTAGAAGATCCAGCTGAAATTGATGCGCTCTTTGATAGTGCCATTGTTTACGCCAAGGGTGCCCGGATGTTAGTCATGGTGCGGGCTTTAATTGGCGATGATGCTCTGCGAACGGGCCTAAAGGCTTACTTTGACGCCCATAAGTTTGGCAATGCAACTGGGGCTGACTTGTGGTCTGCTTTAGGGACTGCTGCCAATATGGATTTGAAGAGCGTAATGAATTCGTGGCTGGAACAACCTGGTTACCCAGTATTAACGGCTGCGGTGGTCGATGGTCAGTTGACAGTGACCCAGCAACAATTCTTTATTGGCGATGGCACAGACGCCAAACGTCAATGGCAAGTGCCATTGAGCAGTAACTATGCTGAAGTCCCAGAATTGTTGACGGCGCCACAAGTGACGTTAGGAACTTATGCGGATTTACGGCAGGCTAATGGACAGCCGTTCCGGCTAAATGTCGGCAATAATTCACATGCGATTGTGAAGTACGATGATACCTTACTAGCAGATATTTTAGATCACATCACTGAGTTAACAGCGATTGATCAACTCCAATTGCTACAAGATCAACGACTATTGGCTGAAGGTCGGCAGATTTCTTATGCGGATGTCGTCGCCTTGTTGCCACGATTTGCGGCTAGTGAAGCTACGGTGGTTAACGATGCGTTGTATCAGGTCGCTGGTAACTTGAAGAAGTTCGTCACGCCAGATTCTGATGCCGAAAAGCAACTGCAACAATTCTTTGATCGGTTAAGTGCGGCACAAGTTGACCGGTTGGGGTGGACCCCCAAAGCTGGCGAATCTAATGATGACCAGTTAACCCGGCCATATGTATTAAGCGCGGCCCTTTATGCTAAAAATGCCCAATCGGTCGCCGCTGCGCATGAACTGTTCACGGCCAATCGCGACAATTTAGCAGGCTTGCCAGCTGCAACGCGTTACTATGTTTTGGCAAACGAAGTCACGAACTTTAGTGACGCAACGGTCTTTGATCAGTTGCTGACAGATTACCGGCAAGCAACGGATGCCAGCTACAAGGCTGATCTGTGTGCCGCATTGACGACCACACCAGATGCCAAGTTGATTGCGAAGTTGATCGCAGTCTTTGAAGACGCAGCCACGGTTAAACCACAAGACTTACGGGCTTGGTACCGTGGTGTCTTGGCCAATGCCAAGGGGCAGCAGGCAGCTTGGGACTGGATCCGTCAAGACTGGGCTTGGTTGGAAGCAACTGTGGGTGGTGATATGGAATTCACCACATTTATTACGGTAACTGCGGCGATCTTCCACACACCTGAACGGTTAGCTGAGTTCAAGGAATTCTTTGAACCAAAGATTCCGACGCCTGGTTTAGGACGTGAAATCAAGATGGATACCAAGGTTATCGCAAGTCGCGTGGCCTTAGTTGAAGATGAAAAAGCCGCAGTGAATGCTGCGGTGGCACAAGTCGTCCAATAATTTATGTAAGTGACGAAGAACCTAGACGATGGTCTAGGTTCTTTTTTGCGTTTCATTTGCGAAAAACTGAACAAAAAAGTTAAAATGCATAAATAGTCTGAATTCCCAGCTGTTATTTTATACACATTCGTTCAGTGCAAAATCAGCGTATAAGTTGTGATTGCTATGGTTTGTTGGTCAATAAAATGCGAAAAAGTTCATGTATATTTATCGTGTGAGGGTGTATAATTCTGACATATTGACGGATGTGTTGGCTGGCAGTAGTGTGCCAATGGTTATTTTATTTGAACATGTAAGCGCTTATATTGTTTGCCAATCTGTCTATCATCCAAAGCGCTTTAAAATTGACGTTGCTCGAAAGGATCTTTACTCATGAAAAAGGCCACTTCATCACCTGATAAAAGTCACGGCCTCGGGTTGTTGGCACTGATTTCAACAGTTATTACGTCATCAATTGGTGGGGGAATTTTTGCCCTCACCTCAGATTTAGCGATTGCAGCGTCACCTGGTCCCGCGCTGATTGCTTGGGGCATCGTGGGGTTGGGAACCCTGATGTTAGCCTTATCGTTGAACAATTTAGTCCTCAAGCGGCCTGACTTGGAGGGAATCTTTTCCTATGCAGAAGAGGGTTTTGGCAAGTATACCGGCTTTATCAGTGGGTGGGGATACTGGATCTCGGCGTGGATGGGAAATGTGGCATTTGCGACGGTGATGATGAGTGCTGTGGGCTATTTTCTCCCGGTATTTAATGGTCGCAGTCAAATTCCCTCGGTTATTGTTGCCAGTGTGATCCTGTGGTTACTAACCTTATTAGTGAATCATGGGATTGAAAGTGCCGCGCTCCTAAACGCGATGATTACGGTTTGCAAGTTAATTCCACTCTTTGTCTTTATTGTTTTTGCCATTTTCCTATTTAAGGGCCAAGTTTTTACGGCTCATTTTTGGACCAATGTTGGTAGTAATTTACAAGGGACTGAAACAATTGCGAGCCAAATCAAACGGTGCTTCATTATTATGATGTGGGTGTTTGTCGGAATTGAAGGGGCCACCATGCTGTCGTCACGGGCCAAAAAGACCGCCGATGCGGGGAAAGCGACACTGATTGGTTTAGTTGGTTTATTAACGATTTATGTTTTGGCGTCAGTCTTGCCCTATGGTTACTTCAGTCGTCAGGCATTAGCAACTATTCATCAACCGGCGATGGTTTACCTATTTAAAGAGATGGTCGGGCCATGGGGTGGGGCCTTGATTAGCCTGGGTTTAATCATTTCAACGTTGGGGTCTTGGCTATCATGGACCATGTTACCGGCGGAAACGATTCGGTTGATGGCTGACCAGAAACTATTACCACGGGTCTTTAGTCGAAAAAATAAGCAGGGAGCGCCCACGGTCTCGTTGGTTACCAGTAGTGTCTTGGTTCAGTTCTTTTTGGTCACGCTGATTTTTACGGATCAGGCTTATCAAATTGCCTATTCGATGTGTACGGCGGCCGTGACAATTTGTTATATTTTAGTGGCGGCTTACCAGATTAAGTACTCATGGCAACATTTGCGTGAGTCCGGTAGTCGTTGGCAGTTAGCCATTGGGATTGGGGCGCTGTTATTTGAAGGAACCGCCATTTACTTTTCCGGGTTCAAGTACCTTATTCTCTGCACGATTGCCTACATTCCAGGAAGTATTTTATATCTGATGGCGCGCAAAGAAAGTGAGCGACGGTGGTTCCAGTCGCCATTAGAACGGCTGTACGTGGCGAGTGTCGTCATCTGTGCACTTGTAGCGATTGGGTTAGTCATTGCGGGAAAATTAGTGATTTAGGAAAAAGTACGTACCAAATACACGAAAATACAAAGCGCCCAGGGCATAAGTCCTGGACGCTTTGTATTTAAAATAGAGTTGACTAGAGCATTAGTCGTTTAAATTGTAGCGTAACTTCATGTGTTCAGAACCAAAGGTCACCATGTCACCCAATAATTTGGTTTGACGCGTGAAGGATTCATTGGAAAGCTGTTCGTTAGCAGATTTCAAAATTGACACATCGGCGCCGTTCTTGATGGCTGCGTCAGTATCGTTTTGAATCTTCCGGTAGGCTCCCATGGCTTCTAAAGCGAAGGTATTACGGAAGTCTTCATATAAGTCGAAGTCCGTGTCACCAAGTAATGCCGTGGTGCAGCTTAACCAGTACATATGATTCAGGTTAAAGGTACCATCAGCATCTTTATAAGCGGCGGGGGTGTCGTCGACATTCGCGTAGAACGGAACGACCGTATTGAACGTATTCGCGCCAAAGGCTAGCCAGTGAATCCCGGCAATGCTGGCGGGGACATCGTTACGAATTTGGAGGATGTGTACGTCGTGATTCCGGTTGATACCGATTGGGCGGAACTTGGTCTTGTCACTTTCAGTCCCATCACCATAAACATCGTATTGGGTGTTTTGGTAGTGTGAGCTCAAGACGTACTTAACATCTTCAATGGAAATCTTGCGGTTAGCATGGCAGATGAAGGGTAGGTCTTGGCCTTGAGGGTCTTGGTCAACGTCTGGTGTAAAGTACTTTTGACCAAACCAAGCCCGAGGATTGTTATAGACGGTATCCTTATCCGTTGCGCTACCGAAGATGTGGCGGAGGTTTATTCGATCGAAATCAGGATTCAAATGATACGTTTCAATGAGGTCAGCCAAATCAGCGGAGGCCATGGTATCATCGGCAGCAAAATCAAAGTCGTCAATGTTCATTCGGTTGGGGGCAACGACGTAAGCGTCGTCTGGAATCCGCTTGGCAGCCCAATGATGACCGCCAATGGTTTCCAACCACCAGATTTCATCGTTATCAGAAAAGGCAATCCCGTTGGGTTCGTACGTCCCAAATTCTGCCAGTAACTGACCGAGGCGTTCAACCCCTTCACGAGCACTGTGAATATAAGGGAGAACGAGAGTGACCAAATCTTCTTCACCAATGCCACCGGCAACGTATGGATCGATACCCAAGACCCGAGCATTCGTCGTGATGGTTTCTGTGGCGGACATGGCTACATTGTCACTGTTAATACCGGCAGCGGGCCAGATTCCGTTTGTCAAGATAGAGTTGGGAATCGACGTATACCGGAGCGGGTTATCAGGTAATTTAATGTTGACGCCACTGATAACGGCTTGGTAATCAGTGGGCTGGTCGGCAGGATTAACGACGACGAATTTTTCGGGGTCGAGCGCTTCGTGACCATCATCGTTTCGAGAAATAATGGTGGAGCCGTCCAACGAGGCCTTCTTACCTACAAGAATAGTGGTACAAGAACCTTTAATACGTTTTGTCATAAATGCAGCACTCCTTTTATCCCGTATTATAGCATTGATGGCTAGAGAAGTTGAAGGGATTATCAGCCGCAAAAACGAGATATCAGCGACTAGTGGTAGTGTCTTGAGCAGATGACTAAATAAAAACCCGCTCCCTTTAACAGGAATGCTTGCTAAAAGAACCGGGTCTTGGGGATTTTAAATGTGCGTTTAGTTGAGAATCGCAAAGCCACCGGTCCAGCCAATCTTTTCACTGGCCGCTAACGTCATTTGTAAGAAGCCCATGGCCTCTAATTCACGAGCCCACTTAAGCGCGCCGGCATCAATGACTTTCACGCCACTGGTTTTAAGCGCATCTGCTAGCATTTGTTTAGCAGCGGCGTCATCGCCGGCAGCTAGAACTGTAGTGACTTCTTTGCCACTAACTTGTTTGCTAGCCAAAGTAGCGGCGAACGTCGTATTGAAAGCTTTGATGACTTGGCTGTCGGGCAACAACTTAGCCAGTTCAGCGGTTGCGGAACTGTCGGCGGGGACAACCAGTTCATCCCAAGTATCGAAATTCAAGGGGTTGCTGATGTCGATGACAACCTTTCCGGCCAACTGAGCGGCTTGTGCTTTAGCGATTGACACGGCTACTGGATAAGGCACAGCCAAAACCACGATATCACCCAGATTTTCCACTGCATCGTCACGATCGATGTGCGTCACGGTGTTGCCACCAGCGGTAAAGACACTGTCCAAAGCCTGTCCCATATTACCATTTCCAAAAATTGTAATTGCTGCCATCATAAATCCCTCCAAAACTTGTTCTTTTTTTAAGTACAAATATACTTTAACCTGTTTCTGCGATTCTGTCAAATTAAATCATTTGATTGTTTATTATAATATTTTGTCTTATAATCAAATACAAAAAGGGAGTGAGTAAGATGGCCAACACGCGGCTCAGTGATACAATTCACGTATTGACGTACATTGCCTACTTTAAGGATCAGAAGATTACGAGTCAGGCGATGGCGAGCAGCTTACAGACATCACCTAGTCTAGTGCGGAAGATTCTAGCGAATTTGAAACGAGGAGGACTAGTTTGTCCGGGGCAGGCAACCACCCACGTCAGCTTAGCAAAACCAGCCGCAGAGATCACGATGCGAGATATCTATCGAACATTACCAGATCGGGGGCCATTGTTAAATGTTGATACCAAAACAAACGAAGACTGTCCAGTGGGGGCGGCGGTTCCGGTGGCATTAAACCGCTACTATGCGGAAATCCAAGCTGCGGCTGAGGACCGAATGGCGCGCATTACCCTGCAAGATATCCTAGCTGATATTGCGTTACAAAATGATCGTTAGGTAAGTGGTGCAAATGGCGGGCAGTCAGCGGATTTCGCTACCAAATATGTGAAGAACGGAGTCGGGGATAAAACTCCCAGACTCCTTTTCATGTCTTCAAATATGTGGTGTTGAAACGCGAGACCCCGTAAGTCAGAGAATATCCGACTTACGACGTTAATGATCGCTGAAAAGGGATGTTTGGTTGTGTCCGGAACGAAATGCCAGTAGAATGGAAGCATTGAATAAGTGAGGGGTAAATAGAATGGATTTGGCGGCAGCACAACAGGTGTTAAAAACAGTCTTCGGATACGACGAGTTTCGACCAGGTCAAAAGGCCGTCATTGAACACGTGCTGGCGGGCGATAGTAGCTTGGCGATTATGCCAACGGGCGGGGGAAAATCACTTTGCTATCAAATACCGGCTATGTTATTTTCTGGTATCACGGTGGTGGTATCCCCACTCATCTCATTAATGAAAGATCAGGTTGATGCGCTAAATGATAGTGGGATTCCAGCAACCTTCATTAACAGTTCGGTGGACTGGCCGGAAATTCAACAACGGTTAGCAGCACTGCACAATGGGGACTACAAATTGGTGTATATTGCGCCAGAACGGTTAGATTCAGAAGCCTTTGTTCAAGCATTGGCCCGGTTGCCAATTGATCTGTTGGCGGTTGATGAGGCCCACTGTATTTCCCAATGGGGCCACGATTTTCGACCGAGCTATTTGACGTTGAGTCATGCCATTGAACAGTTACCAAGTCAGCCACAGGTGTTGGCACTGACGGCGACGGCAACCACCCAAGTTGCTCATGATATCTGTCAGCAGTTATGGATTGATCCGCAAAATGAAGTGAATACTGGATTTGCTCGGGATAATTTGAATCTAACGGTCGTCAAGGATCAAGATACGGATCGCTATATTTTGGATTATTTGCAAGTCAATCAAGGGGAGGCGGGCATTATTTACGCCAGTACCCGTAAGGAAGTCGAACGACTGACAAAATTACTTACGAAACAGCACGTCACTGCAGCGGCCTATCACGCGGGCTTGAGTGACGAACAGCGACAGCAAAATCAAGAAGATTTCTTATATGATCGGATTCAGGTCATGGTGGCGACGAATGCGTTTGGAATGGGTATTGATAAGAGTAATGTCCGGTTTGTGATCCATGCGCAGGTACCGGGAACATTAGAGGCCTACTATCAAGAAGCCGGGCGAGCAGGTCGAGATGGGTTGCCGTGTGAAGCAATCTTGGTCTATCACGCTCAGGACTTACAGATTCAACGGTTTTTCATTGATCAATCGGAAATGGACGAAGAGCATCGGCAACGTGCCTATCAAAAGCTACAGGTGATGAATCATTATGCGAATACGGAGGGATGTTTGCAGCAGTTTATTCTCCAATATTTTGGGGAAGTATCACCGGCGTGTGGTCGGTGTAGTAATTGCTTGGACGAACGGGAATCCCAAGATGTTACGACAGCGGCCCAACAGGTGTTGTCGTGTGTCGTGCGGTTGCGGTCACGATTTGGTAAGGGCGTGGTCGCGCAGGTGTTGACGGGGGCACGAAATCAACGGATCCGTGAAAACAATCTGACGATGTTGCCAACCTATGGTTTGATGGCTAATCAAAAGCAAAAGACCGTGGGTGAACTCATTGACTTCTTAACGGCAGCTGGTTATTTGCAGAGCGTGGGTGGTCAATACCCGACGCTGCAGGTGACGGCTAATGGTGTCGCTGTGTTAAAGGGGCAAGAACAGGTCCACCGCAAGATGGCGCAACGGGTGAAGCGATTGGTACCGGAAGATACGGCGTTGTTTGGCAAGCTACGCGATTTGCGGCGTGAATTGGCAGAGGAACAGCATGTGCCACCATTTGTGATTTTTTCGGATAAGGCCTTACACGCGATGTGTGAAGCCTTACCAACAGACGATGAGAGTTTTCTTGCAGTGAAAGGTGTCGGACAGAGTAAGCTGGACCGTTATGGGGAAGCATTTATGGCGGTGATTCGAGAGAATCAAGATATGGACTAAAAAACACGCGATCGATAGTCGGTCGCGTGTTTTGAATTAATGAGTAACGTGTAAACGAAACATGTTCCAGGATAGTGGTTGTAGTGACGCCGTTAGGGTGTTGTCGGACAAATGAACGTTTGAATTGGGATGCAACGCCATTTGTTGGTTCTCATTGGTTTGCTTGATGTCATAACCACAGAATTGCGTGGCCTCAATCACCGTTTGGGCGTTGAGATCGTGCAGATCAGTTTGAAAGTCCATCGTCGTGTTACCTTTATTTTCGGCAAAAATTACGATTTCGTGGTTTTCGGAATTGTAAACGGCTAGGCTATCCAAGTAAGGGACATCTTTAAAATCTTTGCTATCGTAGGTTGTAGCGGTTTGCTGTGGCGTAAGCGCAATTCCCCGGCCGTATTTGGAAATTTGCAGGAAGGGGAAGAAAATGGATTGCAGCCAGATACCATGCTCGTCCGTCATAATTGGCGCAATCACGTTGACTAGTTGGGCAAGGCAAGCAATCTTGACGCGATCAGCATGTTTGAGTAGTGTGATTAGCATGGTGCCGACCATCAAGGCATCTTCAAAGTTATAGTGGTCTTCTAGCAAGTGTGGGGCCTGTTGCCAGGGAGCCGTCTCATCATCTTGTTTGTGAGAATGGTACCAGACATTCCATTCATCTAGGGCTAAATTGAGGGTTTTGTGGCTGTGTTTGCGTGCTTTGACAGCATCACAGACTGCGACAATTCCACTGATGAACTCGTCAAAATCAATGGATTTGGCTAAAAAGTTAGCGAGATCATTTTCTTCATTGTCATAGTAACGGTGAAGGGAAAGGTAGTCGACATCGTCGTAGGTATGGTCCAGCACCGTTTCTTCCCAACTGCCAAAGGTAGCCATTTCACGAGTGGAACTGCCACTGATAACTAGATCAATGCTGGGATCAACGAGTCGCATGACTTTGGCTGTTTCGTGGGCTAGACGGCCGTATTCATCGGCTGTTTTATGACCAATTTGCCAATCGCCATCCATTTCATTGCCCAGACACCAGGTTTTGATATTAAAGGGTTCCTCAGCGCCATTTTGTTTTCGCAGGTCACTCCAGTAAGTGCCGCCGGAAAAGTTACAGTATTCGACTAAATTACGAGCAGCATCGATCCCTCGACTACCAAGGTTAACAGCCATGTCAGGCCGTGTGCCAGTTTTTTGCGTCCATTTCATAAATTCATGAAGACCAAATTGATTAGTTTCAATGCTCCGCCATGCCAGATCCAAACGAGTGGGGCGGGTGCTTTTAGGCCCAATACTGTCTTCCCAATTAAAACCAGAGACAAAGTTACCACCAGGATATCGGATGAGGTCGATATTTAGCGATTTAACGGCGTCGATAACGTCCTGACGAAAGCCGTCCTGGTCTGACTGGGGATGATTGGGTTGATAGAGACCATCATAGACGGATCGACCGAGATGCTCGATGAGCGCACTGTAAACACGGTCATCAATTTTGGCGATTTGGCTGGCTGGGTCAACGGTTAGTTTTCCTTGCATGATTTTTCCTCCTTTAGAAAAAGGAGCCCTACTGAGAGGACTCCTTAATGAGTGTCGCAATTCACTCATTCACGACTATCAGTTGAAGAAGCCGCTTCCACTTTAGCTTTAACATTAGGATCCTCGACTTCACCGGCTTGAATCGGATCTTCTTTCTTCAGGAAGAAGACGGCAAACAAGGTAATGAAGAAGACCACGATCCCCATGATGATGTACGTGTGTTGATACCCGATAACGTCATACATCCGACCAGCAACTGTGGAGAAGATGAAGACGGATACCTGTTTAGCAAAGTTTGACGCCAATGCGTAAACCGTGGCGTATAACCGAATATCAAAGGCACCAGCAATGTATTTCATGATGGAAGTTAATAGCAATGGCATTTCCAAACCAGCTAACAAACGGAAACCAACAACCCAGATCCAGTTAGGAGATAAAGCAGAACCTAAGATCCGGATGCAGGTAATGAAACCGTAAATTAACAAACCATTACGAGAACCAATTTTGTTGATAATCCATGGCATTGGGAACATTAAACAAAATTCGATAGCTGTTTGAGCAGAACTCATGTAAGAGTAAACCAGGGTCCCCTGAGCAGCGGTATCAAAGAAAGTCTTAAAGAAGATGATAAACTGTTGATCAAATACATCGAATAAGGCAGAAGCGCCCATGTAGAAAATAGCTAAAACCCAGAGGTTCTTAAGTTTGAAGACAGACAGAACCGTCTTCATATCAAGTGAATCGGACGTGTCACCAGCAGCGGCAGCGTTATCTAAGTTAACCTTGTCAGAGAAGAGTAATAAGAAAGTTAAGATAATAGCGGCAATGGTACATGCCCAGAAGATGGAGTTAGGCTTCCAGAGGAAGATTCGCCCGGCAACTAATGAAGCAACGACACCGGCGACGGAACCACCGACCCGGGAGTGGGCATATTCGAAGCCGTTAGCCAAACTAGCCCGCTGTACGTATTGTTCAATGACGGACACCCCACCGTTTAGGATGAAACTCAGAAAAGTCCCAGTAACGATGGCTACTAAGAAGGCGCTAATGTGTAAGATGGGCATGAAGACCCATTGGAAGTAAGGACCGATGAAGATCCCGACGATCGCAATCGTTAAGATTAAGTTTTTCTTGAAGAGTAATTTATCAGAAACAACCCCAAAGATAGGTTGGAAGATCAAGGAAATACCCGCCATCATTGAGAAGACGGCACCAGATTCGGTCCCGTTTAAGTGGGCAACTTGTTCCATCCAGAGGGTTAAATAACCGTTAACAACGGCCCAAATGAAGAAGTAGCTAAAGTGAGATAGGGGAAATCCCCAGAAATGTTTCGATTCAGTTTTTGCACTATCCATGATTTATTCGCCTCTATTTATAATTGTAAGGAACCGGCTTGCCAAAGTTAGGCGTACCATCGTCATTCCAAGTAAACGGTTGCACCATTGTGTGACGGTTAGGATCATATAATGGATCACCTTTGATATCGGTGTAATTCCGGCAGTGGTAAACCAGCATGTCAGTTTCACCGTCTTCGGCAACTGTAAATGAGTTATGACCAGGACCGAATTGTTTGATTGGCATGTTGCTTTGGAAAACGGGTGTTTCAGATTTGGACCAACTAGCGGGATCTAAGAGGTCGGCATCTTCGGCAACGGTTAGCATCCCCATGGCATAGTTCTCGTCGGTAGCGCTTGCAGAATAGGTCAAGAAGAAGCGACCATTTCGGTGTAAGACGGCCGGACCTTCATTTACCCAGAAAATTTTGGTTTCCCAATCGTATTCTGGTTTTGTTAGCATGACCGGCTTGGTCTTTAACGTCCATGGATTAGCCATTTCCGCGATGTAGATGTTGGAATTACCCTTGATAGCGGGATCCTTTTGGGCCCAAACATAGTACAATTTGTTTTGTGCTTCGAAAACTGTCGCATCTAAGGCAAATGTGTCTAATGGTGTTTCAATTTGGCCGTGTTCAGTCCAATCGGCTTCATCGCGCATGGGATCGGGGTTGTCACACTCAATGCAGTACATCCGGTGTTGGAACATCCCATTATGGTCGAACTCTTTGGTATGTGAAGCGGCAAAGTAGATGAACCATTTGCCATCAATGTAATGAAGCTCTGGTGCCCAGATGAGTTGGCTCATGGCACCGCTACCATCGGGATGCTTACGCCAGATGGTTCGAGGAGCAGCATTAGCCAATCCATTTAAGGTCTTGGCCCGACGAATTTCAATTAAGTTGTACGCCGGTACGGAGGCTGTGAAATAATAATAGCCATCAGTATGTTTATAAATATAGGGGTCAGCCCGCTGGACAATCAGTGGGTTGATATAGTCTTGAGCTTGGACCATTAGTCAATCTCTCCTTTTGAAATTTGTAAGGACTTAAATTGCTTTAAGAAAATAAGTCCTAATAAATTAGTACACTTGAAATATACAGCCGGTTGAAAACGCTGTCAACATTAAAATTAATATTTTTGCTAATTTATTTTCGAAAAATCGTCTGAATTAATATAAAAGTTAATCATTAAGTGGTAATATAAAAGCATGGTTAATCTTAATTAATATAAAAGTTAATGAAAAGAAGGCGACAACATGCAATTAGATATGAGCAGTGCTTCGTTGCCAGTTTATGAAGCATTAAGTAGTGAGGTTCGTCTGCACATTATTCGATTGATTTCGGAAAAGCCGATGAGTGTTAAGGAGTTAGCGCAAGAATTGGGCTTAAGTAGTGCAATTGTGACGAAACATTTAGATAAATTGGCCGCCGCCGAGTTAGTCACGAGTAAACGAGTGGGACGGTCAAAAATGACGGAGCTTCGGGTTGATACGATTGAGGTAAAGTTTCCGCGCGAAATCTATCCGACGTTTCAAGTGCATCAAACAAGTATTCCGGTTGGACATTACACAGAATACCGCGTACAGCCGTCATGTGGCTTGGCAGGAAAGAATGGCTATATTGGTAAAGTGGACAATCCCCGATATTTTATGTCGCCAGAACGGATGAATGCCGGAATGATTTGGTTTAATAACGGTTATGTTGAGTATCAGACGCCTAACTTTCTTCAAGGACATGAACACTTAGAGATGTTGGATTTGACGGCGGAACTCGGTTCAGAATTTCCTTTTTCAAATAACACATGGCCATCGGATATTACTTTTTTCATCAACGGTAAAGAAATTGGGACATGGCGTAGTCTAGGCGATTTTTCTGATATTCGCGGGAAATACACGCCTAAATGGGTACCAGATAATGTTAACCAATATGGCGTGTTGAAAACGTTACGGGTGACAGATCACGGTACTTATTTAGACGGGCAACCATTTACGGATATTTGTTTGCAAGATTTGCCAACTGACCATGAGACCTGGACAGTACGATTCGAAGTTAAAGAAGAGGCCGAAAAGGCTGGAGGTTGCACAATCTTTGGACAAGGATTTGGTAATCATGATCAAAATATCGAGTTGCTAGCCTACTACAGTTGATAGAAATATCCGAATAACTTTTATACTAAAAGAGTTATTCGGATATTTTTTGAAATCGCTTACTTAACATGCTAATATGAGTTCTAAACTAGAAGAATGGACTGAGAGTAGATGGCACAAACGGAATACGATAAAATGATGGCAGAAAACTTATATGATGTGAATGACCGTCAACTGGTTGATGATCGTTCACATGCGCGGGATTTATATGAAACACTTAATCAAACTTCCTTTCATGATAAAGAAAAGTTACAGCAATTGATTAAACAGTTGTTTGGAACAGTTGGGACGGGAAGTGAAGTACGGCCGCGGTTTATTTGCGATTATGGTTATAATATCCACGTTGGTAATAATTTTTTTGCCAATTTTGATTGTATTTTATTAGATACTTGCCCAATTACAATTGGTGATAATGTTTTGTTAGCACCGCGTGTGCAAATTTATACAGCCGCACATCCTTTGGACATACAGAAACGCACATCATGGCTGGGTTGTGGCAAGGCAGTTTCAATTGGCAATAATTGTTGGCTAGGGGGCAATGCTGTTGTTTTACCAGGTGTGCATTTGGGAAATAATGTTATTGTTGGCGGCGGTGCCGTCGTCACGAAGTCCTTTGGCCATAATGTCGTAATTGCGGGAAATCCGGCCCGAGTGATCAAGCACTTAAAAGGATAAGGAGAAACATACCATCGGCAAAAAATGGGATATTAAATTGTTAACTTACTCTAGTTAAAAATAACGTTTTACCAAGTACCTGTTATGATTGGTAAGGAACACTTAAATTTGCTATCCTATAGGGTAGACGTTATAAATATAAGCAACCGTGGGGTAATTCAGGTTACGAAATATAATTGGAGAAAGTTATGGAAAATAAATATCAAAGAGTCAAAGATACCTTGAAAGAAGCTATTCTTTCAGGTAAGTATCCGATTGATGAAAAATTGCCAACCGAAACGGAATTAATGAATCAATTTAACGTTTCACGGTACACGATTCGTCGGGCCGTCGGGGACTTAGAATCAGAACATTATATTTACCGAATTCAGGGTGGTGGCATGTTTGTTCAGGATTGGCATAAAGACTGGTCAATCGATAGCGATAGTAAAATGATAGGCGTCATCACGACTCATATTGCGGACTATATTTTTCCTCAAATCATTTATGGCATTGATCAGATGATCTCTGAGGGGGGATATTCGCTACTGCTGGGCAATACGCACAATAATCATCAAAAAGAACGGAAAAACCTTATCAACATGCTGAATAGTAAGGTGGCCGGGCTGATTATTGAACCGACACAAAGTGCGCTACCAAATCCTAATATGGATCTTTATCAAGAGATTAAAGATGATGAAATTCCAGTATTGTTTATCAATGCTAGTTACCCGGAGTTGGAGTTTCCAACAGTGACGACTGATGATGCTGGCGCAGAGCGTAAAATAATTGATTATTTACTAGACATGGGCCATGAGAGTATTCTGGGGATTTTTCAGGTTGATGACATGCAGGGGGTTCATCGGATGGATGGATTCGTTAAGGCATATCAACAGCATCCAGAGATTTCCTATAAAGGTAATTTGGTGATGTATCAATCAGGAGATAGTTTTGATAAGATTACTCAGCGGGTAGCGTCGGCGTTAGAAACACCGGATCGGCCAACGGCAATTGCCTGCTATAATGATCAATTAGCGATCCAAGTCTTAGATTATTTGAAGAGTAATGGATTTCTAGTACCACAGGATATTTCTGTTGTGGGTTTTGATAACTATCAAATGGCACAATATATGAGTCCAGGAATCACAACCTTAAATCACGAAAAGGAAGTTATGGGGGAAGATACTGGGAAGATGATGCTCAATCTTTTACAAAAGAAGCCTGTCACATCAATTATGTACGATCCTCAGCTAATTGTACGGGAATCTGTTGCATCTCCAAAATTATTAGGATAATTAATTAAAGGAGCCTATACACTGTAGAAACGCAGTGTACAGGCTCCTTTTTGTGTGCGCATACTAAGGATTCAAACATAAGTGATAGGAATAACGGTATCGCTTACAAAAAAATATACCAAATAAACGCCGAGATAACAGCATCTAACGAATTAATTAGTCCGAACAACAAAAAAACAAGTTGATTTATGCGTACAAATATTATAAACTGTATTTGTTCAATAAATGAAAGCGGTTCATAAGATTGTGATTCCTAAAGCATGCCGGCGCAGGGAGTCACGAATTATTGAAAGGGCTTTCGATAGATGATGAATACTTGGGTAAGCAATTATTTTTGATAAACCCCTTAATTTAGGAGGAATAAAATTGGATAAGAAAAAGAATGTTTCCAGTAAGTTTATTTTCTTCTTCGGTTCATTTGGTGGTATCTTGTTCGGTTATGACATTGGTGTTATGACCGGAGCACTACCTTTTCTGAAGACTGACTGGAATTTAACAAATGCGTCATTAGTTGGTTGGGTTACTTCTGCTGTGATGTTCGGTGCCATCTTTGGTGCTGCAATTGCTGGGCAGCTAGCTGATCGACTTGGTCGGCGACGAATGATTCTAATGTCGTCTTTGGTTTTCGCTATTGGTTCAATTCTATGTGGATTTTCACCTAACAACGGGACGTTTTACCTGATTGGCATGAGAATATTTTTAGGACTGGCTGTTGGTGCGGCCTCTGCTTTGGTACCAGCCTATATGTCAGAAATGGCACCGGCACGATTACGTGGGAGTTTGTCTGGGATTAATCAAACGATGATTGTCTCTGGGATGTTGATCTCATACATTATTGACTTTGTTTTAAAGGATTTACCAGAAAATATTTCTTGGCGTTTAATGTTAGGGCTAGCTGCTGTTCCTGCAATTATCTTATTTGCTGGGGTTCTTAAGCTGCCTGAATCACCTCGCTTCTTAATCAAGGCTAACCGTTTAGATGAAGCACGGCAGGTTTTATCATTTGTTCGTAAACCAGAAGAAGTTGAACCTGAAGTTAAGTCAATTCAAGCAACGGCACAAAATGAATCAAGTAACATGGCTAAAACATCATGGGCAACCTTATTCAATAGCAAATATCGTTACTTAGTTATTGCTGGGGTTGGTGTGGCAGCTTTCCAGCAATTCCAAGGCGCCAACGCAATCTTCTACTATATTCCATTAATTGTTGAAAAGGCAACTGGTAGTGCTGCTAGTTCTGCATTGATGTGGCCAATTGTTCAAGGGGTTCTGTTAGTTCTTGGTTCACTCTTATATATCTGGATTGCTGAAAAATTCAATCGGCGGACCTTGTTGACTTTAGGTGGTACAGTGATGGCTTTATCCTTCCTGCTACCAGCTGTAATTAACAGTTTGGTACCAAATGCAAGTCCAATGATGATTGTGGTCTTCTTATCAATTTACGTGGCCTTTTACTCCTTCACTTGGGCGCCATTAACTTGGGTGCTGGTTGGTGAAGTCTTCCCGTTGGCCGTTCGGGGCCGGGCATCTGGTTTAGCATCATCCTTTAACTGGATTGGTTCATGGGCCGTTGGGTTGCTCTTCCCAATCATGACGGCTTCAATGTCACAAGAAGCGGTGTTTGCTGTCTTCGGTGTTATCTGTGTCTTGGGTGTGCTCTTCGTTCGTTTCTGTGTTCCAGAAACCCGTGGTCACTCACTTGAAGAAATCGAAGCTGCTGGTACTAACCGTGGTAAGAAAGCTGAAACGGCGCAAAACAACTAGTATTTTTGAATGATTTAGGAGGCATAACGAAATGAACTTAGTCGAAACGGCGCAAGCCATTGAGGCGGGGCAGGTTTCCTTAGGGATTGAATTAGGCTCAACTCGAATTAAAGCGGTATTAGTCACCGATGACTTCAATACGATTGCTTCCGGTAGTTACGTTTGGGAAAATCGGTTTGAGGATGGTGTTTGGACCTATCCACTTGAAGAGGTTTGGTCCGGTATCCAGCAGAGCTATACACAAATGGCGGCGGATGTTCAAAGCAAATATCATGCTAGCTTGAAGCATATTAATGCGATTGGTGTTAGTGCAATGATGCACGGCTACTTGGCGTTCGATAAGAACAATGAGTTGTTAGTGCCTTTCCGAACTTGGCGGAACAATATTACGGGCCAATCGGCTGATGAATTAACCAAGCTCTTTGATTTCAATATTCCACAACGGTGGAGTATTGCTCACTTATACCAAGCAGTCTTGAATGATGAGGACCATGTTGCCAAGGTTGATTTCATTACGACGTTAGCCGGTTATGTTACTTGGAAATTGTCTGGCGAGAAAGTCTTGGGTGTTGGAGACGCTTCAGGTGTCTTCCCAATTGATGAAAAAACTGGTAGTTATGACCAAGCAATGCTAGATAAGTTTAGCAGTTTAGATAATGTTAAGCGGTATCCATGGCAGATTGAGAATATTCTACCCAACATCTTACCAGCCGGTAAAATTGCTGGTAAGCTAACCGCTGGAGGGGCTAGCTTATTGGATGCCAGTGGCAACCTTGAAGCAGGTAGTGTTATGGCACCACCTGAAGGGGATGCTGGTACAGGGATGGTTGGAACGAACAGTGTTCGTAAGCGGACTGGTAATATTTCCGTTGGGACATCAGCTTTCTCCATGAATGTCTTGGATAAACCATTGTCGAAGGTTTATCGCGATATTGATATCGTGATGACCCCAGATGGTTCACCAGTTGCCATGGTCCACGTTAACAACTGTTCATCTGATATTAACGCTTGGGCAAGCATTTTCAGTGAATTTGCTGCTCGGCTAGGTGTTGATCTGAAACCGGATCGACTGTATGAAACGCTTTTCTTGGAATCAACTAAAGCAGATGCCAATGCGGGTGGATTGGTCAATTATAGTTATCAATCTGGTGAAAACATTACTAAGATTCAAGCCGGCCGGCCATTATTTGTTCGAACACCTAACAGCAAGTTTTCTCTGCCAAACTTTATGCTGACTCAGCTCTATGCTGCGTTTGCACCACTGCAAATCGGGATGGATATTTTGGTCAACGAAGAACACGTACAAACTGACGTGATGATTGCGCAGGGTGGTTTATTCCGGACACCAGTAATTGGTCAACAAGTACTGGCTAACGCTTTAAATATCCCCATTACGGTTATGAGTACGGCTGGTGAGGGTGGCCCTTGGGGGATGGCTGTCTTGGCGGCTTATGCCCAACGTCAAACGAGTGAGAACCTTGAAGACTTCTTGGATCAAGAGGTCTTCAAGAATCCTGAAAGTATGACGTTGAGTCCTGAACCTGCTGGGGTTGCTGGTTATCAAGAGTTTATCAAGAATTATCAAGCTGGCTTGCCAGTGGAAGCTGCCGCTGGCGAAGCTATTAGCGATTAAGAGAAGAGAGGTTAATTGAATGTTAGAAGATTTAAAGCAAGAAGTCTACGACGCCAACATGCAGTTGCCTGAATTGGGATTGGTTACCTTTACTTGGGGTAACGTTTCCGGTATTGATCGGGACAAAGGCCTGTTTGTCATCAAACCTTCTGGGGTTGATTACAATGACTTGAAGCCTAGCGACATGGTTGTTGTTAACTTAAAGGGTGAAGTTGTTGAAGGGGACATGAATCCTTCCAGTGACACCCCAACGCATACAGTACTTTACAATGAATTCCCTAATATTGGGGGAATTGTTCATACGCATTCACCTTGGGCAGTGTCATTTGCCGCTGCTAAGATGGATATTCCCGCAATGAACACGACGCATGCGGACACATTCTATGGCGATGTACCAGCTGCTGATGCTTTGACTAAGGAAGAAATTGAAGAAGATTACGAAGGCAACACGGGTAAGACTATCGTGAAGACCTTCAAGGAACGCGGCATTGATTACGAAGCCGTTCCCGCTTCTTTGGTTAGTCAACACGGTCCCTTCGCTTGGGGGCCAACTCCAGCCAAAGCAGTTTACAACGCCAAGGTTTTGGAAGTGGTTGCCGAAGAAGACTATCACACCGCTCAAATGACGCGTGCTAATCGGGAATTGCCACAGTATCTGTTGGACAAGCATTATCTGCGTAAGCATGGGGCCAACGCTTATTATGGTCAAAATAATGCCCATTCCCAAGATCACGCGGCCCGTCAATAAATTTGTTATCCATTTTAAAACCAAATTATACTAAAGGAGTGCTCAATTATGTTATCAGTTCCAGATTATGAATTTTGGTTTGTTACCGGTTCACAACACCTTTATGGTGAAGAACAATTAAAGTCCGTTGCTAAGGACGCCCAAGATATTGCTGACAAGTTAAACGCCAGCGGCAAGTTGCCTTACAAAGTTGTCTTCAAGGATGTTATGACAACGGCCGAAAGCATCACTAACTTCATGAAAGAAGTTAACTATAACGACAATGTTGCCGGTGTGATTACGTGGATGCACACGTTCTCCCCAGCCAAGAACTGGATTCGTGGGACAGAATTATTGCAAAAGCCATTGCTGCACTTGGCAACGCAATACTTGAACAACATTCCTTATGCTGACATTGACTTTGATTACATGAACTTGAACCAAAGTGCTCATGGTGACCGTGAATATGCTTACATCAATGCCCGTCTAAACGTCAACAACAAGATTGTTTACGGCTACTGGGGTGATGAAGACGTTCAAGACCAAATCGCACGTTGGGAAGATGTTGCGGTTGCTTACAACGAAAGCTTTAAAGTTAAAGTTGCTCGTTTTGGTGATACCATGCGTAATGTTGCCGTTACTGAAGGTGACAAAGTTGAAGCACAAATCAAGATGGGCTGGACAGTTGATTACTACGGTATCGGCGATTTAGTTGAAGAAATCAACAAGGTTTCTGATGCCGACGTTGATAAAGAATATGCCGATCTTGAATCCAAGTACACTATGGTTCAAGGGGACAATGATGCTGAAACTTATAAGCATTCCGTTCGCGTTCAATTACAACAATACCTTGGAATCAAGCGTTTCTTGGAAAAGGGTGGTTACACTGCCTTCACCACGAACTTCGAAGATCTCTGGGGAATGGAACAATTACCTGGCTTGGCCGCTCAATTATTAATTCGTGACGGTTACGGCTTCGGTGCTGAAGGTGATTGGAAGACCGCTGCCTTGGGCCGTGTGATGAAGATCATGTCTCACAATGATCGGACAGCCTTCATGGAAGACTACACCTTGGATCTACGTAAGGGCCACGAAGCTATTCTTGGTTCTCACATGTTGGAAGTCGACCCAACGATTGCTTCCGACAAGCCACGGGTTGAAGTTCACCCATTGGATATTGGTGGTAAAGCTGACCCAGCTCGTTTGGTCTTCACTGGTTCTGAAGGCGACGCCATTGACGTCACCGTTGCGGACTTCCGTGATGGCTTCAAGATGATTGGCTATGCTGTTGATGCGAACAAGCCTGAAGGCGAAACACCTAATTTGCCAGTTGCTAAGCAACTTTGGACACCTAAGGTTGGTTTGAAGACTGGTGCCTTGGAATGGATGAAGGCCGGCGGTGGTCACCACACCATGCTTTCCTTCTCCTTAACGGAAGAACAAATGGAAGACTTTGCTACCATGGTTGGTATGACAAAGGCGTTCATCAAGTAAGCTAAACATTTAAAATGGTTGTGGTTGCCGGCGAGCAATCACAGCCATTTTTTTAACGAAAGGTGGTTTAACTAAAATGGACAAGAGTGAAAAAGAAAAGATGATTACTGGCGAGCTATTTAACGTCTACGACCCTGAGTTAGTTGCAGAGCGGGGAGCGGCTCGACAACAGGTTGAAGCCTTAAATGAATTGGGTGAACAGGACCCCGAAAAAAGTCAGCAACTGGTTAAACGCCTATTTGGGGCAACCGGCGATCAGGTTGAGGTTCACGCAACGTTTCGCTGTGACTATGGTTATAACATTTATGTAGGAGAAAATTTTTTTGCCAACTACGATTGTACGATATTAGATGTTGCTCCCATTCGGATTGGCAAGCATTGCTTATTGGGTCCCAAGGTGCAAATCTATTCAGTTAACCATCCCGCTGAACCGGAACTGCGCCGAAATGGCGCGATGGGAATCGGCAAACCGGTGACTTTAGGTGACGATGTGTGGGTCGGTGGTGGTGCCATTATTTGTCCCGGCGTAACTTTGGGAGATAACGTCATTGTGGCCGCTGGTGCGGTTGTGACGAAGTCATTTGGGAGTAACGTTGTGTTGGGCGGCAATCCCGCGCGGGTCATTAAGCCATTAAAGTAAGGGTAAACGAATACGGACATTAAGAAAGACCTAGCCACTTCAGCGTATGAGGTACTGAAGTGGTTAGGCCTTTTGAATAATCAATAAGTGTTTCTAAAAGAGTGCCATCGACGTGCATGTGGCGCAGGTCGTTGGGCGTGCTTTCGTAAAAATGCCGCTTGATGGTGCGGAGGGATGACGACGTTTAGCTTGGGCTTGGGAGCCGACGGTGTGGGATGTTTGGTGGGCAAGATAGGTTTATAGACGGTCATCGTTGTTGTTCTCCTCATTGAATCAGTGTGATCTGGCTATGAGAATGACAACAGTATAAGCTATGTACGGCCATGGGGCATGCTTAGCACTAGACTTTAGCAAGTTAAGCACCTCAAACACTCGAATTGGCAGTTTAATAATGGTGGAAATTAAAAAGTTGTGACCACCCTTAAAGGGTCACAACTTTTTCGTGTACAGGTTGATTGCCGAATGATTAGTGGAGCAGGCCACTAAAACTCAGCCAGCCGCCTAGTCCCAACAGGCCAATGGCCAGCAGCGTGAAAATACCGACGAGTGTTGAGGTATCCGTATCCAGTTGCTTAATTCGTGGCCAAAATTTGACCAACATCAATAGAATCAAGGCGATTCCGGTTGCGAGAATTAAGATCCCCGTTAATTCTGTACCAGTGAACATTTATATCTCCCCCTTTACAACTTTATTATAACCAGTTTTGTGGTGAAAGGGGAAATAATTCCCGTGGATTCGGGTGCTATGGTAAAATATAATCTAATTAGACCGTTAAGATAATGTGAGAGGTGACCGAAATGATTGATCGAATTGAAGCTAGTGCAGATGCCCTATGGGTCACACCGGATGAGACTGGTGCCATGAAAATTGGGTTTGCCGATAACGGGCGTCAATTGGTGGGACCGGTGACGGCAATTGAGTGGCTGATTGCGCTAGGTCCAGTTAAATTGGGAACGCCATTTATGATTATTCGCGGTGAACAGGAATCTTTGACGTTACGCTTACCCTTTAGTGGACGCGTGACAAAACTGAATACTCAGCTGAATCAGCAACCTGAACAATTGAATCATCGGGATGATTCAATTGCCTGGTTACTCGAATTAATTGATGAATAGAAAAGGAGATAACAGCCTATGGAACTCGACTGGCAGGTGAAAGAACCCGTAACCAGTTTGAAGCAATTTTTGACTAATCAGGGCATTAGTCATCGGGTCTTTAGCGATTTGAAACAACAGGGAACAATTCGTGTTAATGGGCAGGTGACCACACCGGCAGTCACTTTGGCAGTGGGCGATCACGTTGCGGTGACGTTTCCGCCGGAGACTGCCGATGAGGCGGTTGCTGTCAGTCACGAGCCGATTACCGTTCTGTTTGAAAATCGAGATTGGCTCGTGGTGGATAAACCAGCTGGGTTAAACGTGGTACCAGGACCAGCCAATCGAACAGATACCTTGGTTAATCGGATCAAAGGATACTGGGAAGCGGAACACGCCGAGAATTTAGTGCCTCATATTTTAACGCGCTTAGATCGATTTACCAGTGGTGTTGTGTGGGTTGCTCGGCACCGGTTAGCCAACAGTCTAGCTAGTCAATTACAGGCGGCTCATCAAATTGATAAACGCTACTTGGCGGTTGTCAGTGGACGACTTGAAGCAGATCATGCGGTGATTGATGCGCCACTAGCGAGTGATCCGACTGGTTATAATCAGATGGTGTCACCGACTGGTAAGCCGGCACGGACCGAGTATTGGGTACAACAGCGTTTTGCAACGGCAACCGTGGTGGCTGTTAAATTACATACAGGTAGAACCCATCAGATTCGGGCTCATTTTGCGTCATTAGGCCATCCCTTACTTGGCGATGCCTTATACGATGGGCCTGTGACTGGTATCAACCGTCAAGCATTGCAGGCTCTTTCACTGACGTTCAAAGATCCTTTTACAGATGAACAGCGGCATTTTACCAGTGAATTACCGGCAGATTGGCATGCCCTAATACACCAGTTATCGGAGGAGTGACACAGGAATGACAGAAAAAGAACAGGTGACGTGTTTAGTGGATGGTGAGCCAATCTCACTGGAAACGAGTCTACAGTTAGCAGAGTTGGAAGCGGGATTGCGGAATCGCATTAAGCGTGACTATCCCCAAAGTAAGGTGACAGATTATATCTGTGGTCACCATCTTCTAAAATATCGGTTGGATCACGTTGATGCCATGATCAATGCCGATTTAAAGCAAACGAAGAAGATCAATCATAAATTGACTAAAGCCCTGCAAAGTGACGACTATGACATCATCGATGTTAACGAAAGTCTCACTAATAGCTTAACGTTTGGTCAGAAGGTGTCGGATGAAGTTGCGCGCTTTGGCGGGTCTTGGGGCTTCATTTTCATTTTTATGTTTGTTTTACTGGGATGGATGATCGTCAATGGGCTGCATTTATTTGGTGTCGACTTTGACAATTACCCCTTTATTCTGTTAAATTTAGTTCTGAGTTGTGTCGCGGCGATTCAGGCACCCATCATCATGATGAGTCAGAACCGGTCTGCTGACCGGGATCGCATGATGGCTGAGAATGACTATCACGTGAACCTGAAATCTGAACATGAGTTGCGGTTACTGCATGCTAAGGTTGATCATCTAGCGCAGAATCAGGTGCCGCACACCATGGAAGTCGAAAGATTTCAACTGGAAATTTTAGGCGAAATTCGCCAAGAACTCGCTGAGTTGCGGACAGAAAAATCGGCCGCAACCACAGCGACACGAAGGGAGTCTCACCATGAGGACATGGATCACCGCTAGTGTCTTGTTCCTCGTTGGCCTCATCTTTGGTCAGCGGGTAGCTGGACGGGTTCATTCATAGAGTGCCCGGCAAATCCTTTGACAAACCTGTAATCCTCCGTTAGTCTGGTTAAAGAACTAGAAATGGAGGATTTTTTGTGATAATTCGTGAAGCTCGACCAACGGATGCGCCTCAGATAGCCCCGTTGATGAACTTGATCTACGATGAAATGGCTTTAACTGACCTGGAAGACGTTCCAGGCCCCGACTTACTGAAGGTCATCACGGCAGCTTACCGCACCAGGACGTATTTATCCGGTGCGGCAACTACGGTGGTGGCCGAGGCCAATGGCCAAGTGGTTGGGGTAGCGTTTGGTTATCCCGGCGAAAGGGAAGACATTGTCGATGATGTGATGACGCGATTAGCAGCGAAAAGCGATGCGTTTGATGAACCATTTGATTTAGAATCCGAGACAGCGGCTGGCGAATGGTATTTGGATTCACTGGCGGTCTCGCCGGATCATCAAGGGCAGGGAATCGGTCGCCAGTTGTTGCGGGCCTTACCGGTTTATGCACGTCGTGATCAGCAAGCCGTGATTGGGTTAAACGTCGACTTAGAGAACCCGGGGGCCATGCGTTTATATGAACGCATGGGCTACGAGGTGACGGGGACCCAAATGATTGGGGACCATGAGTACTACCACATGCAACTGGAGATTGGTGATCCAGTTCGTGTGACTAACTAAACAATAATAATGTGGAGTTTGGGGTGTGTGTCCTGAACTCCTTTTTTAGTGGTCACGATTGCAAATTAGCGGACTTTCAGCGCATACGGCCGTTTTGAAATTTATTGTTGCAAATACACTTAAACGAGCTTATGCTAGAACTTAATCAGTTATGAGCGAGGAGGGTGACCTGATGGCGACAAAATTAAGAGCCGTTACTGAAGCTGATTTGCCAGCCTTACAGCAACTTAGTCGAACAACTTTTAGTGACACGTTTGGGGCGGTGAATACGGCCGCCGATTTGGCAGATTATTTAGAGTGGGCCTATAACTTACCGCAATTAGCCCGCGAACTGGCTGAGCCGACCAGTACGTTTACCTTTATTTATCAAGATGAGCAGCTGGCGGGGTATTTAAAATTAAATTGGGGAGCGACACAGTCAGAAGCGCAGGGGGATGACTGTCTCGAAATTCAACGGATTTACGTACTCCCTGCGTTTAAGCGACAAGGATTGGGCCGTCAATTGTTCCAATTAGCGCGGCAAACGGCCGAGCAATTGGGAAAAACGGCGATTTGGCTGGGCGTCTGGGAACATAATGATTCGGCCCGTGCTTTTTATCAACAGATGGGATTTGTCGTTGTTGGTGAGCATGTTTTCCAGTTAGGACATTCCACTCAGCGTGATTTAATTTTGCGTAAGACGCTGGTATAATGTGAGCTATGACAATTTTAGGAGGCTAACCAACGTGAAAGATAATTTACAATTAGGTGACGCAGAATTCAATCAAATGCTATTGGTATTGAAAGAGCCCGTTACTCAGGCTAACCATAAAGAGTTCAAATTCTTAGATGGTGAGATGCAAGAGATTGCTCCCGATATTTGGGCAATGCCAGCTTACATGACGGCCGACGACGAGTTTACGATGTTCTTCTTGACAACAAAATTAGCGTCAGGTGAAACGGTCGTTACCTTTGCCACGGGTGAACAAGCGGATGGTGACTTTCGCTTGAGTGGACCCATGGTCACGGGTGCTGGGGTCAATACCTTATTTGAACACCAACCAGATCGGGCAAAACGCGTGTTGAAGTTTCTAAATGATATTTCGCGAGCTGACGAAGGTAACTGGCGGATGGTTGAAGACTAACATACTTTCAACATGAGGGGGCGATACGGTAGTGAGTACGAAAAAGATAAACGTCCCCCTGTTACTGGCACCGTTTATTTCACGAATGGGCGATGCCCTCTACTTATTTGGATTAAATTGGTTTGTCGTACAGGCCACTGGTAATGCGGCTTTGCTGGGCATTATTCAAGCGGTTGGCGGGGTTGTCTTATTTTTAGGCGATCTCTTCTGTGGCGTCGTCGTAGATAACTTTAATCGTAAATGGGTCGTGGTATTGGCCGAACTCGTGAGTGTGTTGGGCTGCATTGGGGTGGCCCTCTGGTTAGACCCTCTTCATCTAACTGCCGGCCCATTACTAACGCTAACGGTTATTTTAGATATTGGATTAGCCTTTAGCCTGCCAGCAGCTAAGTCAATGATTCCCGAATTGATCGTTCTAGCCGCTCGCCAGCGATTTAATGCCATTAGTAATACCTTACTTGACCTTGCCAATATTTTGGCCCCGTTATTAGGTGGCTTTTTACTGACCCTCCACTGGTTAAATTTGCGGGGCTTTTTACTTATTAATGGCCTATCTTTTCTCCTATCATTGGGGTTATATCTCAGTATTCGTTATCCTCCGCACCACTCAACGCAGGCGACACTGGGAATTAAAGCGAGCCTGCTGACCGGTTGGCGGTATGTCTGGCAACGGCCAATTCTAATTGAAACGATTGCTCTGGGTGGGTTGTTAAATGTGATGTACGCGGCCTTTAAACTCGTGCTCCCGTATGATGTTCAACACATCTATGGGGGACAGTCAGCCCGTTACAGTTATTTATTGATTGCCATGGCGGTGGGCGGAATTTTAGGTGGCCTGCGGTTGACTTTAGCTAAACGATTACCGCGACACCAGCAGAATTATGGGGATTTGGGCCTGTTAGCTGGCATGCTCTTACTGGCTGGTGCTTTTCCTAATTATTGGATGTTACTGGGAAGTAGTGTGGTCATTGGCTTTTGCTATACGTGTTTTGATATCCGAGCGTTGACGATTACACAGGAGCTAACTGATCCGGCTTACTTGGGTCGAATGTTTGGCCTTTTATTTTTAGCAATGGATGCGTTTCAACCCTTGGGCAGTTTTATTTTTGGGTTTGTGACGGATGAGTTGGGGAATGCGACCTTACTGTTAGTCGGTAGTTGTTTCCTAATCGGTTTAGTGGGCATTTATCAAGGCTATCAACGGCTTGCCCGGCGGTCACGATGATTATTAAATGGTCTTGACAAGCAGGCGTGAGTCTCGCTATAATCTCTATTAATATAGTCCTTTAACATTGTCCCGTGAGGCAATGAAGGTACGACGTTTCTGGCGCAAGCTGGGCTTAATTGGCGTACACGTTTCCTTACGGGACGGGTGCGCTTTTTTCATGGACAAGGAGGAATTGATTATGCAGCAGCCGTCACATTATCGTAATCCCGATGCGTTGATTGATATCGACGAGCGGCCCGGATGGGGCCAATGGTTGGGACTATCACTGCAACATTTATTTTCAATGTTTGGTTCCACCGTGTTGGTGCCCATTTTGGTGGGGTTAAATCCAGGCATTGCGCTGTTTAGCTCAGGGGTGGGCACCCTCATGTATATCTTAATTACGCGAGGAAAGATTCCAGCGTACATGGGCTCTAGTTTTTCGTTTATCATGCCCATGATTGCCCTGATGAAAAACACGGGTTATCCGGGGATTGCTCAGGGAACGTTGGCGGTGGGACTAGTTTATCTGATCGTTGCTTTAGTCGTGGCGGCTGTCGGTCCGGACTGGATTGATCGCGTTCTACCACCGATTGTCGTTGGCCCGATGGTGATGGTCATCGGACTATCACTAGCCGGGAGTGCAGCGCAAAAGGCTACGGTTGATAGTCAAGGCACGTATCATTGGCAGTTCTTTGCGGTTGCCATCATCACCTTGCTCCTGACGATTGGGTTTAACTTATTCTTGCGGGGATTTTTAGCTTTAGTCCCCATTCTGCTAGGGATTGTGTGTGGCTACCTGGTGGCAGTGGCATTTGGCCTAGTAAACTTTACACCAGTGTTGCAGGCAGAGTGGTTTCAGTTACCTAAATTTGAAATTCCGGGGGTCAGCTATTCCTTACATTTTTATTGGGGTGCGGTGCTAAGTTTGGCGCCCATTGCCTTTGTCACCATGACGGAACATATTGGCCACATTACCGTGCTTAACGAGTTGACCCATCGTAACTTCTTCCGTGATCCTGGGTTGACACACACGTTAGCTGGCGACGGTGTGGCTTCAATTATTGCGAGTTTTGTTGGTGGGCCGCCTGTCACGTCATATGGCGAAAATGTGGGTGTCCTTGCCATCACCCGCGTACACAGTGTGTATGTCCTGATTGGCGCGGCGACGTTTGCCGTCATCTTCAGTTTTGTTGGCAAGTTGAGTGCCTTGATCGAAAGTATTCCTAATCCGGTAATTGGGGGAATTAGCTTTCTTCTATTTGGTGTTATTGCGTCAAGTGGTCTGCGAATTCTGATTGAGAAACAGGTCGATTTTAATCAAAAACGTAATCTGATGATTGCCTCGGCAATTTTGGTCATTGGGATTGGGGACGCTTACCTCAAAATCGGTCAATATCAATTTTCAGGCCTAGCCGTGGCGGCTGTCTTAGGCATTATCTTAAATCTAGTATTGCCCCAAGCAGCTCACAAATAAAAAAAGTCCTCGCTACTGTGCGGGGACTTTTCGGATATTGGAATTAGCCAATTTGCCAATAGCGGAGAAGGGCCATTGCCATGATGCCAATGACGACGACCATGAGTAAGCTCTTGGTGAGGACTCCAGCGATGGTCGCGGGAATGGCGGCTAAGCAGTTGGCAACATTTAGCGTGGCTAACTGACCAGTGTGGGCGATGAACAGGCTTTGACAGCATAGGGCCGTCATGATCGTGATGGGAACAAATGACAAAAAGCTCACCAGCCAGCCCGGCATCGTCAGTTGTTTGACAAAAATAAAGGGGAGCGTTCGCGAAAGAATCGTGACGAGTCCGCATCCCAGGATCACCCACAATTCGGTTAGGCTGATTGACATTTTTTCATCTCCATTCCAAATAGACATCCGGCAACTGTGGCGACTAATAGGGCAAAGTTGGCGCTCATGAGTCCAATCATCAAGTAATAAATGAGAGCAACAACCCCCATGACGAATAATTGCAGGCGTATTCCTAGGTGTTTGTCACTAATCAACTGGAGATAGACGAGACCAATAAACATAGCCGTCAAGGCGAAGTCAAACCCAAAGCGGCTTGGATTGGCAATGAGTCCGCCTAGAATAGCCCCAACTAGGGTTGCTAGTCCCCAGACTAAATAGGCAACAAGATTAGCTGCCGATTGCCAAGCAAAGCTTAATTGTCCATGGGTTTTATTTTGTTTATTCATGGCTAAAGCAAAGGTTTCATTAGTTACCAGCGTACCAATCAGTACATTACGAATTAAGGATTCATGGCGAAAATACTGGGCCAAGCTGGTACTCATCAGGATCATCCGTGAATTCACAAGGAAGGTAGAAATGAAGATTGCTGACAGGGGGTCATGAATTAAGAGCATGCTGGTGATGATGAATTGGGCGGAGCCAGCGTACACAATAAATGACAGGCCAGCAACCATCAGTAAACTCAAGTGACTCGTGTGGGCAACAATTCCGAACGCTAAGCCCACACCAATGTAGCCAAAGACAGTGGGAAGAACGTCACGAATGCCCGCTCGAAAGGTTAGGTCTGGACCCATAAATAAGCCTTATTTCCGTTTTCTAATTAAAGTCTAACCTTTAGTTTAGCCGTGTCTCCGGGCCCTGTAAACCTGTAATTTATTTGTAAATATGCTGGCTGAAAAAAGTTGAGGGAAAAGGTTGCATTTCGGTAAAGAGGGTTGTATGATACTTTCATTGATAACGAACGAAAGTGAGGGTATGGGCGATGAAGATGAACTTAACTGAACTAGCAGCTTCAGCACACGTTGATGCTAGCCGCATTGAGGACTACGTAAAGAGTGGGCTATTAGGTAAGGAACATTCGACGACGGAGTTCGATGATTCAGATTTATACTGGATCGACATGATTCAATGTTTTCAGGATAATGGGACGTCTTTAGACGACTTATCCGGATTAATGCCACGATGCCGCAAGGGCCAATCGCAGTTAACCCAGGTACAGTAATTAAGGTAATGAATGAGTAAAATGGGTGAAGAGAACGGCCGGTGATGATGAGTCCCGGTCGTTTTTTGTATGCGTACTGTGGGATAACTAAAAAGGCCGGTCGAGAAGAAATCCTCGATCGGCCTTTTAGTCTATTCTGCTTTAACTTGTTTAATCAGTTGTTGCATGGCTTGTGCTTGATAAGCAGCGGCGGCTTGCTGGGTAACTTGTTTCTGTTGCGCAGCAGTCATTGATGGGTTCTTCATCATCGCTGCCATTACGGCTTTTTTAACATAAGCGGTTGCAGCGGCCTTTTGTTTGGCTTGATAACTCTTAGAACTAGCTAGCTTCTGCAATTTCTTAGCTTGTGGGGCACTTAATACGGTCCAGTTCTTGTTGATGTAAATGATATTGTGTTCCTTCACGTATTGGTGGCCGTTGTCAGCCAAACCAAACCAGAACTTCGCTGTACTATTTTTGTATTCGCGATAGGTCTTAATCGTGACAATTCGGTTATGACCCGTTGTCCGTTTGACCGTGTTACTGGTCGTGACCTTAGCTCGAGTATGATTCGTTTTCTTAGCCGAAGCGCTAGTCTTGTAGACGTAAACGCGGTGCTTATCGGCTGTTCCAATCGATTGATACAGCATCATCGGTAGATTCTTGGATGGTGAGGCTGAGTAAATCCGTTGCGTTTTAGTTTCAGTGACGTTGTGCATACCGTAGTGGTCATGGTCGTTCTTAACAATGAAGAAGATACTAGCCACAACCCCTGCGACTGCCAGAATAGTCAAGGTATTCGCAACCACGCGGTTACTGAGATAAACATAGAAGTAAAATGCGAGAATCGCGCAAATGACAAGTGTAACGATAATCATTAGGCGGCACCTCCCTTAGTTGCAGCTTCATCGGTACTTTGATCGGTTACGTGCGTTGAACGGTTGCTCCCCTTTAAGAAGAAAGCCACGATTAAAGCAACGAAACTAAAGCCGATAGCCACCCAGAAAGCGGCATGATAACCGGTTAGCGTGGCATTAATGGCCTTATCCGCGTAGCTTAATGGGTTAGTGGTTAAGACGTGTTTGGCAGGGATATTATTCTTAGTGACGTTGGTCAAGACACTCACTAGAATGGCGGTCCCAACGGAACTAGCAACTTGTCGTTGGGTGTTGTTAACAGCAGTCCCGTGACTAATCAGATTCATTGGTAAGGCATTCATCCCAGCAGTTGTGGCTGGCATCATGACCATGGCAATCCCGAACATCCGAACCGCATACAAGATGACGATGTATAACGTCGAGGTATCCTTAGTAATCCAAGCGAATGGTAAAGTACCAATGGTTAAGAGGAACATCCCCATGATTGCTAAGCGCTTAGCACCAAAACGGTCAAATGCCCGTCCAGTGATCGGGCTCATAACCCCCATCATCAGAGCACCGGCCAGTAGGGTTAAGCCAGAGTGAAACGCGGACATGCCCTTGACGATTTGCAGGTATAAAGGAATGACCATTTCAACGCCCACCATGGCCATCATAACGACAGAACTTAAGATCGCAGAAACCGTAAACTCTTTAGACTTGTAAACCCGGAAGTTCAGGAATGGATCGTCCATCGTTAATTGACGCCAAACAAAGAGCGCCACAAAGACAAAGCCAATGATTAAGGTTGATAGCACTTTGGCACTGCCCCAACCATCATCACCAACAGAAGAGAAGCCGTAAAGCATGCTCCCGAAACCAATCGTTGAAAGCAGTACGGACCAGATGTCCAGCGGTGCTTTCTTAGTCTCGAGCACGCTACGCATGACCCAAAAACTGGCGATGATGACGATGGCAACAATTGGAATAATCATGCCGAACAAATCCCGCCAAGTTAGGTTATCAATGACCCACCCTGACAGCGTGGGACCAATGGCTGGTGCTAAACCGATAACGATACCGGCTAGCCCCATGGCCGTTCCCCGTTTGTTAGCAGGGAAGATGGTGAGCATCATGGTCTGAAGTAATGGCATGGAGACCCCAACCCCAACGGCTTGGATTAGCCGCCCGATTAATAGCATCGGGAAGTTTACTGCCGACCAGCAGATAACAGTCCCAATTAAGAAGATACTCATAGCAGACATGTAAAGTACCTTGGAACTGATGGTCGTGATCAGCCAAGCACTGATGGGGATCATGATCCCGTTAACCAGTAAGAAACCAGTGGTTAGCCACTGAACAGTTGATGTGGAAACATCGAAAGCCTTCATCAATGTTGGAAAGGCAGTACTTAAAATAGTTTGGTTCAGAACGGTACAAAAGGTCCCAATCAGCAGAAGTGCAACGAGCAATCCGCGATTATAGGACTTACCGTTGGTATCAATAGCATTTCCCAAAGTTAATTCCCTCTTTTACTCAAAAATTATTTCTGGAATAAATATACGCACATTGAACCTCTTTGTCAACTAGCTTGACATACTTTTTAGAATATATATACTGTTTAGAGAAAAGCGAACATGTTTCTAAAATAATTTTATATTTTTCACAAACGCTTTCATTGTTATGGCCATCGCGATTACTATCGGGATGACCGATAGAATCTAAGGCAGGTGCTAGTAAGTGGATGATGAACAAAAGAAACTATTTAAGAAGCTGCCGACAGATAGTTTAGTTCTCGGAATTGGTGACGTTGCGGCAGCAACAGGCGTCTCTCAAAGCCAATTACGTTATTGGGAACGCAAAGGCTACATTCAAAGTCAGGCAGTCAATGATGGTGGTAATCGAAAGTTTACCTATAAGACACTGATTCAGGTTCAGCAGATAAAATTCTTCCTGGATGATGGTTATACATTGGTTGGGGCCGTTAAACAGGCCAAGCGGCGGCGCGATTATTTTGACAAACTACGAGACTTTTTTACCAGTCGCTTTGAACATTTGGAATTGGCCGATGATGCAGTTGAGATTGATTTAGGGGTATTTGATCCACAACCAGATCAACGACTAGTGGCAGATCAGGTTGGAGATCACTGGCAGTTTCGATTGGTTCCTTTAGAATAGGACGGTTTATTTGTTTCTCAGGGGTAACAATGGTAATCTGAAGTTACGGAAGAGCAAGTTGTGGTTGGCAGACAAAAACTTTCGAGACCAATCGATCTTCTGGCTGGATTGGTGGTTTAATCATGTTGTTGACGTGTTGTGAAACCAGGCGAATAACCATGAGTAGTAGCGCGTTATCTTGCGCATGGACTACGTTGACCAAATGTCAGCGTAAGCGATCGTAAACCTAAAACGACGTGTTTTTGGAAAATTAAGTTCTTTGATTTTTCTCTCGCCAGTCACTGCTTCCGTGAACCGTTCAAGTTTTGAAAGTTCTTGAACGGTTTTTTTTGTGCACTATTTTATGAAAAATATTTAAGAAAATGAAGAAAAAATTAGAAGATTGATCGACTAAAAAGACTGGTAATTCAGTTTTTAGGCCACCAATGAAAATTTAGGGGCAAAAAAGTTATCTATTTCATTGTATTTTGAAGCCAACGTGTTAAGATAACAAAATCGCAAAAAACAAAAACCAGAAGGATGGTGTTATACATGCTGTTACGACAAGCGACGATGGCTGACTTACCACAAATTGAATCGATTATCCGTGATGGCCGTGAGTTATTGGCGGCCCAAGCGATTGATCAATGGCAGGGCTCATATCCCAACACGTCAATCTTAGTTGACGACATCCACCAAGGGTGGACGGTTGTCTTGGAAGAAAACAACGAAATTTTGGGGACCGCGGCCATTATTCCGGGAGAAGATCCCACCTATCAGGAAATTGAAGGTCAGTGGCTGACCAAGCAAGCGCCATACTTGGCAATTCATCGCGTAGCAGTATCTAGTCACCATCATGGTCGTGGCTTAGCCGGTGAATTGTTCCAACGGTTATTCGATCAAATTGATCATGCCGCAAACATTGAAAGTGTTCGGATTGATACACATCCCCAGAACATGGCCATGCAACACGTTATTAAAAAGAATGGTTTTAGTGAAACAGGGACAATTGATTTAACAGCGGCTGGCTTGCCAGGAACAAAAGACTTTGCGTACGAACGGTTGACGGTCAACGCTAACCCAGCGCACGTGGTGGCAACCGCTACAGTCAAGTAAATAAAGGCTTCCTATATTATTAGATATAACTAGGGCTTAGTTGGCGTGCTGACTAAGCCCTTTTTTGTGGAATCAACTCATAAACCTTTTGTGAGGGGAGCCGAAACGAGCCTGTTCTTTTGACCTAAATTCTGCGATAATAGAAGGTAGTAAGTCATGGGGGGCGGTTTAGTTGGAAAAGAGTTTGACTGGTGGCCGATTTTTACTCGTCACCATCTTGAACGTCGTTATTACGATTTTTGAATTGTTAGGTGGCCTGTTGTCTGGAAGTCTATCACTGCTATCAGATGCCTTTCATAATTTGGGGGATGCCCTGTCCGTTGTGATGAGTTACGTGGCTCATCGAGTCGGCGGCCGGCAACAGACACGGCAAAATACATTTGGGTATCGGCGAGCAGAAATTTTGGCGGCGTTACTGAATGCAGCCGTACTCATCTTAGTCTCTTTGTTATTGGCGGTCGAAGCGGTTCGCCGACTACTTCACCCAGAACCCGTGAAGGGCGACATTATGTTGTTGGTCGCGGTCGTCAGTTTCCTGGCCAACCTGTTTTCAACGATCTTACTGAATCACGGGGCTCAGCATAACTTAAATATTCGGGCCACTTATCTACATTTACTGAGTGACGCGCTGGCGTCAGTTGGGGTGATCATTGGGGCTATTTTGATTACCATTTGGCAGATCAGTTGGGTGGACCCCTTAATTACGGTTTTAGTGGCCCTCTACATTATTTATGAGTCTTGGCCGATCATTAAGCAAACATTTGATATCTTAATGGAAGGGTCACCAGATTTGGACTATGAAGCGATTGCCCAAGATATTTGTCAGTTACCAGAGGTGGACGGTGTCCATCATTTGCACGCTTGGTTAATTGATGAAAACAACGTGGTTTTTTCCGTTCACATCAATATGGAAAACTTGCCGCTATCAAATATTGAGCCGATTTATCGGCAAATCGAGGCCTTGCTCTGTCGTAAATATGGGGTAAACCACGTGACGATCCAAGCGGAGTGTCGACGGGGAAAAGACGAGTCGTTATTTTATGATCAAAATGACTGGCGGCACGAATAGACTTGCATGCCAAGCTGTTTCGCGGTATAAAGGAAACACTATCTAGATGAGGTGAACAATGATGACTCCGATGAAGGAGGATTATTTAAAAATTATTTTTGAGCTAGGCGGTCGCCAGAAAAAGGTGTCCAATAAGCAAATTGCGATTAGTTTGAATATTGCGGCAGGTTCTGTAACGGAAATGGTTAATAAGATGGCGGCTGAGGGCTTGGCAGAACATACGCCTTACGCTGGTATTTCCTTGACGAACCGAGGCATTCGGTTAGCTGAAGACTTGGTCCGCAAGCATCGGATTTGGGAAGACTTTTTGGTGGAGAAGCTGGGCTATGCCTTGCCAGACGTTCATGATGAAGCTGAGGTCTTGGAACACGTCACGAGTCCTAAGTTGATCGATGCCTTAGACGACATGTTGGGGAATCCCACGCATTGTCCGCATGGTGGGGTTATTCCAGATCGACAGGGGCATTATCATGAAGACAGTCATACCGTTTTAAACGATGCTGCCGATGGTGAGATTGTGACCGTTGATCGTTTCATTGACAATCATGATCTGTTAACGTATTTGGGAGACCTGAAGCTGGACATTGGTGATCAGCTTAAGGTGTTAAAGCATGATCCTTTTGAGGGACCCGTGACCGTGCAAAATTTAACGGATAATGCCGAACTGATCGTTAGCTATAAAGCGGCGCACTACATTTTTGTTAAATAACTTTTAAAAGCCTGACGGTGTTCAGGCTTTTTTGCTGTCAATTTAGCCGGTCATCGATGGTGAACTTTTTATTTCGCAACCACTCGGTGTGCCGTATAATATAAATCGTATGAGGAAGGTTGGGATGGCAGTGGCTAGTCAAAAGAAACGAGATCAGTTAATCTTGCATACGGCCTTGACGGCTGGACGCATCATGATTGAAAATGGCTCTGAGATTGAACGAGTCGAAGACACGATGACGCGCATTGCCAGAAACGCAGGCGCACAAACTAGTCAACTTTTTGTGATGATCACGGGAATTTTGATGGCAATCAATGGTGAGGTTGGCGCACAGATTGAACCGGTTAAACGGCGAACATTTGACTTGGAAAAGATTGCCGTCGTAAACGACCTGTCGCGGCGATTTGCTGATCGCCGCATTACCCTTCAACAATTTGCCGATCAACTAGATCATCTCGATAGCATTAGTCGTTACTTCCCGTTTTGGTTACAGTTACTGGCGGCTGCGTTGGTCAGCGGGCCTTTAGAGGTGGTCTTTCGGCACAACCTGCCGGACTTCTGGATTACCTGTGTGGTCGGGTTGCTAGGCTGGTGGGTTTATTATGTACTAAATAAATTTATTCAAATTCGATTTTTATCCGAGTTTACGGCATCAGCAGCAATTGGTCTGTTAGCTGTTTTGGTGGTGCATTTGGGATTGGGTAACAGCGTTGACGACATTATTATTGGTAGCGTGATGCCGTTAGTTCCCGGTGTTCCTATTACCAATTCGGTACGGGATATTTTAGCAGGCAATTTAGTGAGTGGACCGGCGCGGGGCGTAGAGGCTTTGGTGAGTGCCGCAGCAATTGGATTTGGTATTGCAATGGTTTTACAATTCTTGTAAGTCAGGAGGGTGCCCCATGACGGTTGTTCAATTCGTTATTGAAGTAGTGGGAACGTATGTCGCCACGATCGCTTTTGGTATTTTGATTAATATTCCCCGGCGCGCATTGAATTTTGGCGGTTGGATTGGCGTATTGGGCTATCTCCTATACCGGTTCACGGTGCTGGCTGGTGGCGGTTATGTCATTGGTAACTTATTAGGGGCTGTGGCGATCGGGGTGGCCTCGCTACAAGCTGCCCGATTGAAGAAGATGCCGATGATTCTCTTTAACATTCCAGCGTTGGTGCCGCTGGTTCCCGGCGGTCAAGCCTACCAAATGATTAAGAATTTTGCTTTGGGACATAACGACACGGCGGTAAGCTTTCTACTGCAGGTTGTGATGATTTCGGGCGCCATTGCGTTTGGCTTTTTGCTGTCGGAGTTGGTTAATCGGGTTCAGCAACGACTGCTTCGGCATCACCGTTAGCGATTAGGAAATTCTTAATAAAACGGTCTAGCCTAGAAATCTAGTGGTGGGGTGGTATACTCATTGCTAGGGGTTTCCCAGAATCAGGTAGGATGAAAGGAATAGTTGCACATGATGTTATTTAATCGGGATCGGGACCGGCCGTGGAAATTCACGCTGGCAACCGTATTGTTTCTGATCGTGGCTGTTTACATAAAGGCACAGAATGCTTACGTTGAATTTTTAGATTCATCGATCGTTGATGTCATTCAAAAAAACCAACCGGGGTGGAAGACACTGTTTTATCGCGGTGTGACGAGCTTGGCAGAACCAAAGCTAGATATTGTTTGGGTGTTCATCTTGGCATTTTTACTGTGGGGCTTTAAGTTCAAGGTGCCAGCACTGTGGTGTTTAGCAACGTTGGCGGGTGGCGATGTCATTGCTAGCCTCGTTAAAAATGTTGTTCAACGCAGCCGGCCCACGGCTCACTTAGCAATTGACGATGGTTATAGTTTTCCCAGCGGACATGTATTTGGCACCTTTTTGTTAGTAGCGATGATTTGGGTGATTTTAATCCCAATGATTTCGACGAGCTGGAAAGCGTGGTTGGTACGCATTGTCCTGATCATTTGGTTGTTACTGGTCATGATTTCCCGGGTTTACTTGAATGCCCATTTCCCAACAGATACGATTGGTGCAGCGCTGTTAGCCTATTTGTGGTTACAGGTTGCTGAAGGGTTGTATATTCGGTTAGCACCTGTTATGAAAAAATGGCCGTTGCTAAAGAAGTCTGAAATTTAAAGTATAGAATTAAACACCAATAGAGCTGCCCAGAATCTGAATGATTCCGGACAGCTCTATTTTTTGCGGTTAAATCATCTAAAAGGTAAGATGGTTTTGAGGCTTATTTAAGGTCTTGTAACCATTCTGTCGCTAGGTCTAGCCAATGTGCTACGTGGGGCAAATCAGTACCAGGTTTCCAAGCTGTCACCGAATTGGCTAATGCTAGGCCGTGGGGGCCATTGTGGAAAACGTGTAGTTCAGTATCTACTCCGTGGGTAAGTGAGGCTTGGGCATAAGCTAATGCGTTTTGAACGGGCACCAGTGGGTCATTGGCCGTTACCCAAATAAATGTCGGTGCATTTGCGGCGGTAACGTGTTGGTCTGCAGCAATTTTTTTCGGAGTAGTGGACCATGTCGCTAACGTGGCTGCATCAGTTGGAAAACCTAAGTCGGGTGAAATGACCGGGTAGCCGAGAATAACAGCCTGAACCTTTAATTGTTCTGGAGTGGTGTGAGCCTGTTGATTAAAGTCAGCTTCAGACCACCAGTCATTAAAGAGAGCGGTGATGTGGCCACCAACGGAAAAACCGGCGACCGCCAGTCGGCGAAGGTCCACATGCCAGGTAGTAGCGTGGGCGTGAATAGCGGCAACACTTTGTGCCAATTCAATCACGGGATTGGGCAAGAGGGGCGTCTTTTCACTAATGAAGCTGTAACGGAGGAAGAATGCTTGATAGCCGCGAGCGACCCATGCCAAGGCCAAATCCTCAGCCTGTTGCTCTGGAATGTGGGTATAGGAACCGCCAGGGACGATGATTACGGTCGGGTAAGTTACCGAGGAATCGGTATTTTCCCGCAAGTAGCCTTGTAGATAAGCTGCGGAACTGTTAGGTAGTGACTGGGTCAATATTTTCAATTGCGAAACCTCCTAAAATAAGTCATGATAAGGATACAATCAATTATAACGCATCGTTTGGTCGATCGGAAAGCAGGTAACGTATGGAAAGAATAGCAACAACGTCGCGTTTACGTGTGCGGCCATTAACGGAAAGTGATTTTGAAGATTATCGACGGCTATTAGCCTTGCCAGCGGTTGCTGCGGCTAATGGGTCGCCCAGCGATGTAGATCGTGCTGTGATGGCGCGCTGGTTTGCGGCAGATCGGCAGAGCCCCTTTGCGTTTGCAGTAACTGACTTAACCACAGCCCGGTTTATGGGAGTCATTTTATTCTATCGGCATGACGATCCTGAGGAGAAAAGTGGCAATCCGCAGTACGACGTCGGCTATTTCCTTGATCCAGTTGATTGGGGGCAAGGTATCATGCCGGAAGCCCTAAAATCTAGCTTGCATCTTGTAGAACGGGCAACGGTGGTGACACAGACGGTGTGGGCCACGTGTTTGGTAACTAATCGGCGTTCACAAGGGGTGTTGACCAAATTGGGCTTCCAAACGGTGACGGCTCCCTTTGTTCCAGTGGGACTACCAGGTGAGGCGGCACAACCGGAACTATTGTGGCGCTTGGATTTGCCAGGAAATGAAAAAAGTGAATTCTAATCGTTATTTCATCTTGCAATGTCACACAGGGATGGTATACTACAAACTATCGAATAGAAGAGGCGCGACCAACAAGAGTCGCTTTCCGGAGATGGGTCACATTGCTGATGGAAGGTTAAAGGGGCGGTCGCCGAAATTTACGCATTTTGACCGGATGCGTGGGTTGGGTCCTGGTTGAACAAGTCAGGGACTGTCGCAGTCAAATAATCGGCTGCGGGGCGCTTTCAACGATATTGACTTGGAATAGTAATCTGTCCAACTCTCTTTCGCAAAGCAACTTTTGTGGAAGAGAGTTTTTTATTGCAAGTCGTTTCGAGAAGGTCCTTCTAATCAAGAAGGAGGAAACAATATGGAACAAAGTACGACAAATGCCACGACCAGTGAAGCATCTGATCAGGTAAAGCGGGGGTTAAAGACCCGTCATGTTTCGATGATTGCTTTAGGTGGGTGTATTGGAACTGGCCTTTTCGTCGCCAGTGGGTCAGCAATCTCAACCGCCGGACCTGGCGGTGCACTCGTCGCATATGTGGCGATGGGATTAATGGTGTATTTCTTAATGACCAGTCTAGGAGAAATGGCAACTAATATGCCAATCTCCGGGTCATTTGCAGCTTATTCCGCCAAGTATGTTGATCCTGCGTTAGGGTTTGCCATGGGCTGGAACTATTGGTTCAACTGGGCGATTACGGTTGCAGTTGATATTTCTACGGCAGCTCTGGTGATGAAGTTCTGGTTACCAGGAATTCCCGGCTGGATTTGGAGCTTGATTGCGCTAGTAATTATTTTCGTGATTAATGCCCTATCGGTTCAGGCGTTTGGGGAAACTGAATTCTGGATGTCATTGATTAAAGTTGTCACCATTTTTGTCTTCTTGGCAGTTGGCTTGATGACGATTGTCGGTATCATGGGTGGTCATGCAACTGGCCTTGAGAACTTTACGTACAAAAAGGCCCCATTTGTTGGTGGTTTTCCGGCTATCTTGAGTGTTTTCGTAGTTGCTGGGTTCTCCTTTCAAGGAACTGAACTGGTAGGAATCACAGCTGGCGAGTCAAAAGACCCAGCTCACAGTGTGCCTAAGGCGATTAATCAGGTATTCTGGCGGATTATTCTATTCTACATTTTAGCTATCTTTGTTATTGCCGCCGTTTTGCCTTACACCAGCCCTGACTTACTCGGTTCTTCTGCGAGTGATGTTGCCATTAGTCCCTTTACATTAGTTTTCCAGCGGGCTGGTTTGGCAGCCGCTGCGGGTGTTATGAACGCGGTCATTTTGACCTCAGTGCTTTCAGCCGCTAATTCGGGGATGTATGCTTCAACTCGGATGCTGTATTCCTTGTCTAAGGAAGGTTATGCACCGAAGTTGTTTGAACGGACAGGAAAGAATGGAATTCCTTACCCGGCACTATTTGCCACAACCATTGTTGCGGCTTTGACTTTTATCAGTAGTATTGCCGGTCCACAGATTTATCTGTGGTTGGTGGCTGCAAGTGGGTTGACTGGGTTTATTGCATGGTTCGGGATTGCCTTATCGCACTTCCGTTTCCGCCGCGCATTCATGAAGCAAGGCCATAAGTTGTCTGAACTGAGCTATCACGCAAAGTGGTTCCCAATTGGACCAATTCTGGCGTTGATCCTGTGTGTGGCCGTGATTGTCGGTCAGGACCCACAATCATTCTTCTCGGGTCATTGGGAACAAGTACTGGTAACTTACATCAGCGTACCATTGGTTTTGGTACTGTACTTGGGCTACAAGTTTAAGAAGCACACTAAGCTGATTCCATTGGATCAGGTTGATGTGTCACCCGTTCATAAGGACGGAACTTTAAAGGAATCGTCAACTAAAGATTAAGAATAATAATGCGTGGGCAGATAAAATGAAATAATATTAACGGCGTCTCGTTAGGCTTATGGCCTACGAGGTGCCGTTTTTAATGAATTGGGTAATGAAAAAATGGCCACGATATATTGTCTTTTACGAAGTAGGTTGGTACAATATGTGGTGTTGAAATTTTGGCCGAGAAATCGGCGCGTCGTTATTTAAAGGAGAGAGATTGCATGCTTGTATTATCGGGAACTATCGGAGCCGGCAAAACGAGTCTAACTACGTTGTTAGCCGAACATTTACACAAACCAGCCTTTTATGAATCAGTGGATGACAACAAAATCTTGCCACTGTTCTACCAGAACCCTCAGAAGTATGCCTTTCTATTACAAATTTACTTTCTTAACAAGCGGTTGGATAGCATTAAGGCAGCCAATGCGGATGATGAGACAGTTTTGGATCGGTCGATCTTCGAGGACTCCTTGTTGTTTCACTTGAACGCTGACCTGGGTCGAGCAACGTCTACGGAAGTTGATATCTATGACTCCTTGCTGGCCAATATGATGCAGGAATTGCCAGAAGCGACGCATAAAAAGAACCCAGACTTGTTGATCCATATCAATATTTCGTTTGAAACGATGTTAGAACGGATTAAGAAGCGGGGTCGTTCTTTTGAACAGATCGATCATGATCCGAGTCTGTATGAATATTACCAACAATTGGATCAACGATACGTTGATTGGTATAACGCCTATGATAAGTCACCTAAGATGCAAATTGATGGCGACCAATTAGACTTCGTAGAGGATCCAGCAGCCCGGCAACAGGTCTTACACCTGATTGACGAAAAGATTGCTTCACTTTAGTCGTTGTCTTTGTTACCAAAATGCGGTATGATAACGTCAATTAATAAACACGAGGTGCCTATCCAGTAGACGGCCAGAGAAGCGGGGAAAGCTGAAAGCCGCAACGTCGAAAATTCCAGCACTAAAAAAGTGGGCGGGTAATGCCGCACGGTGCAGACCGTTATCATGTTCAAGGGTGTCATTGCGTGCAATGACGAACTTGGGTGGTACCGCGAAGGTCTTCGTCCCATGTGACGGAGACCTTTTTTGTATCATCCGCAAATTAGAGAGGAGTTATTTCAGATGTTAGATTTAAAGTTGATTCGCCAAGAACCAGACTTCATCAAAGAAAAGTTGGCAACTCGAGGCGTTGACCCAGCTGATATTGATGCACTATTGGAACTTGATGCCAAACGTCGGGAACTAATTGTTAAGAGTGAAACGATGAAAGCCCAACGAAACACGGTGTCTGATGAAATTTCACAATTGAAGCGGAATAAAGAAGATGCTGACGACAAGATTAAGGAAATGCGTCAGGTGAGTGCTGATATCAAAGATATTGATGCGCAATTGGATACATTAAAGGATCAAGTCCAAGATGCTGCCGCGCATTTACCTAATATTCCCAACGATAATGTTCCAGTTGGATTAACTGAGGATGGGAGTGTTGAACTCCGCCAATGGGGCGAGAAGCCAAATATGGACTTCACGCCTAAAGCACACTACGAAATTGGGGAAGATCTTGGCATCTTAGACTTTGAAGCTGGCGCTAAAGTTTCGGGTAGTCGGTATCTGTATTATCTGGGTGCCGGTGCGCGGTTGGAACGGGCCGTGTACAACTTTTTCTTGGATGAGAATACCAAGGCTGGATTTAAGGAAGTCCTGCCACCTTATATCGTGAATGACGATTCGATGTATGGTACGGGCCAATTTCCTAAGTTCAAGGAAGATGTTTACCAATTAAAGGATGAAGCCATGACCTTGATTCCAACGGCCGAAGTCCCCTTAGTGAACTACTATCGTGACGAAGTTATTCCTGAAGAAGAACTGCCAGTTTGGTTTACGGCCTTGACCCCAGCTTTCCGGTCTGAAGCCGGTAGTGCCGGTCGAGATACGCGCGGACTAATTCGGCTGCACCAATTCAATAAGGTTGAGATGGTGAAGTTCTGTAAACCTGAAAATTCGTGGGCTGAGTTGGAGGCCTTAACCAAGCATGCTGAGAGCCTCTTACAGAAGTTAGGCTTGGCTTACCATGTTATTACCTTGACGACTAGTGATATGAGCTTTACCGCGGCGATGACGCACGATCTGGAAGTCTGGTTCCCTGAACAACAGACTTATCGTGAAATTTCAAGTTGTTCGAACACCACGGACTTCCAAGCACGGCGCGCCCACATTCAATATCGTGATGAGAATGGTAAATTACAATACGTGCATGCGTTGAACGGTTCCGGTTTGGCGGTTGGCCGGGCAGTTGCTGCGATTTTGGAAAATTATCAAAATGCTGATGGTTCCGTCACTATTCCGGATGTTTTAGTGCCTTATATGGGTGGCTTAACTAAGATCACCAAGTAATAAAGATAGCTAAACGGATCAAAATAATTGTCATGACGTCGTTAAATAGGCTGCGTCATGGCAATTTTTGTGTGCTAAGAAAGGTGAGTGATCGATAATTTCACGATATACAAATTTTTTTGCAAAAAAATGCAAAAAAGGACTAGCTTTTTTTTCGCTGGTACGCTACAATATTAAATGTTGTTGAGAGAGTAGTTATTCAGTCCACGAATATTTATTCAAAATATTTCAAATTTCTGGTTGACAAGTTTTCAACGGCATGGTAAATTATAATAGTTGTTTCGAACGAGAGCGGTTAACGTTTTCTGAAGGACTATGGAGGATTAGCTCAGTTGGGAGAGCGTCTGCCTTACAAGCAGAGGGTCACAGGTTCGAGCCCTGTATCCTCCATCGGGACTTAGGTCCTTGGCGTTAGTTCGCCAACGTTGCAGGTGTGGCGGAACTGGCAGACGCGCTAGATTTAGGTTCTAGTGTCTTATGACGTGGGGGTTCGAGTCCCTTCACCTGCATTAACTCAATATTGCAAAATATTTGAAAAAGTATTTTGCCGACTTAGCTCAGTTGGCAGAGCATCTCACTAGTAATGAGGAGGTCGGAGGTTCGAATCCTCTAGTCGGCATGGTAACACAATTTAATTGCCAATATGCGGAAGTAGTTCAGTGGTAGAACATCACCTTGCCATGGTGGGGGTCGCGGGTTCGAATCCCGTCTTCCGCTTTGCCCTTTTGCCGGGGTGGCGGAATTGGCAGACGCACAGGACTTAAAATCCTGCGGTCAGTGATGACCGTACCGGTTCGATCCCGGTCCTCGGCATTTAATTAAATATTTATTATGCACCCATAGCGCAACTGGATAGAGTGTCTGACTACGAATCAGAAGGTTGTAGGTTCGACTCCTACTGGGTGCATTTTTGTTGCTCATGATTAGGTTCATGACATCATCGGGAAGTAGCTCAGCTTGGTAGAGCACCTGGTTTGGGACCAGGGGGTCGCAGGTTCGAATCCTGTCTTCCCGATAACTGACTAACTGTCAGCGAGCTATCTCGGGAAGTAGCTCAGCTTGGTAGAGCACCACGTTCGGGACGTGGGGGTCGCAAGTTCAAATCTTGTCTTCCCGATTTTTTATTGCGACCGTCCCCAACAGAAGTGCTGAAACGATCGACTCCTTACGTAATTGTTTGGATGTCGGTCGTTTTTTTGTTATGATAGTTTACCAGAACTTATTTGGTCCGGGTGCAGTCTAATCCGTTGCATTTTGATGGAAACTTCGTATAATATTAGTCAGCATTAGTCAAATAAGTTTCGCTGAAGGGGGGACGGTAATGGAGAATCAAAATATTTCGGATATTATCGAGTCTTACTTGAAGCAAATCTTGGCTGAGTCACAGCAAGTTGAGATTCGCCGGGCCGAGATTGCCGATCAATTCAATGTAGTCCCATCCCAGATTAATTATGTGATTAAGACCCGTTTTACGATTCAAGACGGTTATGTGGTTCAAAGTAAACGTGGTGGCGGTGGCTACATCCGAATTGAAAAGGTTAAGCTATTAGATAATCTTGATTTCATCGATTCCTTAGTGACGGCGGTGGGTGATCAGATTACCCGTCATGACAGCCTAGCAGTGGTTCGTAGCCTCTTTGAAGCTGGTACGATCAATCGGCGGGAAGCCAATATTATCTTGGCGGCGATTGATAAGGCCGCTGTTGACACCGGTGACCGCGCCCTAAATGAACGAATACGGGCGCAAATTTTAATTTCAATTTTGAATCACTTGCGCTATGAGAGCTAAGAAAGTGAGGAGTCGCAATGGACAATTTATTTACCCCAAGTGCTAAGAGCGTGCTCGTTTTGGCACAGGAACAAGCGAAGTATTTTAAGCACCAAGCAGTTGGTACAGAACATTTGCTACTCGCACTGACAATTGAAAAGAATGGCATTGCTAATAAGGTGTTGCAACAGTTCTCGGTTAGTGAGGACGACGTGCGTGAAGAGATTGAACGTTTCACGGGCTACGGCACATTAGCCAACACAGATAAGGATAGTTATTTACCCTACTCGCCTAAGGCTAAGACATTGTTGGCTTTAGCTGGTGATGAAGCTAAACGCTTAGGTGCTGCTAAGATTGGTACGGAACACCTATTATTGGCGTTATTGAGTGACGAAACCATTTTGTCTTCTCGTATTTTGAAGAATTTAAACGTTGAATTACCAGATGCACGCAAGGTCGTGTTGCGGAAGCTCGGGATTGCGGATACGCCCAAGCGGCGTAATGACAGCCGGACGCGGCGAGCACCCCAAGGTGGCACCCCAACGCTGGACTCATTAGCCCGAAATCTAACGGACGCTGCTAAAGAGGGGCGGATGGATCCAACTGTCGGCCGCGATAAAGAAGTTAAACGGGTGATTCAAATTCTGAGTCGACGGACGAAGAACAACCCTGTCTTAATTGGCGAACCCGGTGTTGGGAAAACGGCGATTGCGGAAGGCTTAGCCCAACGTATCGTAGCTGGCGATGTGCCAGAAGATATGCAACAGAAGCGATTAATGATGCTAGACATGGGATCATTGGTGGCCGGGACGAAATATCGTGGTGAATTTGAAGATCGATTAAAGAAGGTCATCGAAGAAATTTATAACGATGGGCAAGTTATTCTCTTTATTGATGAATTACACACTTTGATTGGTGCTGGTGGTGCTGAAGGTGCCATTGATGCGTCGAACATTTTAAAGCCAGCCTTGGCCCGTGGTGAACTACAAACCATTGGGGCAACGACACTGGATGAATATCAAAAGTATATTGAATCCGATGCGGCTTTGGAACGTCGATTTGCAACGGTACAAGTCAATGAACCAACACCTAGTGAAGCCCTACAGATCTTGAAAGGGTTGCGTTCGCGTTACGAAGATCATCACCATGTGAATATTACGGACACGGCTCTGGAACAAGCGGTGAAGCTTTCGGGTCGCTACATCAGTGATCGTTTCTTGCCAGATAAGGCGATTGATTTGATGGACGAAGCCTCTGCCAAGGTTCGGATTGATCAGATGGATCGACCAACTGCAGCCTCTAAGCAGGTTCAAGAGTTAAAAGACCTGGCGGCGGAAAAGGAAACCGCTATTGAGGCGCAGGACTTTGAACGAGCGGCTAAACTCCGAGCGGAAGAAATGAAGCTTCGAGAAAAAGTGGCTGCGCGTGAGGCTAAGGCTAAAGCAGCGAGTGAGGAAGAAACTCGGCATTATGCCTTAGACGTGACGGGTGAAGACGTGGCCGATGTGGTTGCTGAGTGGACGGGAGTTCCCGTAACACAGTTGAAGCAGACGGATGCCGATCGATTGGTTAACCTGGAAAAGATCTTGCATCAGCGGGTCATTGGTCAATCCGAGGCTGTTTCGGCAGTGTCTCGCGCAATTCGCCGAGCACGGTCAGGCTTAAAGGATCCAAATCGGCCAATTGGGTCGTTCATGTTCTTAGGACCAACCGGTGTTGGGAAGACCGAGCTTGCCAAGGCGTTAGCTGAAGCCATGTTTGGGTCCGAAGATAATATGATCCGGGTAGACATGAGTGAGTATATGGAAAAGTACTCAACTAGTCGGCTGATTGGTTCAGCTCCCGGTTACGTGGGGTATGACGAAGGCGGTCAGTTAACCGAAAAGGTTCGGCAAAAGCCATATTCTGTGGTTCTCTTTGATGAAGTTGAAAAGGCCCATCCAGATGTCTTTAACATTTTATTGCAAGTCTTGGACGATGGCTATTTAACCGATTCTAAGGGTCGTAAGGTTGATTTCCGAAATACCATCCTGATTATGACCTCTAACTTGGGTGCAACTAAGTTACGGGATGAAAAGACGGTTGGATTTGGTGCTGAAGACATGGCGAATGATTATCGGGCGATGGCTGGAACTATCCGGGAAACGTTGAAGCAATCATTCCGGCCGGAATTCCTAAACCGGATTGATGAAACGGTTATCTTCCATTCCTTACAAAAGGATGAACTTCACGCAATTGTGAAGCTGATGGCACAACAGATTGTGGCTCGGGTTGCAGAACAAAACATCAAGCTGAAGATTACACCAGCAGCGATTGATGTGGTAGCCAAAGCTGGCTTTGATCCTGAATATGGTGCGCGGCCAATTCGGCGGGCATTACAAACGCAGGTTGAAGATAAGCTGAGTGAAGCCTTACTTAATGGTGAGGTTAAAACGGGTGATCAAGTCACCATTGGGGCAACCAAAGGTGAAGTGACGGTTAATGTTAAAACAACTGATGGTCCTAAAGCCGTTATTAATGCTTAACTGCTAAAATCGAGCAATTAGTTAATAAAAAGCACAGCGGGTTACTAAGAATGATTCAGATTCTTGGTAACCCGTTTTTGTGCCGTTAACTAGGAGCAATCTATGCCAAGTTCTACATTCGGCCGATTAAGTTAATCGAGTAGGGCCAATATAATAGAAGAAATCAAATAAGTTGGGATAAATAAAAGGCGCTTATCGGTGGAACTCCCGCCTAGCTGGTGATAGGTGACTGTGGTACACTTACTTTAATAAGCGGGATGAAAGGGTAAAGATATGAGAAGAGAAGAACAGTTAAACCACACACGGGCGGCCATCTTAAAAGCTGCTAGAGAACAATTTTTAACGCAAGGATATCAGGCAACGTCAACGCGAGAAATTGCCCGTATTGTTGGAATTACGCAACCGGCGTTATATCATCACTTTAGTGATAAAGAAGTCATTTTTTTAGAGGTTATTAAGCTGGTTGGTTCTGAGGTGCAACAAGGATTAACCGCAGTTAATGAACAATTGCAAACGGATTTAACGAAAGACCCAGTGGCAGCATTGACGGCGGTGACGGAGGTTTTGACTGCTGTACATCCGCGTGATGTCTTCACGGTGATTCACAGCAGCTTCCGGTTTCTTAAACCGGCCAATCAGCGTCAACTAGGGATGATCTTCATGCAAGATTACCTGCAACCGTTGCAGCATTTCTTTGAACTGGGTGTTGTAACCTTGCAGCCTGGGTTGGCGGCTAAGGATGCGGCGTCATTTTACCTGACGAGTTTGAGTCCTTTATTCAATACCTTTCATCACGTGGGGCCAGCGGATGCCACACAGCATGATCAGACTATCGCCCTGATTAAATTAATATTATTTGGTGTTGCTACCAAAAAGTGAGCGTCAATTATTGACATTTAGTAATGGATTTAGTATTATATCATTTGTATGCAACTGTGAACTGAAATTGAACGTGCCGATATATTGTCCGGTGACGTTTGTTATAAGAAGCCAAAAGCAAATTGAGTGATTTGTTTTTGGATTTTTTTTGCCAAAAATCCGAAGAAAAGTGCATTTGTAATCAAAATGTAATATTTCGGTGAGGCCAGTCACAGAATAAATAGGAGAGGTGAACAACTTGGCAGGACACTTAGTGAAATACGGGAAACACCGTACGCGCCGGAGCTATTCGCGAATCAAGGAAGTTCTTGATTTACCTAACTTGATTGAGATTCAAACCAATTCCTATAATTGGTTCCTTGACGAAGGTTTACGCGATATGTTCGACGACATCATGCCAATCGAAGATTTTCAAGGAAACCTTTCGTTAGAGTTTGTTGATTATCAGTTACTAGAACCCAAATACAGCGTGGATGAAGCACGGGAACATGATGCCAACTACTCGGCACCGCTACACGTCACCCTGCGGTTAACCAACCACGAAACGGGTGAAATCAAATCACAAGACGTCTTCTTTGGTGACTTTCCATTAATGACGGCCCAAGGGACCTTCATTATTAACGGGGCGGAACGGGTTATTGTTTCTCAATTAGTCCGTTCACCAGGGGTTTACTTCAATGAAGATACGGATAAGAACGGTCGGACAGTTTACGGTGCCACTGTGATCCCTAACCGGGGTGCATGGCTAGAATTTGAAACTGATGCGAAGAACGTTTCTTACGTTCGGATTGACCGGACGCGGAAGATCCCAATGACCGAATTAGTTCGGGCCTTAGGGTTTGGTTCTGACGATGAAATCTTAGATATCTTAGGTGACAACGAAAGCTTGATGCAGACGTTGGAAAAGGATATCCATAAGAACACCGATGACTCACGTGTCGAAGAGTCCTTGAAGGATATCTACGAACGCTTGCGTCCAGGTGAACCTAAGACGGCGGACTCTTCACGGAGTTTGCTGACTGCTCGGTTCTTCGATCCTAAACGCTATGACATGGCACCAGTTGGTCGTTACAAGACTAACAAGAAGCTGAGTTTAAAGACCCGTTTGCTGGGCTTGACCTTAGCTGAAACGTTGGCTGATCCTGATACCGGTGAAATTATTGCCGCTAAAGGAACGGTCGTTGACAAGGACGTGATGAAGAGCTTAGCACCATTCTTGGATCAAGATGATTTCAAGATGGTGACTTTCCAACCTTCTGACGAAGCCGTTGTCACGGAACCACTAAAATTACAAATTATCAAAGTACAATCACCAGATGATCCAGAACAAGAAGTTCCTGTGATTGGGAATGGGAACATCGATATCAAGCTGAAGCACATTCGTCCAGCCGATATTATTGCATCCATGAACTACTTCTTTGACTTACAACTGGGGATTGGTAACACTGATGATATTGACCACTTGGGGAACCGACGGATTCGTTCCGTTGGTGAATTACTCCAAAACCAATTCCGGATCGGGTTATCCCGGATGGAACGGGTTGTTCGTGAACGGATGTCCATTCAAGATGCTGCGACGGTAACGCCACAACAATTGATTAACATTCGTCCTGTCGTGGCCTCAATTAAAGAATTCTTTGGGTCTTCACAGTTGTCTCAATTCATGGATCAGACTAACCCGTTAGGTGAATTAACGCATAAACGGCGTCTGTCTGCTTTGGGACCTGGTGGGTTAACGCGTGACCGGGCCGGTTATGAAGTCCGGGACGTGCACTATACCCATTATGGTCGGATGTGCCCAATTGAAACGCCTGAAGGGCCTAACATTGGGTTGATCAACAGTTTGTCCAGCTATGCCCGGGTTAACAAGTATGGGTTCATCGAGACGCCATACCGTCGTGTTTCTTGGGATACGCATAAGGTTACCGATAAGATCGATTACCTGACAGCTGATGAAGAAGATAACTATGTTGTTGCTCAGGCCAACACGCCATTAAATGATGATGGTTCCTTCAATACGGATACGATCATGGCCCGTGCCCAATCTGAAAACATTGAAACCAGTGCTGACCGGATTGACTACATGGATGTTTCGCCTAAGCAAGTTGTTGCGGTTGCCACGGCATGTATTCCTTTCTTGGAAAACGATGACTCCAACCGGGCCCTGATGGGTGCCAACATGCAACGGCAAGCTGTGCCATTGTTGAACCCACATGCGCCATTAATTGGTACTGGGATTGAATACAAAGCGGCCCATGACTCAGGGGTTGCTTTGATCAGTCAACATGATGGGACTGTTGAATACGTTGATGCACGTGAAATTCGTGTTCGGCGTGAAGATGGTGCCTTAGACACTTACAAGCTCATGAAGTTCCGCCGGTCAAACGGTGGGAAGAACTACAACCAACGCCCAATCGTTAAGGTCGGCGACCATGTCGATAACGATGAAGTCTTGGCTGATGGTCCTTCCATGGAAAATGGGGAATTGGCTTTGGGTCAAAACCCATTAGTTGCCTTCATGACTTGGCAAGGGTACAACTTCGAAGATGCCATTGGGATCAACGAGCGGTTGGTTCGCGATGACGTTTACACGTCGATTCATATTGAAGAATACGAATCAGAAGCGCGTGATACGAAGCTTGGACCTGAAGAAATGACGCGTGAAATTCCTAACGTTGGGGAAGATGCCTTGAAGAACTTGGACGAAGACGGGATTATCCGTGTTGGTGCCGAAGTTCAAGATGGGGATATCTTAGTTGGTAAGGTAACGCCTAAGGGTGTTACTGAATTATCCGCTGAGGAACGACTCCTTCATGCCATCTTTGGTGAAAAGGCCCGTGAAGTTCGGGATACTTCTCTGAAGGTACCGCATGGTGGTGGCGGGATCATCCAAGATGTGAAGATCTTTACCCGTGAAAATGGGGACGAATTGTCACCAGGTGTCAACATGATGGTTCGGGTCTACATCGCGCAAAAGCGGAAGATCCAAGTTGGGGACAAGATGTCTGGACGTCACGGTAACAAGGGGACGGTTTCAGTGGTTATCCCTGAAGAAGATATGCCGTACATGCCAGATGGTACCCCAATCGACATTATGTTGAGTCCCATGGGTGTGCCTTCCCGGATGAACATCGGGCAAGTGCTCGAATTGCATTTGGGGATGGCTGCTCGCAAGCTCGGTGTGCACATGGCAACCCCAGTCTTTGATGGTGCCCAAGATACAGATATTGCGGACGCTGTTAAGGAAGCCGGGATGGCTGCTGACGCCAAGACTGTCTTATATGATGGTCGAACTGGTGAACCGTTTGATAAGCGGGTTGCCGTTGGGGTCATGCACTACCTGAAGTTGGCCCACATGGTTGATGACAAGATGCACGCCCGTTCTATCGGACCTTACTCACTGGTTACGCAACAACCCCTTGGTGGGAAAGCGCAATTTGGTGGTCAGCGTTTCGGTGAAATGGAAGTTTGGGCTTTGGAAGCTTATGGTGCCGCTTATACGTTGCAAGAAATCTTGACGTACAAGTCTGATGACGTGGTTGGTCGGGTTAAGACCTACGAAGCCATTGTTAAGGGCGATCCAATTCCAAAGCCAGGTGTTCCTGAATCCTTCCGCGTGTTAGTGAAGGAACTCCAATCCTTAGGGCTGGACATGAAGGTCTTAAATGGCGACAAAGAAGAAATCGAACTCCGTGATATGGACGACGAAGACGACGATGTTGTTAATGTGGATGCGTTGAGCAAGTACGCGCAACAACAGGAAGAACAACGGAAAGCCGCTGCTCAGACTGATGAATCCAAGACCGCGCCAGCAACAAAAAATGAAAGTCAACCGAATACACAAGACTAATTTATAAGGGAGGTCGCTTCTTTGGTCGATGTCAATAAGTTCGAAAGCATGCAGATCGGGCTGGCTTCACCTGATAAGATCCGTAGCTGGTCTTACGGGGAAGTTAAAAAGCCTGAAACCATCAACTACCGGACATTAAAGCCTGAAAAAGATGGGCTGTTCGACGAACGTATCTTTGGTCCTACCAAGGACTGGGAATGTGCCTGTGGAAAGTACAAGCGAATCCGTTACAAGGGTGTCGTTTGTGACCGTTGTGGGGTCGAAGTTACCCGTTCTAAAGTTCGCCGTGAACGAATGGGTCATATCGAACTCGCAGCCCCAGTGACCCACATCTGGTACTTTAAGGGAATTCCAAGTCGAATGGGCTTGGTTCTCGACATGAGCCCTCGAGCACTGGAAGAAATTATTTACTTTGCATCTTACGTAGTCTTAGATCCAGGTAACACGCCACTCGAAAAGAAGCAATTGCTTTCCGAACGTGATTACCGTGACAAGCTGCTGGAATACGGCAGTGATGCCTTTAAGGCTGAAATGGGTGCGGAAGCCATCAAGAAGTTATTGATGAGCGTAGACCTAGATAAAGAAGTCACAGAGTTAAAAGAAGAATTGAAGGAAGCCACTGGTCAAAAACGGACGCGAGCCGTTCGTCGTTTGGACATTTTGGAAGCCTTTGTGATGTCGGGTAACCGTCCTGAATGGATGGTTATGGATGCCATTCCGGTTATTCCACCTGACTTACGGCCAATGGTACAACTTGAAGGTGGACGGTTCGCAACGTCTGACCTGAACGACTTGTACCGGCGGGTTATCAACCGGAACAGTCGGTTGAAGCGGTTGTTGGATTTGAATGCACCTGGTATTATCGTTCAAAACGAAAAGCGGATGTTACAAGAAGCCGTTGATGCGTTGATCGATAACGGTCGTCGTGGCCGACCAGTTGCTGGCCCAGGTAACCGGCCACTGAAGTCTCTTTCACACATGTTGAAAGGGAAGCAAGGTCGTTTCCGGCAAAACTTGTTAGGGAAGCGGGTTGACTACTCTGGTCGTTCCGTTATTGACGTTGGTCCTTCCCTGAAGTTTAACCAAATGGGTCTGCCAGTTCCGATGGCTTTGGAATTATTCCGGCCATTCATTATGAAGGAATTGGTTGCTCGTGGCTTGGCTTCTAACATTAAGAATGCTAAGCGACAAATTGACCGTGAAGATGATGATGTCTTTAACGTATTGGAAGATGTCATCAAGGAACACCCAGTTCTGTTGAACCGGGCCCCTACGCTTCACCGTTTAGGGATTCAAGCGTTTGAACCGGTCTTGGTTAGTGGTAAAGCAATGCGGTTGCATCCATTGGCTTGTGAAGCTTACAATGCCGATTTCGATGGGGACCAAATGGCTATCCATGTGCCATTATCTGATGAAGCACAAGCAGAAGCTCGTTTGCTGATGCTTGCTGCGCACCATATCTTGGCCCCTGCTAGTGGTAAGCCAGTTGTTGCGCCTTCTCAAGATATGGTTATTGGGAACTACTACCTGACAATGGAAGAAGCTAACCGTGAAGGTGAAGGCATGATCTTTACGGATCTTGACGAAGCAACGTTAGCTTACCGTAACGGGATTGTGCATTGGCATACTCGGGTCGGTGTCCAAGTGACCTCGATGCCAGATAAGCCATTTACCGATGAACAACGTAGTAAGATTATGGTGACGACCGTTGGGAAGTTAATCTTCAACAACATCCTGCCAAAGTCTTTCCCATACTTGAACGAACCAACGAGCACGAACTTGAATGGTTACGTCCCTGACAAGTACTTCTTGGAACCGGGCGAGGATATTCATGATTATCTGCAAAATGCAGAAATCATTCCACCATTTAAGAAGGGCTTCTTGAGTGACATCATTGCGGCCGTTTACCAACAATACAAGGTGACGGCAACGTCCGAACTGTTGGACCGGATTAAGGACTTGGGTTACAACGAGTCAACGAAGTCTGGGTTAACGGTTGGGATGGTCGATGTGACCGACTTGAAAGAAAAGCCAGAAATCATTGCGGCTGCTCATAAACAAGTCAGCACAGTGACAAAGCAATTCCGGCGTGGGTTGATTACGGATCATGAACGTTACGAACGGGTTATTGGTATCTGGAACGATGCTAAGGACGAAATTCAAAACGCCTTGATTCACAGTTTCGACCAACAGAACCCAATCTTTATGATGAGTGATTCTGGTGCCCGGGGGAACATTTCTAACTTTACCCAATTGGCTGGGATGCGTGGCCTGATGGCTGCTCCTAGTGGGGATATCATGGAATTGCCAATCACGTCTAACTTCCGTGAAGGGCTGACTGTGATGGAAATGTTCATTTCAACCCATGGGGCTCGTAAAGGGATGACCGATACAGCCTTGAAGACTGCCAACTCAGGTTACCTGACGCGGCGGTTGGTTGATGTGGCGCAAGATGTTATTATTCGGGAAAAGGATTGTGGAACTGATCGTGGTTTGAAGATTCGGGCCATCACTGATGGTAACGAAATGATCGAACCATTGTATGACCGGATTCTAGGGCGTTATACTCAAAAGACGGTTTACGATCCACAAACTGGCGATGTCATCGTACCGAAGAACCAAATGATCGTTGAAGATACGGCACAACAGATTGTTGATGCTGGTGTTGAAGAAGTGACGATTCGTTCAGCCTTCACTTGTAACACGGAACATGGTGTTTGTGAACACTGTTACGGTCGGAACATGGCGACTGGTGATGAAGTCGAAGTTGGTGAAGCAGTCGGAACGGTTGCTGCCCAATCTATCGGTGAACCAGGGACTCAATTGACCATGCGGAACTTCCATACCGGTGGTGTTGCCGGGAACGAAGATATTACCCAAGGGCTTCCCCGGGTTCAAGAATTATTTGAATCTCGGAACCCTAAAGGTAAAGCTGAGATTACTGAAGTTACTGGGACGGTTGAATCAATCGAAGAAAACCCAGCTGAACGGACTAAGGAAATCACCATTAAGGGTGAAGCTGATACGCGGAGCTACACGTTGCCAATTACGGCACGGATGCGGGTCAGTGAAGGAGACTTCATTCACCGTGGTGGCGCTTTGAACTATGGGTCTGTTGATCCTAAGGAATTGTTGCGGGTTCGTGATGTCTTGTCAACTGAGACGTACATCTTGGGTGAAGTGCAACGGGTTTACCGGATGCAAGGTGTGGCCATCAGTGATAAGCACGTGGAAATCATGGTTCGTCAGATGTTACGTAAAGTTCGGATCATGGATCCGGGCGATACCGATGTCTTACCTGGGACTTTGATGGATATCCAAGACTTCCGTCGGGCTAACTATCAGACGTTGATCGATGGTGGCATTGCGGCTACCGCCCGTCCAGTTATCTTGGGGATTACAAAGGCGGCTTTGGAAACTAACAGTTTCTTATCAGCTGCTTCTTTCCAAGAAACGACTCGGGTCTTGACCGATGCTGCTATTCGGGGCAAGAACGATCCATTAGTTGGTTTGAAGGAAAATGTCATCATTGGGAAGATTATTCCTGCCGGGACTGGGATGCCAGATTACCGTCAGATCAAGCCCAAAGAAGTTGGCGGCACGTCAACCGAAGGTGTTTATTCCATCAGCGACTTAGAAAAGCAAATGCAAGAAGACTCACAAGCTTAGTGACAACTAAGCCTAAGAAAAAGGACTCTCGTCAGTGGCGAGGGTCCTTTTTTACATAGCATTGTTATGACGCCATCAGCCACCAGAACAATGCACTGATTAACAAGTAGGGAATGAATGCCAGTTGAGTTGTTCGCCGGTTGATAATTAAAGCTAAACTAGCGGCTAATAATAACCAGTGGGCCATGGCAGTTAGTCCCCACATGAGACCATAACTAAGAAAAAACTCGAGATCGCCATTACCAATCGTTGGTACAGACCAACGAGACCATAACCAATTCATCAAGCCATTAATGAAGACCACAATCAACCAAACGACTGGGGAGTGTCCCCAGAGTGCGAGACTCAGGCCGATCCAACTTAACCAAGCCGGAAATGTTTGCGTGTGCCAGTCGTGAAGGGCGGCTAATCCCCAGCAGGCTAACCAACTGATCGGTAGCCACGTGGCCGTATTCAGTGTGGTGAGGAGGGTGCCGCCTAATACCTCAGCCACGAACGTTACCGGAATGATTGGTGTTTGACAAGTGGTGCAGCGCCCGCGTAATATTAAATAACTCCAAATTGGGATCAATTGCCAAGGCTTCAGTGGTGTTTGACACGTTTCGCAGTGGGAGTTGGGATATAAAAGGGACTCTTGCCGCATTCGCCGGTAGGCCCAAGCGGTACCAAAAGAGCCTAGACAACTGCCATAGCAGAACAAGATAATTTGCATGGGTGATCACCTCAGGGGTAATTCCGTGAAAAGCGTCGGAAAGTTTGCGAGAAATTGACGGTGGGATGATTGACACAGCATTTCTGGCATGGTATTCTATTCAAGGTGCTTTTCGCAGACAGGTCTCGGGTACACACTACCGGACATGCTGACTGACGGCGGGAGGGACACTTCAATTAACCTGCCCGTCTAGGTGGCTTTTTCTTTTATTTGAAAATGAACCACCTGGATGTGTGGACTTAAAACTCTAGAAAGTATAAGGAAAGGAGGACTATTTAGATGCCTACTATCAACCAATTGGTGCGTAAAGGTCGTAAATCTAAAAGTTCTAAATCAGATGCCCCAGCTTTAAACTACGGGTATAACAGTTTCAAAAAAGCTCAAGTTAAGAATCCAGCTCCTCAAAAGCGTGGGGTTGCTACTCGTGTCGGTACCATGACACCAAAGAAGCCTAACTCAGCTTTACGGAAATATGCACGTGTGCGGTTGTCAAACTTAATTGAAGTGACTGCTTACATTCCTGGTATTGGTCACAACTTACAAGAACATAGTGTTGTGCTTATCCGGGGCGGCCGGGTTAAGGATTTACCTGGGGTTCGTTACCACATCATCCGTGGTGCGCTCGATACTGCCGGGGTTACTGACCGTCGTCAAGGTCGTTCCAAGTATGGGACTAAGAAGCCTAAGGGCTAGACCAAGATTATTTTCAGCTAGTTGCACGGTTGCCGTCAGCTAGCTGGTAACAGCATTTCAAGGAGGATATGAACAATGCCTAGAAAAGGAAACGTACAAAAGCGTGAAGTCCTTCCTGATCCAATTTACAATTCAAAGTTGGTCACTCGTCTGATCAACCACACGATGATGGATGGGAAACGTGGAACTTCAACTAAAATCATTTATGGTGCCTTCGACATCATTAAGAATGAAACTGGTAACGATCCAGTTGAAACTTTCGAAGAAGCAATGAAGAACATCATGCCAGTCTTGGAAGTCAAGGCTCGCCGGGTTGGTGGATCAAACTACCAAGTCCCAATCGAAGTTCGTCCAGATCGTCGGACGACTTTAGGTCTTCGTTGGTTAGTCCAATACTCCCGTTTACGTGGTGAACACACGATGGTTGAACGTCTTGCACGTGAAATCATGGATGCCGCTAACAACACGGGTGCTGCTGTTAAGAAGCGTGAAGATACGCACCGGATGGCTGATGCTAACCGTGCCTTCGCACACTACCGCTGGTAGGAGCAACCATCGCCCTGCGCTACTAGCAGTGTGATAAAATGTTAGAGCGATCTGTGCAAACAGCTCGTCTCTAGCTTAAGGGAGATAATCCTTTAATCGAGAGGTGGCTACTAAATCAGTGTGATGATAGTAGCCACCTTTTGCCACAATCTACGATCAAATTGAGAGGAGTTACACATTAATCATGGCTAATACTCGTGAATTTCCGCTTGAGAAGACGCGTAACATCGGTATCATGGCCCACATCGATGCCGGGAAGACGACGACAACTGAGCGTATCCTGTATTATACTGGTAAAATCCACAAGATTGGTGAAACCCATGATGGGGCTTCACAAATGGACTGGATGGAACAAGAACAAGAACGGGGGATCACGATCACTTCCGCTGCCACTACGGCTGAATGGAAGGGTCACCGGATCAACATCATCGATACCCCAGGACACGTGGACTTCACTGTTGAAGTTGAACGTTCCTTACGGGTGCTTGATGGTGCCGTAGCCGTCTTGGATGGTCAAGCAGGGGTTGAACCTCAAACTGAAACGGTTTGGCGTCAAGCTTCTGATTTTGATGTTCCTCGTATCGTGTTCGTTAACAAGATGGATAAGCTGGGTGCCGACTTCGACTTCTCAGTTAACTCTATCCACGAACGTCTACAAGCTAACGCCTTGGCTTTACAAATGGCCATTGGTGCTGAAGACGAATTCGAAGGGGTTGTCGACTTAGTTGAAATGAAAGCCTACGTTTATGATAAAGATGACTTAGGTTCTTCATGGGATACGGTTGAAATTCCTGCTGATATGAAGGAAGAAGCCGAAAAGCGTCATGAAGCCATGATCGAAAGCGTTGCTGACGTTGACGATGAAATCATGGAAAAGTACCTTGAAGGTGAAGAAATCACCAAGGACGAATTAAAGGCTGCTATCCGGCGGGCAACTTTGAAGCTGGACTTGTTCCCAGTCTTCGCTGGTTCTGCCTTCAAGGATAAAGGTGTTCAGATGTTGATGGATGCCGTTGTGGACTACTTACCATCCCCATTGGATGTTAAGCCATACAACGCTACTGATCCTGATACTGATGAAGCTATCCAATTACGTGCTGATGATGATGCGCCATTTGCTGCCTTGGCATTTAAGGTGGCAACTGACCCATTCGTTGGTCGTTTGACTTACATCCGGGTTTACTCCGGTACGCTGGAAGCTGGTTCTTACGTCTTGAACTCGACGAAGGACAAGCGTGAACGGGTTGGTCGTTTGCTGCAAATGCATTCTAATCACCGTCAAGAAATTCCAGAAGTCTTCTCCGGTGATATCGCTGGGGCCATTGGTTTGAAGAACACCACAACTGGTGATTCATTAACCGACCCAGATCACCCATTGCATTTGGAATCTATGGACTTCCCAGATCCAGTTATCCAAGTTGCTGTAGAACCAAAGACGAAGGCTGACCAAGATAAGATGAACACGGCTTTACAAAAACTCTCTGAAGAAGATCCTACTTTCAAGGCTGAAACTAACCCTGAAACTGGTGAAACGCTGATTGCCGGGATGGGTGAGTTGCATTTGGACATCATCATTGACCGGATGAAGCGTGAATTCAAGGTTGAAGCCAACATTGGTGCCCCACAAGTTGCTTACCGTGAAGCCTTCACGAAGTCAACGAGCGTTCAAGGTAAGTTTGTTCGCCAGTCTGGTGGTAAAGGTCAATATGGTGATGTTTGGATTGAATTCACCCCTAACGAACGTGGTAAGGGTTACGAATTCGAAGACGCCATCGTTGGTGGGGTTGTTCCTCGTGAATTTATCCCTTCAGTTGACCAAGGTTTGCAAGAAGCCATGGCAAATGGTGTCTTAGCTGGCTACCCATTAGTTGACGTTAAGGCTAAGCTGTATGATGGTAGTTACCATGATGTCGATTCTAGTGAAGCAGCCTTCAAGGTTGCCGCTTCATTGGCTTTACGGAATGCTGTTAAGTCTGCCGGTCCTGTTATCTTGGAACCAATCATGAAAGTTGATATCTTGGTTCCTGAAGAATACATGGGCGATATCATGGGCCAAGTTACCGCACGTCGTGGTAAGGTCGATGGTATGGAAGCACGTGGTAACGCACAAATGATCCACTCTTACGTACCACTTTCAGAAATGTTTGGTTACGCAACGACGTTACGTTCTGCATCACAAGGTCGTGGGACATTTACCATGACGTTTGATCACTACGAACCAACGCCTAAGAGTGTTCAAGCTGATATTATCAAGAAGAATGGCGGTACTCCAGTCGAAGACTAGAGTCTTGTGCATTCGTAAAAGCGTCCTACCAATTTGGTAGGACGCTTTTTTGTCGGCATCAAAAAGGAAAAAGTAATATAAAAATGACGAGTTAACAGAGCGTGGTGTAATGTCGTATAATAAATGTGGTGTGCACGATTTAGATTGGAGAGTGAGCTATGGAAGACTTATTTGAACGTGCGCCGATTCCAAGAGCCTACTTTAAGTTGGCATTGCCGGTCGTGCTGAGCATGGTTGCCAGCATGATCTATAATCTTGCTGATACGTTTTTTGTTTCGCAAACCCAGAATACGAATCTAGTGGCAGGGGTTGCGCTATGTACGCCGTTGTTCTCATTATTGATCGCTATTGGCGATATCTTTGGCTTGGGCGGCAGCTCGTTGATATCCCGGTTGCTAGGTGAAAAGGCCTTTCAGACTGGAAGACGAGTTAGTAGTTTTTGCCTTTATGGAGCGGTGGTCTTTGGTCTAGTGACAACTATCTTATTATTGGCGTTTGAACGACCAATTCTTCATTTATTAGGTGCAACAGCGGTGACTTACGTATATGCCGCACAGTTTTATCGGATTATGGCGTTGGGAGCTATGCCGATTATTGTGTCGATTGTTCCGGGTAATTTGATTCGCACGGAAGGATTTGCCACACAATCGATGATCGGAACGATGGTAGGAACTGTAATAACGATTATCCTAGACCCAATTCTCATCTTCTCACTTGGCATGGGAGCAGCCGGGGCAGCCTTAGCCACAGTAATCGGTTATACGATTTCCGCTGGTGTCTTGGTCTACTTAACTTGGCGCTATTGTCAGGTTGTTTCAGTAGATGTGCGGTTAAGCCGCATTGATGGGCACTTACTTCGTCAGGTTCTATTCATCGGGATTCCAGGCGCCATTACCAACCTCATGCAAGCTTTTGGCACAGCTGTTTTAAATCGCTACCTTGTAGATTACGGTCCAACCCGGGTCGCTGCTATGGGGATTGTTTTGAAGGTCTACATGATTATTATGTTAGTGATGGTGGGCTTTGCATTCGGAACACAACCCTTGATTGGATACACATTTGGTGCGAAGAATAGGGCGCGGTTTAAACAAATTCTGCACTTTGACTTGCTGGTCGAGGTCGTCTATGCCTTAGTATTTGCCGTCATTCTGATAATCTTTGCGCCGCAACTAATGGCATTATTCCTCCATAATCCAGCAGTCATTCAGACTGGGACTTACATGTTACGTGCTTTTCTAGTAACAACGCCTTTTGTTGGAGCCGTCCTCGTATACACAACGGTCTTTCAGAGTACGGGGAAGGCTAGTGGGGCCTTTATCATGTCTATCGCCCGGCAAGGTGTTGTTTTTTACGTAATGGTGGTCCTAGGAGCCCATTTATTTGGCTATCATGGCGTGATCTGGGCCCAACCAGTGGCGGATGTTCTAACCTGTGGTCTAGTGTGGTTACTGACAAAGCTACTATTAAATAGGAAATCATCCGCTAATTAACCTTATTTGCCAGAACTAAAATTGATTTAGGTCAAATCTCGTCCACTACTTCCAAAAAAATTCAAGGAATTCCGTGAAATCCCTTGTCAGGCGCCACTTTATTTAGTATGATAGTCAAGTGCTGTATTTCCCTGTGTTTTTTTGTGCCCAGGGGGGTCGCGCCGAAAGTTTAAGCGATGATGTGGAAGGTTGCGACACACCCGGCTGCTTTGCCACGAGGGTATGGCGGTAAATTTCCACGGAGTTAGTCTTATTTTTAAAATAGACGAAGGAGGGAACACAATGGCAAAACAAAAAATTCGGATCCGGTTGAAGGCATACGAACATCGTATCCTCGATCAATCAGCGGACAAGATCGTTGAAACGGCAAAGAGAACTGGTGCCGGCATCTCAGGCCCAATCCCATTACCAACTGAACGGACGATCTACACGGTTCTGCGTTCACCACATAAGTTCAAGGACTCACGTGAACAATTCGAAATGCGGACGCACAAGCGTTTAATTGATATCGTTAACCCAACGCCAAAGACAGTCGACTCATTAATGAAGCTTGACTTGCCTAGTGGTGTTGACATCGAAATCAAGTTATAATTTCTAGCAACAAAATAATACATTAAAATCGGAGGTGTACTCATGACCACAAAAGGAATCTTAGGGAAAAAGGTCGGGATGACGCAAGTCTTCACTGATGCTGGCGAATTGATCCCCGTGACTGTTGTCGAAGCAACGCCAAACGTTGTGTTGCAAGTTAAGACAATGGAAAACGACGGTTACAATGCCATTCAACTTGGTTACCAAGACAAGCGTGAAGTACTCAGCAACAAGCCCGAACAAGGTCATGTAGCAAAAGCAAACACGACTCCTAAGCGCTTCATTCGTGAATTCACAGATGTTGAGCTGGGAGATTACAAGGTAGCAGACGAAGTTAAGGTTGATACCTTCCAAGCAGGCGACATCGTGGATGTCACTGGTGTCACTAAAGGTCATGGATACCAAGGTAACATTCATAAAGATGGTCAAAGCCGTGGCCCTATGGCCCATGGTTCTCGTTACCACCGTCGTCCAGGTTCTCTGGGTGCCATCATTAACCGGGTATTCCCTGGTATGAAGCTTCCAGGCCGGATGGGTAACAAGCAAGTGACTATCCAAAACCTCGTGATCGTTAAGGCTGACGTTGAAAACAACGTGCTGTTGATCAAGGGTAACGTGCCAGGTGCTAACAAGTCACTCGTTACTGTTAAGAGTGCTGTTCGCCCACCACGTCCTAAGCAATCTGAAAAATAAAACGGAAGGGAGGATAATTAAATGACAAGCGTAGCATTATACAAACAAGATGGTAGCCAAAACGGCAACGTTGAATTGAACGCTGATATCTTCGGCGTTGAACCTAACGAAAATGTCGTATTCGACACGATTTTGATGCAACGAGCTTCCTTACGCCAAGGAACACACGCCGTTAAGAACCGGAGTGCTGTTCGTGGTGGTGGTAAGAAGCCATGGCGTCAAAAAGGTACTGGTCGTGCCCGTCAAGGTTCCATCCGTTCACCACAATGGGTTGGTGGTGGTGTCGTCTTTGGCCCTACCCCTCGCTCATACAGTTACCGCCTTCCTAAGAAGGTTAGCCGTTTAGCACTTAAGTCAGTTCTTTCTCAAAAGGTTCTAGACGAAAGCTTTGTCGTCGTTGACGGTTTAGCATTCGACGCACCTAAGACTAAAGAATTTGCTGCAGTGTTGGCTGGTTTGAACGTCACAACGAAGACGTTGGTTGTCCTTGAAGACGACAACGTTACTGCTGCTTTAGCAGCCCGTAACTTAACAAACGTTAAGGTTATCCCTGCCAAGGGCTTAAATGTTCTTGACATCGCTGATGCGGACAAGTTAGTGATTACCCAACCAGCTCTTTCTCAAGTAGAGGAGGTGCTCGCATAATGGAATCACGTGACATTATTTTACGCCCAGTTGTTACCGAAGCAACGATGGCAACTATGGACGACAAGCGTTACACCTTTGACGTTGATGTACGAGCAACCAAGACACAAGTCAAGCATGCCATTGAAGACATCTTTGATGTTAAGGTCGTTAAGGTCAATGTTATGAATTTGAAAGGTAAGAAGAAGCGTCAAGGACGTTACGAAGGCTACACTAAGAAGCGTCGTAAGGCCATTGTCAGCTTATCTGCCGACTCAAAAGAAATCAAGTTATTCAACGAAGAATAAAATCTCAGATATAGGAGGGAAATAACGTGGCGATTAAGAAATACAAACCAACAAGCAATGGTCGTCGTAACATGACGAGCTTGGTTTACAAAGACGTCATCACTAAGACGACTCCTGAAAAGTCATTGCTTGATTCACAAAGCCATTCCGCTGGCCGTAACAACGCTGGTAAGATGACTGTCCGTCACCGTGGCGGTGGTAACAAGCGTCAATACCGGATCATCGATTTCAAGCGGATCAAGGATGACGTTCCTGCAACGGTTAAGGCAATCGAATATGATCCTAACCGGACAGCAAACATCGCATTGTTAGTTTATGCTGACGGTGTTAAGTCTTACATCATTGCTCCTAAGGGCTTAAAGGTTGGCGACAAGGTTCAATCTGGTCCCGAAGCTGATATCAAGACTGGTAATGCATTACCATTGAAGAACATCCCATTTGGGACAGTTATTCACAACATCGAATTGAAGCCTGGTAAGGGTGGCCAATTGGTCCGTTCTGCTGGTACTTCAGCTCAATTGTTAGGTAAAGCTAACGATGAAAAGTACGTGTTAGTTCGTTTATCTTCCGGTGAAGTTCGGATGGTTTTGAGCGTTAACCGTGCGACAATCGGTGCTGTTGGTAACGAAGAACATGAATTGGTTAACGTTGGTAAAGCCGGCCGTACTCGTTGGGCTGGTCAACGTCCTCACGTTCGTGGTTCAGTTATGAACCCTAACGATCACCCACATGGTGGTGGTGAAGGTAAAGCACCTGTTGGGTTACCATCTCCTCTTTCTCCATGGGGTAAGAAGACAGTTGGTAAGAAGACCCGTTCGAAGAAGAATAAGACTGAGAAGTTCATTGTTCGTCATCGTAAAGGTTCTAAGATGTAAGCTTCCGGTTATCCGGAAGTCAAGAGACCAGGTGATCATCGTGTTTAGCGATGCGCCACAAGTAGAGGAGGTTTCATAATGGGTCGTAGTTTGAAAAAAGGACCTTTCGCCGATGCGCACTTGCTGAAGAAGATTGATGCGCAAAAGGATTCCGAAAAGAAGACCGTCATTAAGACTTGGTCCCGTCGGTCGACTATTTTCCCTAGCTTTATTGGTTACACCATTGCTGTTTATGATGGACGGAAGCACGTACCAGTTTACGTTCAAGAAGACATGGTAGGCCACAAGCTTGGCGAATTCGTACCAACCCGGACTTTCCGTGGTCATGGTGGCGACGATAAAAAAACTCGTTGATAAGGAGGATTAACTAATGGCTGAACAAGTTACATCAGCACAAGCGACTGCTAAAACAGTTCGGATTGCTGCTCGCAAAGTCCGCCTTGTCATCGATCTTATCCGCGGCAAGAGCGTCGCTGAAGCACTAGCTATTTTGCAGTTCACACCGCGTGGTGCTTCACCGGTTGTGGCAAAGGTATTGAACTCTGCAGTTGCAAACGCAGAAAATAATTTTGACTTAGATCGTCAAGATCTAGTTGTTAGCGAAGCCTATGTGAACGAAGGACCAACCCTCAAGCGGTTCCGTCCTCGTGCCAAAGGTTCTGCTTCACCAATCAACAAGCGTACGAGTCACATTACGGTTGTTGTATCTGAAAAAGAGGAGGGATAACGCGTGGGTCAAAAAGTAAATCCAACCGGATTACGGGTCGGTATTATTCGCGACTGGGAAGCTAAGTGGTATGCTGAAAAGGATTTCGCTGCTTACCTGAAGGAAGACCTTCAAATCCGTAAATTCATCGAAAAGCGTCTGGTTGACGCTTCTGTATCTACTGTTGAGATTGAACGGGCTGCAAACCGCGTCAACATCTCAATCCACACTGCTAAGCCAGGGATGGTTATTGGTAAGGGTGGTTCCGAAGTCGAAAATCTCCGTAAGGAATTAAACGACTTAACTGGCAAGCGTGTCCACATCAACATCGTGGAAATCAAGAAGCCAGATTTAGATGCCAAATTGGTCGGCGAAAACATTGCTCGTCAATTGGAAGGCCGTGTTGCTTTCCGTCGCGCTATGCGTGGGACGATGCAACGGACAATGCGTTCTGGTGCCAAGGGTATCAAGACGCAAGTCGCTGGTCGGTTGAACGGTGCTGATATGTCCCGTGTCGAAAGCTATGCTGAAGGTACGGTTCCATTGCATACGTTACGTGCTGACATCGATTATGCATGGGTAGAAGCTCACACAACTTACGGTTCTCTGGGTGTTAAGACTTGGATCTACCGTGGCGAAATTCTGCCTGAAAAGAAACAATCTAACGGACAAGGAGGGAAATAGCATGCTGGTACCTAAGCGAGTAAAGTTCCGTCGTGTCCACCGTGGTAAGCTACGTGGCGAAGCCAAGGGTGGCAAGAGTGTTGCTTTCGGCGACTACGGTTTGCAGGCTTTAGATTCACATTGGATCTCTAACCGTCAAATCGAAGCTGCTCGTGTTGCAATCACTCGTTACATGAAGCGTGGTGGGAAAGTTTGGATCAAGATTTTCCCTCACAAATCCTACACTGCTAAAGGTGTTGGGGTCCGGATGGGTAATGGTAAAGGTACGCCAGATGGCTGGGTAGCCCCAGTTAAGCGTGGTAAGGTTATGTTTGAAGTTGGCGGCGTTTCTGAAGAAGTCGCTCGCGAAGCCTTACGCCTTGCAGCCATGAAACTTCCCGTTCGCACGAAGGTTTTATCCCGAGAGGAAGTAGGTGGCGAATCTAATGAAGACTAAAGAAATCAACGAATTAACCACTGCTGAAATGCTCGATAAAGAAAAGAGCTACAAGGACGAATTATTTAACCTGCGTTTCCAATTAGCTACTGGTCAATTGGAAAACACCGCACGGTTGAAGCAGGTTCGTAAGAACATTGCGCGGTTGAAGACCGCTCTTCGCCAACAAGAACTGAACAAGTAGAATACGATAAAAAGGAGGTCACGAATACATGAGTGATGCACGTAATAACCGTAAGGTCTACCGCGGTCGCGTTGTTTCAGATAAGATGGACAAGACGATTACGGTTGTCGTAGAAACGACAAAAACTGATGCTCGCTATGGCAAGCGTGTCAAGTACTCCAAGAAGTACAAGGCACATGATGAAAATGGTGAAGCCCACACTGGTGACATTGTTGAAATTATGGAAACTCGGCCATTGTCTGCAACCAAGCGGTTCCGCTTAGTCGACATTGTTGAAAAAGCAGTAATCATTTAGGTGTCGTTTTTATCGTATTCTGAACTAGAACTGAAGGGAGGACACTAGCTGTGATCCAACAAGAAAGTCGCTTAAAGGTTGCCGATAACTCCGGCGCCCGGGAAATCCTGACGATCAAGGTTCTGGGTGGCTCCAAGCGTCGCTACGCCGGAATTGGTGATATTATCGTTGCTACTGTCAAACAAGCAACACCAGGTGGCGTTGTCAAAAAGGGTGATGTTGTAAAGGCCGTTGTCGTACGGACGAAGTCTCGTGTACGTCGTAACGATGGTTCATACATCAGCTTTGATGAGAATGCTGCAGTGCTGATTAAAGACGACAAGAGCCCACAGGGGACTCGGATCTTTGGCCCAGTTGCTCGTGAACTACGTGACAACGACTACATGAAGATCATCTCATTAGCACCCGAAGTACTGTAATCAAGAAACGTTTAACAAGGAGGTGCCCAAAGGAATGCTTATTAAAACTGGTGACAAGGTCCGCGTGATCGCCGGCAAAGACAAAGGAAAAGAAGGAACTGTTTCCAAAGTCTTGAATGCCAAGAACCGTGTGATCGTCCAAGGTGTCAATATGATTAAGAAGCACCAAAAGGCTTCGCAAACGAATCCTCAAGGCGGCATTATCGATATTGAAGCACCAATTCATGCATCCAACGTTATGCTCATCGATCCTTCGAACAACGAACCAACCCGGCTTGGCGTTCGAGTAGAAGATGGTCACAAAGTGCGTTTCGCTAAGAAGTCCGGCGAAACCATCGACAAATAATCGTTGAAAGGAGGAACATCATTTCATGTCAGCTCGTTTAAAAGAAAAGTACGTTAGTGAAATTACACCAGCTTTGGTGGAAAAGTTCAGCTACAGTTCTGTTATGCAAACGCCGAAGATCGAAAAGATCGTCTTGAACATGGGTGTTGGTGATGCTGTTTCCAACGCTAAGAACCTTGACGAAGCCGTTGAAGAACTTGGGTTGATTTCTGGTCAAAAGCCATTGGTTACTAAGGCCAAGAAGTCAATCGCAACCTTCCGTCTTCGTGAAGGCATGTCAATCGGTGCTAAGGTTACCCTCCGTGGTGACCGGATGTACGAATTCCTGGACAAATTAATCAACGTATCATTACCACGTGTTCGTGACTTCCATGGTGTTAGTTCTCGGGCCTTTGATGGTCGCGGTAACTACACTCTGGGTGTTCGTGAACAATTGATTTTCCCAGAAATTAACTTTGATAACGTTAACCGTGTTCGTGGTTTGGACATTGTTATCGTTACAACGGCTAACACTGATGAAGAGTCACGTGAATTGTTGACTCAATTCGGTATGCCGTTCGCACACTAATAAAGGAGGTTCACACAATTGGCTAAGAAATCACAAATTGCTAAGAACAAGCGTCCTGCGAAGTTTTCTACACAAGCATATACTCGTTGCGAACGTTGTGGACGTCCACACTCTGTTTATCAAAAGTTCCACCTTTGCCGTATCTGCCTACGCGAACTTGCCCACAAGGGTCAAATTCCTGGTATGAAGAAGGCTAGCTGGTAAAACGAATTTTAAACAAAGGGAGGGTAAACGTTAATGTCCATGACTGATCCTATTGCAGACTTCTTGACGCGGATCCGTAACGCCAACATGGTGCGTCACGAATCACTCGAAGTACCTGCATCTAAAATTAAACGCGACATCGCTGAAATCCTGAAGCGCGAAGGTTTCATCCGCAACGTTGAATACATCGATGATGACAAGCAAGGTATCATCCGCGTATTCCTCAAGTACGGTAAGGATAACCAACGTGTTATCAGTGGTTTGAAGCGTATTTCAAAGCCCGGCTTACGTTCATACGTTAAGGCCGATGCTGTACCAAAGGTATTAAACGGTTTGGGTATCGCTATTATCTCCACCTCTGAAGGGGTAGTTACTGATAAAGAAGCGCGCGCCAAGAAAATCGGTGGCGAAGTTCTCGCCTACGTTTGGTAAAACTTTTAAGAAGATAGGAGGTGCCTTAAGTGAGTCGTATTGGTTATAAAACTGTCAACGTCCCAGCCGGCGTTGAAGTTAAACGTGATGGTGATCAAGTTACGGTTAAGGGTCCTAAGGGTGAATTAACCCGGACGTTCTCATCCGTCATCTCAATGAAGATTAGTGACGGTGCCGTTGATTTTGATCGCCCAGATAACAACAACAAGACGCGGGCCCTTCATGGGACGCAACGGGCTAACTTGAACAACATGGTTGAAGGTGTTGTCAGTGGCTTTGCGAAGACCTTGAAGTTGGTCGGTGTTGGTTACCGTGTTCAAGCCAAGGGTAAGACCTTGATCTTGAGTGTTGGTTACTCCAACCCTGTTGAAATGGTGATTCCAGAAACCTTAGAGGTTAAGGTTCCTGATAACACGACTATCAACATTTCCGGTATTAGCAAGCAAGAAGTCGGTGACTTTGCTGCTGAAGTTCGTGCCGTTCGTTCACCAGAACCTTACAAGGGTAAGGGTATCCGTTACGAAAACGAATATGTTCGGATTCGTGAAGGTAAAACTGGTAAGTAACATCGCAGCTTAATGCTGATAATTTTACAAAGAGGTGACTATTTTGATTACGAAACCAGATAAGAACAAGACACGTCAAAAGCGTCATATTCGTGTTCGCAACAAAATTTCTGGGACTGCTGAACGCCCACGCTTAAACGTTTTCCGCTCTAACAAAAACATCTACGCTCAAGTCATTGATGACGTAGCGGGTGTCACGCTTGTTAGTGCCTCGACGTTAGATAGCGAAGTAGCTGGCGATAACAAGACTGACCAAGCCAAAGGTGTTGGTGAGTTGATTGCTAAGCGCGCTATTGAAAAGAAAATTACCAATGTAGTGTTCGATCGTGGCGGTTACTTATACCACGGCCGTGTTCAAGCACTTGCAGAAGCTGCTCGCGAAGCCGGGCTTAAATTTTAACAGTAAGGAGGAATAACCACACATGGCAAAATTTATTGATCCTGACAAGTTAGAACTTGAAGACAATGTTGTTGCTATCAACCGGATTACTAAGGTTGTTAAAGGTGGCCGTCGTCTTCGGTTCGCTGCACTTGTTATCGTCGGCGATAAGAACGGTCACGTTGGCTTTGGTACTGGTAAAGCACAAGAAGTTCCAGAAGCTATTCGTAAGGCCGTTGAAGCCGCTCGTAAGAACCTGATCGAAGTACCAATCGTGGGAACGACCATTCCTCATGAAGTACTCGGTACGTTTGGTGGGGGCAAGATCATGCTCAAGCCAGCTGCTGAAGGTTCTGGGGTAACCGCTGGTGGTGCCGTTCGTTCCGTCATGGAATTAGCCGGTGTTGCCGACGTTACTTCAAAGCGTTTGGGTTCTAACACGCCAGTCAACGCAGTTCGGGCCACTTTTGATGGCTTGACTCAGTTGAAGCGTGCTGAAGAAGTTGCCGCTCTCCGTGGTGTCTCTCTTCAACACTTAGCTGAATAAGGAGGGGTATTAAAATGGCTCAATTAAAAGTTACTTTAATTCATAGTGCGGCTCACCGCCTCCCTAAACAGCGGAAGATCGTGGAAGCTTTAGGTTTGAAGCGAGTTAACAGCTCTGTTTTACAACCAGATAACGAAGCAACCCGCGGTGCGCTTTTCCAAATCGCACATTTGATTAAGGTTGAAGAAGTTAAGTAAGTCTCATATCATTAAATAAGGAGGTGCGCAATAGCATGAAGTTGAATGAACTAAAACCTGCTGAAGGCTCACGGAAGGTTCGTAACCGAGTTGGCCGTGGTGATTCTTCTGGTAACGGTAAGACTGCTGGTCGTGGCCAAAAAGGTCAAAAGGCTCGTAGCAAGACTCGTTTGGGCTTTGAAGGTGGCCAAATGCCATTGTACCGTCGGATTCCAAAGCGTGGGTTTACCAACATTAACCGTAAGGAATTTGCTGTCGTAAACTTGTCCGCATTGAATGTCTTCGATGATGGCGCAGAAGTAACTCCAGCTGCCTTGGTTGAAGCTGGCATCGTTAAAAACGAAAAAGCCGGTATTAAGATCTTGGGTAACGGTGAGTTATCAAAGAAGTTGACGGTCAAGGCCGCTAAGTTCTCTAAATCAGCTGCTGAAGCTATCGAAGCTGCTGGTGGTAAAACTGAGGTGATTTAATGCTATCAAGCTTGAAAAACGCCTTTAAGATTAAAGACATTCGTAATAAGATTCTCTTTACTCTATTGGTTTTGATTGTCTTTCGGTTGGGTACTTATATTACCGTCCCCGGCATTAACGCAAAGGCACTTCAAAGCGTTGCGTCTTCTGGATTGGTTAGTATTTTAGATACCTTCAGTGGTGGTGGGTTATCAAACTACTCCATCTTCGCGATGGGGGTTTCGCCTTACATCACTGCACAAATCGTTATTCAATTGCTACAAATGGACATCGTTCCGCGCTTCGTTGAGTGGAGTAAGCAAGGGGACGTTGGTCGACGGAAATTGAATCAAGCAACACGGTACTTAGCAATTGCGTTAGCATTTGTTCAGTCCATCGGGATCACGGCTGGTTTCAGTGCTTTAAGTTCACTGAAATTAGTTCAAAATCCGAGTGTCGAGACATATCTTTCCATCGGGTTAATCTTAACCGGTGGAACGATGTTGACCACTTGGATGGGTGATATGATCACCGATCGGGGCTTGGGTAACGGGATTTCAATGATCATCTTTGCGGGGATCATTGCCCGGACACCAAAATCTGTTTATCAACTCTATCAAACTTATTTCGTCGATGTTTCGTCAAGCGGTTGGTGGAAGAGTGGTCTGTTTATTCTTGGGTTAATCGTGTTAGTTCTAATTATTGTGACCTTCGTTACGTGGGTTCAACAAGCGGAACGCCGGGTGCCTATTCAATATACACGCCGCGTGTCTGGTTCGCCAGATAGTAGCTACTTACCGTTGAAGGTTAATGTTGCGGGGGTTATCCCCGTCATCTTCGCGAGTTCGTTTATTGCCACGCCACAGACTATTCTGATGGCGTTCCAAAACACCCACTCTCAAGATGCATGGTACCAAACGTTGACGGACGTCTTTAACATGCAGACGCTCGATGGTGCTATTTTGTACACTGTTCTGATCGTTGTGTTCACGTTCTTCTATGCGTTCGTGCAAGTTAACCCAGAAAAGTTAGCGGAGAACCTGCAAAAGCAGGGGAGCTATATTCCTGGTGTTTGGCCTGGTCACGAAACGCAATCGTACGTTTCCAGTTTGTTGATGCGTCTCAGCACTGTTGGGGCTCTCTTCTTAGGATTCGTATCTTTAATTCCGTTATTAGCCCAGAACCTTTGGAACTTAGATGAGTCAATTGGTTTAGGTGGTACCAGCCTCTTAATCGTGGTTGGGGTTGCCATTGAAACGATGCGACAAGTTGACGGATTGATGATGAAGCGCGAATACGTTGGCTTTATCCAAGATCCAGAACCAGCTTAATGAGTTTCCAGCGGGTGTGTTGATCTAATTGGCACACCTGCTTGTGTTTTTCGGGAAAATTTCGAAGAAGGAGCATGAACATGACAGCAATGAATTTAATCCTCATGGGTTTACCGGGCGCCGGTAAGGGTACCCAAGCCGAAAAGATTATCAATGAGTTCCATTTGCCACATATTTCCACGGGAGATATCTTCCGTGAGGCAATGAAGAACGAAACTGAAATGGGCTTGGCTGCCAAGAAATTTATCGACAAAGGTGAATTGGTGCCGGACGAAGTGACGAACGGTATCGTTCATGATCGGTTAGCTCAAGATGATACCAAAGATGGGTTCATGTTAGATGGATTCCCCCGGTCAATTGTTCAGGCTGAAGCGTTAGATACGTTTGGACCTGAACTTGACCGGACCATCAACGCCGTGATTAATATTCACGTCGAACCAGAAGTCTTGGTAGAACGCCTTTCTGGTCGTTACATTTGCCGTAACTGTGGCGCAACTTACCACAAGTTATACAAGCGACCTAAAGTTGCGGGTACGTGTGATGTCTGTGGTAGTCATGACTTCTATCAACGTGAAGATGATAAGCCTGAAACAGTTAAGAATCGGTTAGCAGTTAATCTGAAAATGAATACGCCGCTGGTTGATTACTACACGAAAAAGGGTTTATTATTTACGGTTGATGGTGACCGTGACATTGATGACGTCTATGTCGACATCGAAAAGATCCTGAAGAACCTGTAGGAAGTCGCTTAGTTCTTGCGTCTAAGCATGAATTATGGTAAGCTTATTCAGGTTTAGCCTGTAAATGGCGCGCTGTCGCGATTCACAGGTGCTAGGTGGGGTCCAATTGTGGATTCTACCGCTTTTACGTGTGGTTAACACACAAATAAAAGGGAGGTACTTTCGTGGCGAAAAGCGATGTCATCGAAGTCGAAGGTAAAGTTACCGAAACATTGCCTAACGCGATGTTTCGGGTCGAATTAGAAAACGGTCATGAGATTCTCGCTCACGTTTCCGGTAAGATTCGGATGCACTACATCCGGATTCTGCCTGGTGACCGAGTAACTGTTGAAATGTCACCGTATGACTTGTCTAAGGGCCGGATCACTTATCGCTTTAAGTAGCGGCCGGGACAGATGTAGGAGGGATATTCATGAAAGTAAGACCATCAGTTAAGCCAATGTGCGAACACTGCAAGGTTATCAAGCGTAAGGGCCGAGTAATGGTTATTTGCTCAGCTAACCCTAAGCATAAACAACGCCAGGGTAAGTAATTCAATATTATAGGAGGTGCACCTAAATGCCACGTATTGCTGGAGTGGATTTACCACGTGATAAGCGAATCGCTTACGGTTTGACTTACATTTTTGGAATTGGAATTAACACGGCTCACAAGATTGTTGCTGATGCCGGTGTTCCTGAAGACGTTCGGGTTCGTGATTTAACACCCGATCAAGAAGACAAGGTTCGTGCCGAAGTCGACAAGTACAAGGTCGAAGGTGACTTACGTCGTGAAGTTAGCCTGAACATCAAGAACTTGCAAGAAATTGGTTCTTACCGTGGAATGCGTCACCGTCGCGGTTTACCTGTTCGCGGTCAACACACCAAGAATAACGCCCGCACTCGGAAGGGTAAAGCTGTTTCGATTGCCGGGAAGAAGAAGTAAAGGAGGGTTAACACTTTATGGCTACTAGAAAAACTAGTCGCAAACGTCGGGTGAAAAAGAACATTGAAGCCGGGGTTGCACATATCCATGCTACGTTTAACAACACTTTGGTCATGATTACTGACGTTCAAGGGAACGCGATCGCTTGGTCATCAGCCGGTGCCTTAGGTTTCAAGGGTAGTCGGAAGTCAACACCATTTGCTGCTCAAATGGCTGCTGAAGCCGCTGCTAAAGCATCACAAGAACACGGAATTAAGTCCGTTGAAGTTGCTGTTAAGGGTCCTGGTTCAGGACGTGAATCTGCAATTCGGGCCATCCAAGCTGCTGGGATCGAAATCACGGCTATTCGTGACGTTACCCCAGTGCCTCATAATGGGACTCGTCCTCCAAAGCGCCGTCGGGTTTAACGTGAGCGTTTCATTAATGAGGGCAACCTTCATGATGGGATTGACTTATAGGAGCTCAACGCGGTTTGAAAGGGGTAAACGATAAGAATGATTGAATTTGAAAAGCCTAACATTCATAAAATTGACGAAAGTAACAACTACGGTAAGTTTATTGTCGAACCGTTGGAACGTGGTTACGGGACAACGCTAGGAAATTCCTTACGGCGGATCTTACTTTCTTCATTACCTGGTGCAGCTGTTACCAGCATTCAAATCGACGGGGTTCTGCATGAATTTTCGACTGTCGAAGGTGTCGTTGAAGATGTCACGCAAATCATCTTAAATGTTAAGAAGATTGCGTTGAAGCTTAATGGCTCTGATGATCAGGAAGAAACGATGGAGATCAACGTTAAGGGTCCTGCTCAAATCACCGCTGGTGATATTGTTGCCGGAGCCGACGTTGATATCTTGAACCCAGATCTGTACATTGCAACAGTTGCGGATGGTGCAACGTTCCATATGCGGATGACAGCTGATAAGGGCCGGGGCTATGTTTCTGCTGACGAGAACAAAACTCGCAACACTGACATGCCAATTGGCGTTTTAGCTGTGGATTCTATTTACACCCCAATCGAACGGGTTAACTACCAAGTAGAGAATGCACGGGTTGGCCAACGAGCTGACTACGATAAATTGACCCTGGATGTTTGGACAAACGGTTCAATTAATCCAAGCGAAGCCATTGCTCTGGCTGCTAAGATCTTGACTGAACATCTGGCAATGTTTGTTGATTTGACGGACGAAGCTAAGAATGCAGAAATCATGGTTGAAAAAGAAGAAACGCATAAGGAAAAGATGCTTGAGATGACCATCGAAGAGCTCGACTTATCCGTTCGTTCTTACAACTGTTTGAAGCGTGCTGGTATCAACACGGTTCAAGAATTGAACAATAAGACCGAAGCAGACATGATGAAGGTTCGTAACTTGGGTCGCAAGTCCCTTGAAGAAGTTAAGGCTAAGTTAGCTGACTTAGGTTTGTCACTTCGGAAGGAAGACTAATTTTAGACACTCAAAGGAGGGTTTCTGGTTATGAGTTACCGTAAATTACAACGGACTAGTTCTCAACGTCGTGCCTTGTTACGCGATTTGACCACTAGTTTAATCTTGAACGGCCGCATCGAAACGACTGAAGCACGCGCTAAGGAAGTTCGCAAGACGGCTGACCAAATGATTACCTTGGGTAAGCAAGGCGACTTGCACGCCCGGCGTCAAGCTGCTGCGTTCATTCGTAACGTAGTTGCTGATGTTAAAGAAGACGGCGATGATGTGGTTGTTACCAGCGCATTGCAAAAGGTCTTCAGCGAATTAGCACCTAAGTATGCTGATCGTAAGGGTGGTTACACGCGGATTATGAAGACAATGCCTCGTCGTGGCGATGGTGCTGCTATGGCTATCTTGGAATTCGTTGACTAATCAGTCATTGGTTACAGGGAGTAATCGCGTCCCTAAACGCGGTCAATAAGTTTCAAATTAATCACTAGGACTATGTGGTATAGAGCGTTATGATGATGGGAATTCCCCGAGTCTAGCTTGAATGGGGGCGAAAGCCTCAGCGCCGCTAGTTTGTTAGTGATTTTTTTATACCCTTTTTTACCTGGTGGGGATTGCGGGGGTTCGCGGTTTTATAAAACTTTGGTATAATTACTGATGACTTTGCTGAGGGAGACGGTGTAAGATGACAGAAAATATCATTAGTGTGGATCACTTAACCTATCAATACGATGAGAATCAGGCACCCGCATTGACTGATGTGAGTTTTACCGTTCACGCTGGCGAGTGGTTGGCAATTGTCGGCCATAATGGGAGTGGTAAGTCAACGCTGGCTAAATCATTAGATGGATTATTGCCGTTTACCCAAGGCAGTGTGACCGTTGGCGGAATCACGCTAACGCCGGAAACTGTCTGGCAGGTGCGGGAGCAAATTGGCATGATTTTCCAGAATCCAGACAATCAGTTCGTTGGGGCCACGGTTGAGGACGATGTGGCTTTTGGACTTGAGAATCGTCAAATTTCGCGTGATGAAATGGTTCCGCGAGTACAAGCTGCATTAGCCCAGGTAGGTATGACCAGTTTTGCCCAGCGAGAACCCAGTTCTTTATCCGGGGGCCAGAAACAACGGGTAGCATTAGCTGGGATTGTGGCAATTGCGCCCAAAATTCTAATTTTAGACGAAGCAACGAGCATGTTAGATCCTCAGGGTCGTATTGAAATGCTAGCAATTGTGCGCCAGCTACGTCAGCAACAGAATTTAACGGTTATTTCGATTACTCACGATATTGATGAGGCGGCTAGTGCCGATCGGGTTTTGGTGATTGATGATGGTCGGCTAGTAGACGAGGCAGTTCCATCACAAATCTTTGAGCGCGGTACCCAGCTCGTTGAGATGGGATTAGATCTACCCTTTACTGAGAAATTAAAAGCGGCTTTACGTCAGCGGGGAATTACACCACCGACGACGTATCAAACCGCGGCGGAAATGGAGGAATGGCTGTGGCAATCGCTTTCGAACACGTAACTTATACTTATCAAGCGGGTACGCCAATGGCCCATACTGCGTTGACGGACGTTTCATTGACGGTTCCCGATCGCGGCTATCTCGCAATTATCGGTCATACGGGTAGTGGTAAATCAACCCTAATTCAGCAACTGAATGCCTTGTTAAAGCCGACGAGTGGCACCATCAAAATTGATGAATTTACGATTACCCCGGAGACAACCAATGCGGCCTTGAAACCACTGCGTCAGCATGTTGGTATGGTTTTTCAATTTCCCGAAAATCAGTTGTTTGAAGAGACTGTCCGACAAGACATTGCCTTTGGTCCTAAGAACTTCGGTATGGCCGAGGCCGATGCGCTGGCGTTAGCTGATGAGATGTTAACGACTGTCGGGTTGGATCAGAGTTATGCAGAGCGGTCACCGTTTGAGTTATCCGGTGGTCAGATGCGGCGGGTGGCCATTGCTGGTGTCTTAGCCATGCAGCCAAAAGTGTTGGTTTTGGATGAACCGACCGCTGGATTGGACCCCCAAGGTCGTCAGGAAATGATGCGATTATTTGCCCGATTGCATCAAGAACAAGGCTTAACCATTGTATTAGTGACGCATCAAATGGAGGATGTTGCCCAGTATGCTGAGCAGGTTGCGGTGATGCATGAAGGTCGCCTCATGAAATTTGGAACTCCAGCTGATGTGTTTAGTAATCGTGAGTGGCTCCAAGACCACCAGTTGGATGTGCCACAAGCGGCACAATTTGCTCGCCGATTACGTGATCGGGGATTAACCTTTCCTAAACAGCCCTTAACGGCCGATCAATTAGCCGACTATCTAGCCCAGCAGTGGGCCCAGCGGGGGGCAGATCATGTCTAATTTTATCTTTGGGCGGTATTTACCGTTGGATTCAGTGGTTCATCGATTAGATCCCCGAGCGAAATTAATGCTGAGCTTTTGCTATATTATTGTTGTTTTCTTGGCCAACAATATCTGGAGTTATGCGATTCTCATTGCTTTTACAGTAGGCGCTATTTTGTCGTCTAAAATCAGCCTTGGATTCTTCTTGAAGGGAATTCGCCCCTTGCTTTGGTTAATCGTCTTTACGGTCGTGTTACAGCTCTTATTCAGTCCAGCTGGGGGACACACGTATTTCCACTGGGCCTTTATTAATGTCACGCAAGATGGATTGATTAACGCTGGCTATATTTTTGTTCGCTTTCTCTTAATTATCATGATGTCGACGTTATTAACACTATCGACTCAGCCACTAGACATTGCCACCGGGCTGGCATCATTGATGAAACCATTACGGTGGGTGAAAGTGCCCGTTGATACCTTGGCGATGATGTTATCGATTGCCTTGCGATTTGTACCCACGTTAATGGACGAAGCCACTAAGATTATGAATGCTCAGCGTGCTCGAGGCGTTGATTTTGGGGAAGGGGGCTTGTTCAAGCAAGCCAAGTCCTTAATTCCGCTAATGGTGCCTTTATTTATGAGTGCGTTTAATCGTGCTGAGGATTTGTCGACAGCGATGGAAGCGCGAGGGTATCAAGATAGTGAACACCGGAGTCAGTACCGAATCTTAACTTGGCAACGGCGTGATACCGTCACTTGGCTATTATTTTTACTTGGATTTGTGGCGATTTTAATTTTTCGTCATTGGTAGGAGGAACAAATGCAACGTTATAAAGTCACTTTAATGTATGACGGGACCAATTTTGCTGGGTTCCAGCGGCAACCCAATAAGCGCACTGTGGAGAGTACACTGACCGATGTGGTCAACAAAATGGCTAAACAACCTGATCCGGCAATTGTGATCTATGGTTCTGGACGAACTGACGCAGGCGTCCATGCTTTGGCGCAGGTGGTTCATTTCGACTTTCCCTTTCTCATCCCTGCGGATAACATGCGCAAGGGCTTAAACAGCATGTTACCGATGGATATGGAGGTCTTAAAGGTTGAGGAGGTCGCCCCGACTTTCCACGCGCGTTATGATGTCTCTGGTAAACAGTATCAGTACCGCATGGACATGGGCGAATTCCGTAATCCCTTTAAGCGAAACTATACGGGTCATTGGAAGTTTCCAGTTGATTTGGCAAAGATCAATGTTGCCTTGGCTGATCTGGTAGGTGAACATGACTATACGAGTTTTGTTGCCTCGGGTGCCCAAACGCGGACGTTCGTGCGGACTATCTATGAAGCCACTTGCCACATTGATGAGGCCAATCATGAGTTAGTTTTTGAATTCTACGGGAATGGCTTTATGTACAACCAGGTCCGGATTATGGTGGGCGTGTTAGTCGAAATTGGGTCGGGCACCCGACCGGTTCATGATGTTTTACGCTTGTATGAGGTCAAGGATCGTAAGCAGGCGCGGCGGACGGTGCCGGCGGCCGGACTGTACTTGAAACACGTCTATTATCAGGGGGAAGATCCGCAACATCCGACAAAATTACCGCAACATCAGCGATAATTTAAGTTCAAGGGACAAACAATCATTGACTTTATGGGAAAAACTTTGTATCATAGTCGTTGGTATTGTTTGCCCCACGATAAGCCCCGGAAAGTTTACTTGGTGTCAGACAAACACAGATTTATGGAGGAATTTAACGTGCGTACAACTTATATGGCAAAACCTAACGACGTTGACCGCAAATGGTACATCGTCGACGCAACCGATGTTAGTTTAGGTCGGCTTGCTTCAGTCGTTGCTTCAATCTTACGTGGTAAGAACAAGCCAACGTTCACCCCTAACGTGGACACTGGCGATAACGTTATCGTGATCAACGCTGAAAAAGTTGCTTTAACTGGCCGTAAGGCGTCTAACAAGATTTATTACCACCATACTGGCTTCGCCGGTGGTTTGAAGTCACGGACTGCTGGTAACTTCCGGGATGAAAACCCAGAAAAATTGATCGAAACTTCTGTCCAAGGCATGCTTCCTAAGAACTCCTTAGGTCACCAAATGGCATTGAAGCTTCACGTGTATGCTGGTGCAGACCACAAGCACGAAGCTCAAAAGCCAGAAGTATTAGACATCACTAACCTAATCTAAGGAGGAAACCAAATTGGCACAAGTTCAATATCGCGGCACTGGCCGTCGTAAAAACTCCTCTGCTCGTGTACGTTTAGTACCCGGCTCAGGTAAAATTGTTATGAACAACAAGGCAATCGAAGACTACATTCCATTTGCAAGTATTCGTGAAGTTGTCTTACAACCATTCAACGTTACGGAAACGCTTGGTAACTACGATGCATTAGTTACTGTGCGTGGTGGCGGTTTCTCCGGTCAAGCCGGCGCAACTCGTCATGGGATTGCTCGGGCATTGCTCGAAGTTGACCCAGATTTCCGTGGCCCATTGAAGCGCGCTGGTCTGTTGACCCGTGACGCTCGTATGAAAGAACGGAAGAAGCCAGGTCTTAAGAAGGCCCGTAAAGCTTCACAATTCTCCAAGCGTTAATATTTCGATATTACGATTGGCAAAATCCTCACCAGCGATGGTGGGGATTTTTTTGTGAATTGATTTAAATATCCGGTCCAGGTAACGTCGCAATACAACTTAGGTGATCACCGTGTATCTGCCAGTCAGTGACGGTTGACGGTAAAATGAGATGATCTCCTGCTCGTAATGGGTAAGGCTGTTCGGCAATGGTGAGGGTTCCCGTACCGTTTAGAACGGAAACTAACGTAAAGTCAGTTGCGGCTTGGTGAAAAGTATGGGTTCCGTTCAAGTCCCATTTAACAACAGTAAAAGCGGGAGCTTGAACGAAATTCGTCTGCATAAAATGATGGTCGCTTGTTGTGGTCACTGTCAGTATGGGATCGCGGTGGGGAACTTGAATCGTGTCAATAGCCCGTTTCAGGTGGAGCCGACGTTTATGATGAGTGTGTGTGTCCACTCGATCGAAATCGTAAAGCCGATACGTTGTGTCTGAACTTTGCTGTGTTTCCAAGACCATGGTGCCAGCGCCTAACGCATGGACGGTTCCGGCTGGAACATAAAAGAAATCTCCGGTTTTAATTGGTATCCGGCGAAATAGGGCCTGCCAGTTCCCCGTGTGAATCCACGCTGCCAATTGTGATCGCGTCTGAGCATGGTGACCGTAATAGAGTTGGGCGTCTGGCTCAGCGTGAATGACGTACCAACACTCAGTTTTTCCTAGTTCGTGTTCATGCACTCGCGCATAGGAGTCATCGGGGTGAACCTGAACCGAGAGATCCTGTTGGGCATCTAGGATTTTGGTCAACAACGGAAAAGGCTGTTGCGTATCGCGGTGGCCGAACAGTTCGGGGTGAGCGTGCCAAGCGGCTGCGAGGCTTTGCCCCTGATAGCGGCCGTTCTTAATCGTCGATAATCCGTGGGGATGACCACTAATTCCCCAGCACTCACCGGTGTGGTCGGAGAAAATGGGATAGTTAAACCGGGATCTCAGCTGAGAACCGCCCCAGATTTTTTCGTGGAAAACGGGTTGAAGTAATAAGGGTGCTGGCATAAAAGCATCTCCTCTAACTTTTTTGGTTAATCGCTTCTGACAACTTGAGTGTAGAAAATTCACACTAATATTGCAAGCGCTTTCTACCGGGGCTAAAATCTGATTTTCAGTTGGATAAGTGTTGTGTTCCGTTCATCTTTGGCTTAAGCTGAATTGAGATGAATAGAAGAGGAACGGAGACTCATGGAAAAAATTAAGCAGTCACAATTATTCGATACGCTTTCTAAAAAAATGGTCTGGGGCTTTGTCTTCTTGATTACGATTGGTACAGTGCTTTTGAGCCTACCGGTCGCGACCAATGGCATGCGGGGGACTTCCTTTATTGATACAGTCTTTACGGCGACCTCAGCGACCTGTATTACCGGGTTAACGGTCGTTAATACGGCGGAACACTGGTCAATTTTTGGTCAGGTAATCATTTTAGGATTGGCTGAAATTGGTGCCTTAGGGTACATGACCTTTGCGGTATTGTTATTTAATCTCATGCGGCGCAACCTGGACCTGTCAACGCAATTGATGGTTAAAGAGTCGCTAAACTTAGAAAATTTAAGTGATACTAAAAGCGTAATGACCTATGTCGTCGGCTTGTCGGCATTATTTCAGATTGGTGGGAGTCTACTACTAGCAGTTGACTTTGTGCCCCGCTATGGCTGGGTGCGGGGGCTGTACATCTCGGTCTACCATGCGGTCATGTCCTTTTGTAACGCCGGCTTTGATGTCTTTGGGGACAGTCTAATGCGCTTTCGAAATGATTCCTATCTGCTACTAGTTACCATTATTTTGATTATTGGTGGCGGATTAGGGTTCTTGGTCTGGCGCGATCTGCTGTTATTTCACGAACGCAAACGGCTAACGCTCAATTCTAAGCTGACATTGACAACCACCGGCGCTTTGTTTGTTATTGGCTTTTTGTTGTTACTGGTTACGGAGCGCAATCTATCGATCCTACCTGCGCATACTTCATGGTTTAACCGAACGATCAATACGCTATTTTTGAGTGTGACCCCCCGGACGGCTGGGTTGATTACCGTGCCAACGAATAGTCTGCAATCAGGGAGTATTTTTCTGATTATGATCTTAATGTTTGTTGGTGGGACGCCTGGGTCTACTGCTGGTGGGATTAAGACCACGACGTTCGGTGTGTTGATGCTCCAAAGCATTGCCCAATTGTGCGGGAAAAAAGACGTTGAGTTTAGTCGGCGGCGCTTTAGTGCTAGCAATATTAACCGCGCATTACTATTGATCTTTTTGGCCAGCATCGTCATGGTCGTGGCCACGTTGATTCTGACGCAAACTGAGAAAATTCCTAAGGGCTTTGGTCTGGAGTACATCCTGTTTGAAGTGTTATCTGCCTTTGGAACGGTGGGCTTAAGTCTGGGATTGACGCCGCATCTAACCGTGATTGGTAAGTTGGTCATTATGTTACTGATGTTCATCGGTCGGGTAGGCATTTTCACATCGCTATATTCACTGTCTAAGCGGCAAACCACAGTTAATAAGATTCGTTATCCTGAAGAAAATGTCTTGATTGGTTAGGAGGTATCATTCATGAAGAAAAGTTTTGCAGTCTTAGGTCTCGGACGATTTGGACAGAGCGTCGTTCAGACACTGGCAGAAGAACACCAAGATGTGCTAGCCGTGGACGTAAAAGAAGAACCCGTCAATGAAATGATGGATATCGCTACCCAAACATTAATCGCAGATACGCGGGATGAAGATGTCTTACGCGGGCTAAATATCGATACCTTTGACTACGTGATTGTAGGAATTGGTAACAATATGGAGGCCAGCATTCTGACTACTATGTTAGCCAAGGAGTTGGGGGCTAAAAAGGTGATTGCTAAGGCAGAAACCAGTGACCATGGCCGGGTGCTCCAACGCGTGGGGGCCGATCAGGTGACTTATCCAGAACGGGATATGGGGCATGGGATTGTTCGTAAGCTACTGTCCAATCATATTTTGAATTTTATTGACCTCAGTGATAAGTACACGTTGGCTGAAGTCGTGATTACGGACCCGCACTTTGTCGATCAAGATCTAGTTGCCTTGAACCTGCGGCAGCGGTTCGATTTGACGGTAATTGCGATTCAGCATGAAGGGAAGATCAACATCTCCCCACAACCCACCGATGTTGTCCGGTTGCATGACGTATTAACGGTGGTCGGACCGATTGAAAATGTAGAAGCATTGGATGAATCACTGAAGAAATAAATGGCTTAGCCAGTGATTCAAGGTTGTTGCAAATTAAAAAATGGTGTACAGTGGTTGTTGAAAACTGAATATGATTTCTTCGGGGCAGGGTGAAATTCCCGACCGACGGTGACAACTTAAAGTTGAAGTCCGTGACCCACGTTTAACGTGGTTGACCCAGTGTGAGTCTGGGACCGACAGTATAGTCTGGATGGGAGAAGAAACGAACGCTAATGTCGTACTTCTGTGCGCACTTTTTTAAGTGTGAACTCGTATGAGATCTTATTTAGCTTACTATTAAATTGGGGCCCCGCATGTTTAACTGCGGGGCCCTTTTTTCGTGAGGTGAATGAGAATTGTTGGAACAATTGTTTATGCAACAAGCCGTCATAGCGGCCCGCCGGGGTTCTGGGCATACTTGGACCAATCCATTGGTGGGGGCCGTGTTCGTTAAGCATGGGCAAATCTTATCGGTGGGCTATCATCATCGGTATGGTCAACAGCATGCAGAGATTGATGCGTTGGCCCAGCTCCAGCGACCGCAACAGGCGCAAGGCGCGACCTTATATGTCACCTTGGAGCCATGTAGCCATTTTGGTAAAACACCGCCGTGTGCTGATCGCTTGATTGAAGTGGGAGTTGGTCGGGTAGTGATTGGACAACGCGATCCTAATCCATTAGTTGCTGGCCGCGGCATTTCTAAGCTACGTGCAGCGGGGATTTCTGTGAGTGTTTTGGATTCAACCACGGCGCTGAACCCGGCTTACAATTTTTATTATCAGCATCATCGACCCCAAGTGACTGTAAAGTATGCTATGTCACTAGACGGTAAGGTTAATCAGGCGGAAGCCCAACGAACCTATTTGACAGGAGCAGCTGCGATGGCTGATAGTCAACAGCTACGACGACAGCAACAAGCTATTTTGATTGGTGAGCGGACGCTAACTATCGATCATCCGCGATTAACCATCCGCGATGCGACAATAGATGAACCAGTGCCAATTCGAATGGTGGTGCTTCATGACATTGAACATATCGATACCAATCACCCCTTGTTTAAGGCGCCGGGGCCCATTTGGTTGTTGACCACCCACCCAGCAACGTGTCAATTACCAGAGCAGGTTCGCGTGTTTACCCGAACAACGTGGTCACCAGCAGCGATTACAGCATTGTGTTATCAGCAAGGAATTCAAGCACTTTTAGTTGAAGGCGGCAGTCATTTACAGGCAGCTTTCGTGCGAGATGACTTGGCGGATCAATTAGTCATTTATCTCAGTCCGTTGTTAATTGGTGGTGCGGGACTACCGGCTGTGTACGCCCCTGATTGGCCCAGTCCCAAACGGGCTTACACACCGCCGGTAACGACGCTTTTAGGAAATGATGTCAAGCTGACAACTAGGAGGCAACGTAAATGTTCACAGGAATAATTACAGATCAAGGTTACATTCGACAAATAAATAAAACAGCCACGGGAGCACAGCTCGTTATTCAAACGACACGGGCTCATCAGACACGACACGTCGGGGACAGCATCGCCGTGAACGGGATCTGCCTCACTTTAACCGCAGTGACTGACGAAGCATTTACCGTTGTTGCAATGGCTGAAACCTTGCAGCGTACGACACTGGGAACTTGGCAGACTGGTATGCAGGTCAATCTGGAAGCTGCTTTACGAGCAGATCAAGGATTGGATGGACATATCGTTCAGGGGCACGTTGACACCACAGCAACCTTACGAGCAAGTCATACTGAAGGGACCGCAGTCCGGTTGACCTTTGATGTATCAGCTGATCAAGCTCCTTACTTGGTTGAAAAGGGTGCTGTGGCCTTGGATGGTGTTAGTTTAACGGTTACGGCAGTTACTCGTCAGACGGTTCAGGTAGCGCTGATTCCCTATACGTTGGAACATACGAGTCTTGGTCATCTACAGTGCGGTGATCAGGTGAATGTAGAGACAGATATTTTGGGGAAGTACGTGGTTCGCCAGTACCAGTTAGGGGGGATGACTGATGACTAGTCGAGTTGAGGATGCCTTGACGGCGTTAAAGCGTGGTCAGTTAGTTATCGTAGCAGATGCTGAAGATCGTGAAGCTGAGGGAGACTTAGTGGGATTGGCAGAATTGGTTACACCGGACACGGTCAATCAAATGGTGACACATGCTCGGGGATTATTGTGCGCGCCCATGGCACCAGAAATTGCACAACGGTTGTCGTTGCTACCAATGTTGCCGCACAGTAGCGATGCTTTTCAGACGGCATTTACGAGTAGCCTAGATGCGCGGAGTACCAGCACGGGGATTTCTGCCATTGACCGCGCCGCAACAATTCATCAGTTAGCGGTGACAACCAGCACATGGGATGATTTTTATCACCCCGGACATCTCTTTCCTTTGATTGCACGAGCCAATGGCGTCTTAGAACGTGAGGGACATACGGAAGCAGCCGTTGATTTGGCTCGTTTATGTGGGGTGACGCCAGTTGCTTATATTTGCGAGATTCTCAAGAAAAATGGTCAGATGGCTCGTCGTAAGGATCTAAAAGCATTGGCGGAAGGACTGAAAATTCCATTTATTACGATTTCAGAGATTAAGGCTTATCGCGTAGCTCAGACTGTTTCACCAATCTCACGGGTGAAACTCCCGACAGCGTATGGTGAGTTCAGCCTACAGGATTTTGAGAATGGCGATGAGCAACCAGATCTCTTACTGACCTATGGTGATGTGACGGGGCAGAAATCCTTATTATTACGCGTTCATAGTGAATGCTTGACGGGGGATGTGTTTGGTTCGCAACGTTGTGATTGTGGTGCCCAGCTGCAAGAGTCAATGCGGCGAATTGCGGCTGCCGGTCGTGGTGCTATTTTGTATTTACGTCAGGAAGGACGTGGCATTGGCTTAATCAATAAGTTACGTGCTTATACCTTACAAGACCAGGGAGCCGATACGGTAGAAGCGAATGAACAACTTGGCTTACCTGCCGATGCGCGACGTTACGAACGGGCCGCGGCTATTTTACACGCTCAGGGACTGACACGGGTTCGCCTACTGACCAATAATCCTGATAAGGTGAAACAATTATCCCAAGCAGGCATCACGATTACTCAGCGTGAGCCTCTAGAAGTGGGGGTTACTCGGACAAATCGGGATTATCTACTAACAAAGAAGCATAAGTTCCATCATATCTTAAATGAGGTGACAAATAATGACTGAGATTTTAGGCTTACCGATAACGCGACCCGTTAAGGTGGGAATTGTTGTCGCAGATTTTAATGACTTGGTAACCACCAGATTACTGGCCGGTGCGCAGCAGGCGTTGCGACAGGCGGGGATACCGGAAGAAAATATTCTAGTTGTCCAAGTACCGGGCGCGATGGAATTACCGCGGGTGACGCGGCGACTGAGTGAAACGGGGGTTATTGACGGTGTTATTGCCCTAGGTGCGGTTGTTCAAGGGGAAACGGATCACTATACCTATGTTTGTCAGCAAAGCGCCGCTGGGCTGGCTCAGGCTTCGTTGACAGGACCTATTCCGGTGATGTTTGGTGTACTGATGACGGCTAATATGGATCAAGCATTGAATCGTGCGGGTGGAAAAGGGGGAAATAAAGGTCGAGAATGTGCACAGGCACTACTTCAAGTATTAAGCGTGGAGCAACAGTTATCGGAGCTACGTTGATCTAGTAAATAATAGGAACACATTAAAAAGCCATCTAATTTCTCACTAAGAGAAGCTAGATGGCTTTCTGTTTAATTGTCAGACTAATCCCAGATTATTAAAGGATTAGTTGGTGGTTTTTACAGCAAATGAATATTAGCAGCTTCGCACTGGTCGATCATGGCTTGGGGCCATAAGGCGGCTTGGACTTCGCCCACGTGCGCCTTCCCTAATAGCAGCATACATAGCCGCGACTGACCAATGCCGCCACCGATGGTAAAAGGCACTTCTTCATGTAAGACCATTTGGTGGTAAGGCAGGCTCAGTCGATCTTCCGCGTCAGCAATCTTTAATTGACGCTGCATGGACTCGGCATCCACGCGAATACCCATACTAGAGATTTCAATGGCCTGCTTCAATGGCTCATACCAGAAGAGAATATCGCCGTTTAATTGCCAGTCGTCATAGTCAGGAGCCCGACCATCATGGCGCTTACCACTCTTGAGGGCTCCCCCAATTTGCATTAAGAAAACACAGCCCAATTCCTTGGTGATGGCGTTTTCGCGTTCCCGAGGGGTCAGATCAGGGAAGCGATCTTCGAGTTCCTGAGTCGTGATGAAATGAATTTTGTCAGGTAAGTGATGCACGGCTTCGGGGAACTTGTACCAAACCTCGTGTTCCATGTGCTTGATAACTTTAAAGATTTGCCGAACGGTTTGTTTCAGGGTATCGAGCGTCCGTTCTTCCTTGGTGATCACCTTTTCCCAGTCCCATTGATCGACATACGCTGAGTGGAAGTTATCGAGGTCTTCGTCTTTACGGATGGCGTTCATGTTGGTGTAGAGGCCTTCGTGGAGGTTAAAACCATAACGTTTTAAAGCGACGCGCTTCCATTTAGCCAAGGAGTGGACGATTTCAATCTGTGAATCGCCCATGTCTTGCATGGTAAAGGACACGGGTTGTTCAATCCCGTTCAGATTATCATTGAGACCCGTTGATTTTTCGACAAACATAGGTGCGGATAGGCGGGATAAATTCAGTTGGGCACCGAATTCATCTTGGAAAGTTTCTCGAATGTAGCGAATGGCCCGTTGCGTGTCTTTGACTGATAATTTTGGATCGTATGAATCTGGAATGATTAAATGCATCGTCCTTACTCCTTTTCAATTTAAATTTAAGACAAAAAGAAAAGTCTCCCGTCCCTAGATATCTAGGGACGAAAGACTTTTCGCGGTACCACCCAAGTTGTTTATGCAACGATAAACCAACTCAATCAGAGTACAAACATACTCCCCGATGGTAACGTATCGGTGACGGCTCGCCCTACTATGACCCGGGTCATTTCAGGTAGCAACTAAGAAAGGGTTATTCCGTAAGATCCACACTGATTGGGTTTACACTAAGTCCCAACTCACTGGCAGGTTGACCAAACGTACTTGTCTTTCCTCCGTTTTTTATCTTGTGGCACTAATATTAGCACCTTTTTGAGATTTGTAAACCCTAAGATTAAAAAATCATGGCGAATTATCGAAAATTGACTGGGAGTTTTAAGTGCCTTATATAGTAAAAAAAGATCAAAGAATGATTTAGTCTTTTTGGAATTGGTGGCATCATCTTGGGAAAGTTGGGAGATGAATTGGGCAACGCAACTGTTGCAAAGGCCGAGTTTTGTGGGAGAATCTATTGACTTTTAGCAGAAACCAAATTAAACTATTGTAATTAATCTAATCAAAATCTCATTTAACGTGAAAGGCGGTGGCGTCTTGAAATGGCCAAAACGACTCTTTATTAAGAAACAAGTCCAAACGGATTTATATCGAAAAACTGGATTGGAAAAGACCCTAACAGCATTTAGTCTGACCACGATGGGAATTGGCGCAATTGTTGGGTCAGGGATTTTCATCACGCCTGGATTAATTGCGGCTAATTATACAGGTCCTGGGGTGATGTTATCCTACCTGATTGCCGTGGTCGTTTGTGCGATGGCGGCGTTGTGTTATTCGGAGTTTTCTTCAACGATTCCGTTAGCGGGCAGTGCGTATACCTATGTGTACGCGGTTTTTGGTGAATTTGTGGCGTGGATTTTAGGGTGGGCGTTAATCTCCGAGTACCTGTTCGCAGTTTCCTCGGTGGCGGTGAGCTGGTCGTCGTACTTTCAGAATCTCTTAGCGGGGTTTGGTCTAAAGCTACCAGCCTTCTTCCAAGCGGCGGCCGGTACGGCTGGCGTCAAAGGTGGGGGAATTGATGTGGTTGCTTTAATCATCACGATGCTGGTAGCGTGGCTATTGTCCAAGGGAATTCGGGAATCGGCGCGGATTAATAACATTATGGTGGTTGTGAAGATTTTAGTCATTTTGTTATTTATCGGAATCGCCATCTTTTATGTGAAACCGGCAAACTATAAGCCATTTCTGCCGTTTGGAACCAGCGGGATCTTTAAAGGAGCTGCGGTCGCCTTTTATGCCTATATTGGTTTCGATGCGGTGTCGACGGCGAGTGAAGAGGTCAAGAATCCCAAACGTAATATGCCAATTGGGATTATTAGTTCACTGCTGGTTGCGGCGGTGCTGTATATTAGTCTTTCTGCTGTGTTGGTCGGGGTGGTACACTACACGAAATTAAACGTGGCTGATCCGGTGGCTTTAGCCTTAACGTTGGTGCACCAGAACTGGGCTTCGGGAATTATTTCATTTGGGGCCATTGTGGGGATGACAACGGTGTTAATCGTGATGTCGTATGGCGGAACGCGGTTATTATTTGCTATTAGTCGAGATGGTCTCTTACCGGCAGCGTTGAAACGCTTGAACCCCAAGACACACGTTCCGGTGGCCAACACCTGGATTTTTGGCATGGTAGCCAGTATCTTTGCAGCGTTGATCCCAATTGATAAGATTGCCGAATTGGTAAATATCGGCACGTTATCAGCATTTGCGATGGTTTCGTTGGGGATTGTCTTTTTGCGGCATGATGAACGATTTAAAAATTTGGATACAGCTTTCAAGGTGCCGTGGTACCCGTATTTACCGATTGCCTCATTTCTCGCCTGTGTTTACCTGATGACGCAACTGCAAGCCTTTACTTGGGCGGCTTTTGGCGTGTGGGTAGTGTTGGGTTTAATCGTCTACGTTAGCTACGGCTATCGGCATAGTCAGGTACGGGCTAAAATATCACGGTAGCGTTTCCATTTCGTGGTACACTAAGTTTAATTCTTGCGAGAGGGATGACGTGATGCGTTATTTAGCCAGTTCAAGTTTAGATATTCGGCAAAATTTAGCGATTGAAACGTATTTGATGGAACATGCCGATTTAACGGAGCCCATCTTATACTTCTATATTAATTCGCCGTGTATTATTGTGGGGCGTTACCAAAATGTTTTAGCGGAGATTAATCAGCAGTACGTTCAGGACCATCAGATTATTTTGACCCGACGAACGTCCGGTGGCGGAGCAGTTTATGATGACCTAGGCAATGTGAGTTTTAGTTTTATCACCCGTGATGACGGAGATGCTGTGGGAAACTTTAAACGCTTCACGGACCCGGTGATTAAGGCCCTTCATCGGATGGGGGCAACTGGGGCAGCCATGACGGGACGTAATGATTTAACGATTGATGGCAAGAAGTTCTCGGGTAACGCGATGCATGCTGAACAGGGACGGATGTTTTCTCATGGTACCTTGATGTATGACGTGGATCAGACGCAGATTGAACGGGCGTTGCGGGTGCCGGCGGATAAATTGGCCTCTAAGGGGATCAAGTCGGTGCGTAGTCGGGTGACCAACTTGAAACCGTACTTTGACGCGGCCTATCAGAATCTGACGATTGAAGACTTTCGGGATACCTTGGCTAAAGAAATTCTGGAAGTGGACGATTTATCCGCGGCTAAACATTATGAGTTGAGTTCAACGGATCGGGCAGGAATTCAGGCGCTAGCGGACCAGTATTTTAATAACTGGGACTGGATTTATGGTAAGGATCCGGCGTATTCATTAACGCGGCGCCAACATTTTGCTGGCGGAACGGTTGAGTTTGACTTGGATGTTGTCCAAGGGCAGATTCAAGCCATCCAAATCCATGGCGATTTCTTTGGTCAATTACCAATTGCCGCGGTGACGACGCAATTAACGGGAATCCCGTATACGCCAGCGGCAGTTCAGAAGGTTTTTGACCAGATAGATGTGCCAGCGTATTTTGGCCGGATTTCGGCACCGGAGCTTGTACAACTGCTAACCCAACAGCCGCAAGCTTAGACGTGGTGGAATCAACTGCGATTAATGACGCTGATTGGTGAGTACTCTTGGTTTTTTCTTAAGGTTGGTCGGGAATTAGGAAGTGTTAAGGCTGGGCCTCTATAATGGTTAAGTCGATCACAGAAACACAGGGAATAAGAATGAGCGTCTGGTAGTGTGACAGGCGAGCTGAAAGGGTGGCTAACCAAACCATGGAAATGGAAAAGCGGCAACGACCGCGCCGAAAGAAACATCATGTGCGCAATTTTTTCTTGCTGTTGGTCCTGGTGCTAATTGCCGGGGGCACAGCGTATGGCATGAAAAAATATCAGAGTATTAAAAATGCAGTGGATACCACGTATCAGGCTTCGGGAGCCAAGAAGTTGCGAAATGTTAATGAAGTACTATCGGCCAAGAAACCGGTGTCGATTCTCTTAATGGGGACCGATACAGGGGCGTTGGGCCGAACATTTGCCGGTCGAACGGATAGTATGATGGTGGTCACGATTAATCCCCAAACCAATAAGACCACGATTACCAGTATTCCACGAGATACCGCAGTAAATATTCCGGGTTACACCAGCTATGGTGTCTCGAAGATTAACGCCGCGTACGCTTATGGTAAATCTAAGACGGCGATTACTACCGTGCAGAAAATGCTGAACATCCCGATCGACTTTTACGCCATTATCAACATGGGCGGGATGGAAAAGATTATTGATGAGGTTGGCGGCGTGACGTTGAAGCCAACGCTGAGCTTTAGCTATGGGGGCTACACGTTCAAGAAGGGTGTAAAGACCCATATGAATGGGAAAAAGGCATTGGCCTACTCACGAATGCGTGATGATGATCCGTTAGGAGATTATGGCCGACAGACACGACAACGTAAGGTCATTATGGCCTTATTGAATAAGTCGAATTCAATCTCATCGCTGCTAAATGAGGACTTTATTAGTTCACTGTCGAAGCAGACTCAGACGGATTTGACCTTTAATGACCTGACGGCACTGGCAACCAACTACCGTAAGGCCACGCAACATATTAAGACGACGCATTTGCAAGGAGCTAGCGAGACAATCGAGAGCCAAAGTATGGAGGTTGCTTCAAAATCCGAACTACAACGCGTTACCAACTATATTCGTAAAGCTCTGGGATTGAGCCACAAAACAACAGGCACGATTGCCCAAATGGATAGTACGAGTTCAACAGCAACTACGGACACAACCAGTGGGACTGGTGATACTGGCGGGCCAGGTGGCGGATACTAAAGCTAAACGAAATGAAGGCTCACTTGTCATGTAACATGTGATAAGTGAGCCTTTTTTACATGCTGTTTAACTCGTTAAAACACGAACTAAAAGTACCTAATTTGTTATAATGTTAAGATTTTTGCCCGAAAAGCCTTTATTTTTGATAAAAAGCCCGCTATACTATCATAAGCATAAAAAAATTAATGTTGATAAAAATTATCATCGAAAAATAAACTTACACGCGATGGTAGTAGGCCGTACTGGAGGAAAATATGGATTCTGAGCAAACAATTAGTGTGATGCAAATTTTTGGTATCTTGCGTAAACACATCAAAGCAATTTGGATCACAACTTTAGTAGTTTTTTTGGCGTCAATTTTTGTTACCTTTTTTGTGATGACGCCAAAATATGAGGCGACAACCGAAATATTGGTTAATCGAAAACTATCGGCCAGTATGCAGGCGGCACAGTATCAGCAAGTACAAGCCGACGTGCAGATGATTAGTACATATAAGGATATCATTACTAGCCCAACTGTCTTAAAGACAGTCAATAACACAACCAGCGGTTACCCTGGATATCCGGGATCAATGAGTGCATTGAAAAATGCTATTTCAATTAGTAACCAGCAGAACTCGCAGGTATTCTCGATTACGGTTAAGGCAACGGATGCTAAAACAGCGGCAACAATTGCGAATGAAACCGCCAAAGTATTTAAAAAGCAAGTTGTTAAGATGATGAGCGTTCATAATGTTTCAATCGTGTCAAAAGCGACACCGAACTATTCGGCGGTCAGTCCGAGAAAGACCATCAATTTGGCAATCGGATTAATTGTGGGGCTGATTCTCGGTATTGGATTGGCATTATTGCGTGAGGTTACGGATCGAACGGTTACTTCCGAGAGTTACTTGACGGATGAATTGGGATTGACCAGCTTAGGTATCGTTAGTGAAATTGACGATAAGGAAGTTAAAAAGCGGATTACGCGTGAACGTCACAGTTCAGACGTCTTAATTACCGGTGCAGATGGCAGAGTAGAAGCGCGTAGCCGAAGAAGGGTGTAGGTGACGACAATGGCGTGGTTTAAGCGAAACAAGAAAAAACTTGATGATACAAGTTTAAAGTATGGTGTCGGTTTAGTTAGCTATACAGAGCCCAATGGGATGATTGCAGAACAGTTCAAAACCATTCGGACGAATATTCAATTCTCCTCGGTTGATAAGCAACTCCAATCAATTCTGTTCACATCGTCGGAACCTTCTGAAGGAAAATCAACGATCAGTAATAATATGGCAGTTACCTGGGCGGATCAGGGCACTAAGGTTGTACTCGTTGATGCTGACTTACGGCGACCAGCCGTTCATCGCTCGTTCGATGTTAGTAATCGGATGGGATTGACGAACTATCTATCAGGAAACGCTGACTTATCGGCAGTGGTTCGCGAGACCATGGTCAAGGACCTTAGCGTAATCACAAGTGGACCAGTTCCACCTAACCCGGCGGAGTTATTGGGTAGTAAACGAATTGAAAATTTGTTAAGTGAACTAACCGCTGAATTTGATTTGGTGATTGTTGATGCACCACCGGTTAATACGGTGACGGATGCACAGTTATTGGCAAGCCAAATTGATGGGACGGTTTTAGTTGTGCCACAAGGTATTGCTGACAAGAATGGGGTGCGTCGGGCTAAGCAACTGTTGGAGACTGTTCACGCTAACATTTTAGGAACAGTGATGAATCGTGTGACAGCCCAAAAGTCAGTGGGTTATTACGGTGGTAATTATTATGGTGGCAGTTATTACGGCGGCTATTACGGAACGGATGATAAAAAGTGACGTTAGTTGATTTACATTGTCATATTTTACCGGGTGTGGATGACGGCGCGAAAGACTTGCCGATGGCACTTGGTATGGCACGCGACGCGGTGGCGCAAGGGATTAGTCATATTCTGCTGACACCGCACCATATGGATGGCGAATATACCAACCATAAGGTAGATGTATTGAGAAAAACAACGGCCTTTCAAGAAGCACTAGACGCTGCTAAGATCCCGTTAACAGTCTTTCCCGGACAAGAGGTGCACTTGACGGGGGAGCTCCTAAGGGCACTAGATGACGACGATATCCTGTTTATGGATGAGGGCGGCAAGTATCTACTATTGGAATTACCGCACAGTGGGATTCCAGAATATACGGAAGATATGATCTTTGAGTTGCAGGCGCGTGGGATTACACCAGTGATTGCCCATCCGGAACGGAACCATGGGTTTCAGAAGGAACCGGACCGGTTATATGATTTTGTAGAGATGGGGTGTTTAACGCAGCTGACCAGTAGTAGTTATCTTGGAGTGTTCGGCGATAATGTCGAGAAATTAACCGCTAAGATTATTCGCAGTGGTATGGGCTTTGCCTTTTCCTCGGATGCGCATAATTTTAAGGGACGGCGATTCTTAATGGGGGACGCCTTTAATAAACTAGAGCAACAGGCTGGTAAAGATGTTGCGATTAGGTTTAATGATGACGCTAGAGCAATCCTCAATGGGGAGGAAATTGTGAAACCGGAATTTACTAGGATTTCGGTGCTCAATAAGAAAAAGAGGTTTTGGTTATTCTAATGGATCATGGAGAAGATCATGCTGAGTCGATTGTGATTGACTTGGATCATGAACGGCATCGTTATATGTATCGTGTCGTAAAACGGGTATTTGATTTTGTAGCAAGTTTGCTGGGCCTGATTTTGTTATCACCGGTATTTCTGATTGTGGCAATTGCAATCAAGTTAGAGGATCCGAAAGGTCCGGTATTTTATTCGCAAACGAGATTAGGAAAACAACAACAACCATTTAAAATGTACAAGTTTAGATCGATGATTGTTAACGCTGATAAGCTATTAAAAAAGTTAGCAGATCAAAACGAAGTCGATGGGGCCATGTTTAAGATCAAAAGGGATCCGCGGGTGACTAACGTTGGGAGATTCATTCGTAAGTACAGCTTGGATGAATTACCGCAGCTGATGAATGTTTTATTGGGACAAATGAGCTTAGTTGGACCGCGGCCACCATTACCACGAGAAGTTGCAGAATATACCGAATATGATAGGCAACGATTATTTGTTAAACCAGGATGCACGGGATTGTGGCAAGTGACATTGCGTAATGAAGTGGGCTTTGACGGGATGGTTAAGTTAGATTTGGAATATATAGTGAAGCGAAGTATCACGTTTGACTTCTGGGTATTATTGAAAACCGTTAAAGTCTTCTTGAAGCCCAATAGTGCTTACTAATTTAGGGGTGTAAAATGACGGCTATTTCAATTACAACAGTTTTATATAATAATCAAGTTGAGACGGTTCAAAAATTAGTTAAAAATATTTTGATGGTCACAAAAGGGTTCGAGCAAGTTGATTATTACTTAGTGGTAGATTGTAAAATTAATCCGAACGCTGTTCGGACAAAAAAGATCAGCTTCCTTTAAAATGGTGTTTACCACAAACCCATCTTTTAGGAGCTGATCTTTTGTCTAGTATAACCTATTCTGAACGAATTAAAATCGAAACCTTTTGTGAACTAGGGCTGTCCAATATCCAAATGGGCGTTCGGCTGAACCGATCACCGTCAACAATTTCTTATGAATTATCTCGATGTCAACCTTATCAGGCT
>NZ_JBNIIX010000030.1:0-11996 GCF_050106635.1 Levilactobacillus sp. LN180102
TTCTTCCATGAACTCATCCATCAAGGGGTGCAACTTCAAAAAGTTGGGTCCACGCATGTACCAATGCGTCTGATGGATAATCATTGACATCTGGCTCAAATCGGCAACGAGTTGATTTAATACCGCTTTGGTTTTCGTATATTTCATTAGATTGATCTCCTTTCGATATGGTTATTATAACTTAGTGGTAGCTTAATCTGAAACGTTATACACTGGCAAATTAAGTTATTTATAGCCCGTAGAATTAAGTCGTTTTGAAAAGATGGAGACGTTATATGGTAGATTGTAAAATTAAATAAATCTACAATTGAATTTTATTTACCTTATGAAGATGTTCAAAACGCGTTAAAGGAAAGTGCGCAAAACCCCTTTATACGTACAAAGGATGAATGGGTAGTGGGTAACAATGAGTGTAAATTAAATAAGGCACAAAAAAGGATGCTTAAGGATAAAGAAATATATAATCATTTCAATTTAGAAAATATTCCCAGTTCCATCAAAACGGAGCTAAACAAGATAGTGCATGACATCGATGACTAATACTTTAACACCAAACAGAAAGGGGCTATGAATATATAGGGTCTATAATTATAGGATGACTCCTAAATCTAAAAAGACAAGGCCCATTAATTTATTAACTAATAATATTGAATTTCAATTTCATAGGAAAACTGGTAAACTATTCAACAAAATAGTTGAAAAGGTGGAAAGAAAATGTTTGAACAAGCAGTTAACTACAAAAATGGACTATATGAAGAACTATCTAAAATTGGTAAAGGGCTAAGCAGTGATCGACGATTAGAAATTCTTGATCTTTTAACTCAAGCACCCAAATCAGTTGAAACTATTGCCAACGGGGTCGGAATAAGTGTAGCTAACGCCTCACGCCATCTACAAATATTGAAGGACAGTCATCTGGTTAAAACAAAACGAAAAGGCAATCATATTATTTATAGCCTTAGTTCTCCCAAAATTAGTGATCTTGTGCACCTATTAACCGATATTGGCAACAGTGAACTTTCAGATATGAAAACAATTCAGGATAAATCAGACGCTCAAGATAACGTTAAAACCATTTCCTTAAAGCAAGCTCAAGAAGAATACAAAAATTGCTTTGTCCTTGATGTACGACCTTCTGATGAATATGCAGCAGGCCACATACAATCGGCAATTAATGTCCCATTGGAAACATTAAAAGAATCAATGCCCAAATTACCTAAAGATCAAAAAATTATTGTTTATTGCCGTGGAAGACTATGTGCTAATTCCAACATTGCCACACAGATCTTAAATAGAAATGGTTTTGACGCAGTTAGTTTAAATTCAAGTTACTATTATTGGAATAAAATAACAGAATAAACAGTTTAAGCACGATTTAGTCATTTATTGATTAAATCGTGCTTTTATATTGACTTACAAAAAGTATGTGATATTATTAAGCTATTCAAGCAAACAATTGAATAGTTGAAAGGCAGTGACATAACTTGTCTACTATTGATAAAACGCTAACCTTAATTAATTTTGAGAATAATTGGTGCGCCCAGTGTTATACGCAGCGACCAATAATAAATAAGATTAGCCATGACTTTAATTCATATTTAAACGTTCGGGTAGTGAATTCAGATGCTCACCCAGAACTAGCAAAAAAATACAATGTTTATTCCGCACCCAGTACTATTTTGCTGCGTGATGGAAAAATCGTTGAAAAAATTACCCGTTTTATTGATCAATCACAATTAACAACTTTAATTAAATATTACCTATAAAGGAGCGACTCTTATGGTTAAGAACTTAACTGACAAAGACTTTGTGAAAGAAACTAGTACCGGTGTTACATTAACTGATTTTTGGGCTACTTGGTGTCCTCCATGTCGAATGCAAGGACCGATTATTGAACAACTTGATAAAGAAATTGGCGATAAAGTCAAAATCACTAAAATGGACGTAGATGCAAATCAAAAAACACCAATGGCATTTGGAATTATGTCTATTCCAACCTTAATTATCAAAAAAGATGGCCAAGTAGTTGATAAGCTGGTTGGCCTCCACAGTAAGGACCAACTTAAAACCGTTCTTGCTCAATATACTAATTAGGTTAAGAGGGGAGAAGCTAAATGGAACAACTATCAGTAATGAATAAAAAAGAATTTGATAAAAAACTGAAGAATGGAAAATATATTTTAGTTTTTATAGCTTCTTGGTGCCCTGATTGTAGCTTTATCAAGCCTCATCTACCAGAAATTGAACAAGAATTCAAAGATTACACTTTCATCAGTGTCGATCGTGATGAGAATACCGAATTGGCTCAAGAACTAAATATCTTTGGTATTCCAAGCTTCGTTATTTTTAGAGATGGGCAAGAAATCGGAAGACTTGTCAATAAAGATCGGAAGACTAAAGAAGAAGTCGAAAACTTCATTACCAACACTATTAACTAATGAAGAATTTTTTAACTATTCTTGGCGGTATGGGGACGTTAGCAACTGAAAGTTATGTCCGACTCCTTAATAAGAAAACTGAAACCCATAAAGACCAAGACCATTTAGATTATATAGTGGTTAACCATTATTGATGCACAAGAAGTCATTGTTAATCGTTCATTGGATAAGGGATTAGCGTTACGTGACGACTAATAAGTAGATTGGAGTGAAATTTAATGAGGAAATATGATGTAGTAGTGATTGGGGCCGGTCCTGGTGGAATGACCGCTGCCTTATATGCAGCACGAGCTAATTTAAATGTAGCAATGCTTGATCGCGGTATTTATGGTGGACAAATGAACAACACCGATGACATTGAAAACTACCCTGGTTTTACAACAATTAAGGGTCCTGAACTTGGTGAGAAAATGTATCAAGGAACCGTTAAGGCCGGAGTAAATTTTGTATATGGTGATGTCCAAAACGTTACCGTTGATGATCAACAAATGAAGCATATTCAAACCGATAGTGACGAGTTAGTAGCAAGCGCAGTAATTATTGCAACAGGATCTAATAATCGAAAATTAGGTGTACCAGGTGAAGAAAAGTTCTCCGGAAAAGGGGTTTCTTACTGTGCAGTATGTGATGGTTCTTTCTTTAAAGGAAAGAATGTTACTGTAGTTGGCGGTGGTGATTCAGCAATTTCTGAAGGATTGTACTTAGCTAATGTCACTGATGGAGTTAATGTCATTCATCGTCGCGATCAGTTACGGGCACAAAAGGTATTACAAAATCGTGCTTTTGATAACGATAAGATAGATTTCACTTGGAATACTAGTGTGACAGAGATTTTAGGTGATGAAAATCATGTTACTGGAGTAAAAATTCATAACAATCAGGTCGGTGATGATACAACTCTAGACACTGATGGAGTTTTCGTTTATGTCGGTAACTTTCCAAATAGCCAAATTTTCAATAATTTAAATATTACCGATCAAGCTGGTTGGATTATAACTAACGATCAAATGGAAACAACAATTCCTGGAATCTATGCAATTGGTGATGTCCGGCAAAAGCAACTGCGGCAAATTACAACTGCGGTTGGCGATGGTGGTATTGCTGGGCAAAACGCCTTTGAATATTTCGAAGCCATAAAGCATCGGCAAACGGTTAAAGATTAAAGAGAGGAAAATTACTTTATGGAAATCAAATATTGGTCAGACATTGCTTGCCCCTTTTGTTATATCGGTTCTAACCGAATGAAACGAGCAATGAAGGAAATTGGTATTTATGACACAACTGAATTAGAGTTCAAATCATTCGAGCTTAACCCTGCAACACCAAAGGAAACCGATGAAGGATACATTAATCACTTCACTCAGGGAAATAAGGCAATGGAGCCACAGGCCAAAAAGCAAATGGCTTACATCGAACAAATGGCGCATAACGATGGTCTACCAATGGATCTTGACAGTGTAGTACCTACAAATACTATGGATGCGCACCGGATTATTAAATTCGCAGAAGCTAAAAATGATCCTGATTTGACTGAACGAGTAATTAGACGCTTCTACCAAGTTTACTTTAGTGATGGTCAATCGATTTCTGACCATGATGTGCTATTAAATGCGGCAATGGAAGCTGGGCTTGCTAAAGACGAAGTAGAAAAAGTGCTTAATTCTAACCAATATCATCAAGCTGTGGTCAATGACGAGGCAGAGGCTCAACAATCCGGTATTCATGCTGCACCTTTTTTTGTAATCAATAATAAGTATGCAATTAGTGGTGCCCAACCATATGAAGTCTTTGTTAAAGCCTTAAAGCGAGTTCAAGAAGAAGAAAATTAGGAGGAATTTACGATGACCGAAGATAAGCCACAATTTAATACAATATTTGGCGATAATAATGATGCTGCTGTATGTGGGCCAGACGGTTGTAATATCGCTGAACATCAAAAGCAAACTGAGGATAAGAAGAAGAAAACAAAATAAATGGAGGGAAGCTATAAATGAAGTTTGACTACGTTGTTATTGGCAGTGGGCCATCAGTTTATCGTTTCCTATTGGGAATGCAGAATAGCGGAAAGAAAATCGCGGTTGTTGAAAAGAATCGGTTTGGCGGAATTTGCCCTAACGAAGGCTGCGAACCCAAGATTTTCTTAGAAGGAGCAGCACGAGCAACCTTAACTTCAATGCGTTTGCAAGGTAAGGGAATTACTCAACCAGCTAAGCTTGACTGGAAAGAACTTATTCAGCAAAAGAATAAGGCTATGGCGTCATTCCTAAATAATATGCAAAGTATGTATGAAGGCCTGGGTGCGACTACCATCAAGGGTGAAGCATCATTTGTTGATCAACATACCATTGAAGTTAATAATAAAAAAATCACTGCTGATAATTTTGTAATCGCAACCGGAAAAAAGCCGCATCCTCTTAACATTCCTGGCCACGAGTACCTACTTACTAGTACTAACCTTTTTGAACTCGAAGATACTCCAAAGAACGTCGCAATTATCGGAAGTGGTTACGTTGGTATGGAATTTGCTACATTGTTGTCTGCTGCCGGGGTTAAAGTAACCGTTATTGTCCGATCCGGCCAACCGCTAGAGGGATTTTACAGCCAACACGTTCATCAGTTAGTTGATGAAATGAAAAACTCACTTGGTATTAATTTTATATTTAACACAAATGTTACAGCTGTTACCGAAGCACAAACTGGCTATGAGGTTCAATCAGCTAACGGCAACCTTGGCACTTTTGATAAAGTTATTAATGCCAGTGGTAGAGTTCCTGAAATTAATGCATTGAAACTTGATAATGCTGGTGTAGAGTACAGCAACCGCGGAATTAAAGTTGATAAATATTTGACCACATCAGCAAATAACATTTACGCAATGGGCGATATTGTTGATAAAACCGCACCAGCATTAACCTCTACGGCACAGTTTGAAGCAGACTACTTAAGTGCCTTACTTACTAATAAAACAACTGAACCTCTTAGGTACCCAGTAATTGGAACCGTTACGTTCACATTCCCCCAACTCGCTCAAGCTGGAATTAGTATTGATAAAGCAAAGGAAGACAGTAATTATTCAATTAAAGATATTGATATTACTCAAGGTGACTTTCTTTATGCTGGAACAGATGATCACGCACGATTATCATTAGTCTTTGACAAGCAAAATCATCTCGTGGGCGCTGCTGAAATTAGCCAAACAGCAGTAGATGATATCAATGCACTAATTCCTGTTATGGCAATTGATGTTGATCCAGAGGTTTGGAAAGAAAAGATGCTAATGGCTTTCCCTGGTTTAGCATATAAAATTAGAACATTAATTTAACAACAAGAGGGTCTATTTCTATCAAATAACCCCTCGAAAACCTTGTTAAAATAACCCCCAATATCTATAATGTAGATATTGGGGGTTATTATTATTTTTTAAACAGATATAGCCCTTAACCTGGTTAGAATTTAGTTAGCCATTCGTTAAACTTCGATTCTAATATTAAGGTGATATCAGGATCCTCTTCCTCCAAAAAGCCATCTAGTTTATCAAAAATTTCAATAACATTATATGCTTGTTTTGTTAGATCAATTTTATCTATGCTTTTTTTCATTGAATCTTTTAATCTTGAGGGAACATTCCTCACATGACTAATCAATGCCATCAACTTTAAAACATCATCTCTTTTTATCTTTTTGGACCATTTAATTTCTTTGACAGCCAATATAGTATCTTTTCTATTTTGCTCAAGATTTTCTAATTTCTTCAATTTTTCTTTAATCGTGTCTGGATTGTTGCCATGATTAATAGTTGCAAGTTCATCTCTGATTACTGTAACTTTTTTACCGTCTGTATTCTCCACTTTATATACAGCATTAAATTTAGCAGCACCATCACCTAACTCACTATTAGAAATAATTAAACCCGTTGTAACAATTATACCCTTATCAATTTTCACTCCTGATTTTTCCAGAAATGAAGCATCAAGTGTAGAATCACTGACGTGCATGCTATCCAGGTAAAAATCCTTATTTGTGTTTTTAGAAAGATTATGAATTAGTATCAGTGAAATATACAAAATAATTGGGTTGTCATATGTTTTATATCGATTTTGAGTAACCACAGACCTCAGAAATTCATGTTCTGTATCAGCATCTTTTGAACTTATGAATCGAAAATTAAAAATTTTATTATTTATATCTTCATCTTTCGATAAGCTTGTTAATTCATCGACTAACTCTTTACGTTTATCATTTTTTAACATAAAATCTGAAAATTTGTTTATCTCTAAAAGAAGATCCAATAATTTCTTCTTCGCATCATAGATAGTTTCAACGTTCGAAATTAAAATTTTATTATCTTTCTCTGAAACTACTGAAAAAATAAGTCTATAATTATTATTCCCAGTGGCAACTCTTTTAAAATCTAGATTTATTAAATTATTTAAAGATAAATTATAATCGTACTTTTTGTTGTCTATTTCGTTGAATACATTTATTGCAATTTTAGTCCCACCGATATCCAAATCTTCATTTAAGGGAAATTCTTTTTTTATATTTTCAAGCAATTCATTTTGCTCAGTGACTTGGTCTAATAAACTTAATGTGTCCTCTTTTGAAGCTTTGGGATCATTTTTTGTATAAAGATAATCTTTTTGTTTAAGATATGCCATCTAAATCACTCCTTTAAAAATAAGAATACTACTTTTAAAAAAAATACTTACTGATGAACTATTTCTACACTTTTAAGTTTCCCGGACAAAAAAATAACCCCCATTATTTATTAACGAGAGTTACCCATTTTAATTTTAAATCAAAGGGTGACTGAATCTAGCTATTCCTTCAAAATTTCGTGGGACCCAGTCGCAACCAATAACAAAACTAATTCGTTATGATTTAGCTGATAAATAACAATCCAGCTATCATAATTTTTACCATAGTTTTCATACCTGGCGGGGTGAAATTCACGATAGCCACGCCATTGCCCTTTTAGCGCATGATCTTTAATTCGTTTCAAAACAAGTACGTCTTGTTCAACAATTGCTTTTAAACAAGGTTTCAAGACTGTTATCGGAAAATGTTTTTTCGCTAATTTTTTTAATTCTCGGTCGAAAGACTTAGTCTGTTTAATTTGCATCTAACTTATCAATCCAATCAGCAAAATCGGTCAAGGAGCCGATATTTTTTACCTGCCCTGTTTCTGCTTCTTTTTTAGCCGCTAAGGCTTCCGGAGAATCTAAAAAGCTAACTAAACGAACTTCATTGTTGGCTGCTTTAACCAAAGATAAACGAATATACTCAGAAACGGTTAACCCTTGTTTTGCTAGATTAGCTTTAGCTCGTTCACTAATATCGGGTGTTACACGAGTTGAAATCGTCTTGTTTTTAATAATAGTATTACTCATTTAATTAATCCCTCCTTTTTAAGTTTACCATCGTATTACATTAATTATACTGATTTTTTATAATTATTGCAACTATCTAATTTTAAGGTTAGCTAAGCAATGGATTATCATATAACAAGCAAGTTAATGTAAAACACTTATTTTCTTCGCCAATCGCTTGCTATAAGCGGAAGTTCAAATTTTAGACTTCCGCTATAATTCCCGACTATATTTTTAAAACGAGGTGATTTAACATGCAACAAATTGTCTTACCTATCAAAGATTCAAATGTTCTCAAGGAGGTACAAGATACCTTACTTAATAACTTTAAAGCTGGCCGGCGTAACTATACAGTTTTTCAAGTTGGCAAGGCGACACTATTGCGAGTCAGTGATGTCATGCGCTTAAAACAGACCGATATTTTTAATCCGGACGGTTCTATTAAACAAAATGCGTTCATTCATGACCGAAAAACGGGTAAACCTAATACCTTGTACCTTAAACCGGTTCAAACAGAGCTCTTATTGTATCGCCAATGGCTACTTGATCATCAGCTGGATTCTGAATGGCTCTTTCCCTCCATTCAACACCCCGAGCGCCATATTACGGAAAAACAGTTCTATAAAATCATGAGTAAGGTTGGTGAGCTGTTAGGAATTAATTATCTAGGGACCCATACAATGCGCAAAACCGGGGCTTATCGCGTTTACACGCAATCAAATTATAATATTGGCTTAGTCATGAATTTGCTCAATCATTCCAGTGAGGCGATGACTTTAGCTTATTTAGGCTTAGACCAGGCTAGTACTGAAACGATGCTGGATAAAATTGATTTTGGTTAGGAGGCCGGCTTTATGGATTTAGATTTTAAATCAAACAAGTATGATCTTTTTGATGATTGGCATCAAAACAAGACTAAACAAGCCTTTACACAAAAATTGCAACAACAAGCTCAAATTGAAAAAACACACCTGCCACAATTATTGTCGCGTGAAGATTTAAAAATTCGTTGGCAGATGAACTCTCGTCAAAGTGTTCACCAAGTTGCTAGTAAGCCTGATTTTCCGCAACCCGTTTTTGCTTTTAATCATGGTAAGACGCCACTTTACTTAGCAACTGAAATTCAAATTTTTGAAATTAATCACCCCTGGGTGATAACTCCCGGTGCTCGTCTTGCTTATAGTCATTTGATCCTTCGTAATGTGATTGATTAATCTTGAGATTTGGCTCTAGGATTTTTATCGTTGGCGCTAGCCTTCTAATACAAATAATCCCCATCAAAATGGGGATTAAATCTACCCTTGACAAGTGTCAAGGGTGTAAGTGCGCATTGACCTCGTTTTACTCGGTCTGCTGATAGCCATAAAATCAATTTTTCTCGTTATTTAATTGAATGTATTTTTAATTCAATTTACGCTTGTACTTAACTAAGTTTGTTATGCCTTAGATACTTAAAAAATGTTGCAGATTCCAGTACTTTTGACCCAAATTTTTTAATTGTTTTATGCAGATAGTTTTTATAAATTTGGCACCAAATTTTGAATAACAATACTGTAAAAACTATGTATCTAAACTGAAATCATTGTTTTGATGTTAGGGGTAATTCAGCTGGACGAAAAGAAAGTATTAAAACCAATTGATGAAATTCTCGTTGATCCTTGGCAAGTTGATATTCAAGAATTGTTTGAAGCTTCTGTCAATGAACCTGACGAGATCAAAAAGAACTTGTATGATTCCCTGTATACTTATATTTTGTAAAAAAGACAAGAAGATATTATTAATCGTCCTGGTTTCATCATCTAGCCCTCTAAAAGCTCACTGAGGGCTTTTTATTTTTGTTTTGGTATAAATATATATAAATAGTCTTAAAATCGCTAGAAACGAAAAATAAGGGCTTTAGAAGCAAACATAGTAGTTGAATTCTTGTTGAGATTCAAAAAAACTAACTGTTTGCTGTCAATGGTAGCGGACGAGCGCAGCGTGGGAGCATAAGGAATTGACAGCTCTAAACCAGTCTTAACACTGAATTGGCGAAAGCCAAAGTTTTATAGAAACTTTGCTTTCCTGCCTAACGGCGAGTGAAAAAGCGGTCAAGCTGGTTCAGCTTGGACGGGGTTCGGGGCGTCAGCGCCCGAATTAATGTGGCTTGCCACACCTTTTAGGCAACGAACAGAGTGAGGCGCAAGGAGCATAGCGACTGGAGTTTAATGTGAGCCTGTTTTTTGGCTCACTCCTTTGTGTTTTTGTTTTAGATTTTGATCTTGTACAGTAGTGCCTCTTTTAAACCTCTTTTATAAACCTCTTTTAAACCTCTTTTAGACCCCTCTTGAGCCTTACTCTCCCAGGGAATACAGGAGTTTATGGATAGAGTTTTGTCTGTTTATAGATAGAGTTTTGTCTGTTTATAGATAGAGTTTTGTCTGTTTATAGATAGAGTTTTGTCTGTTTATAGATAGAGTTTTGTAGTATTATATATTCATAAAACCATATTCATTAAAAGAGGTGCTTCATTTGAGTAATGAAATTGTTAAATATGATCCTGAATTAAATACAATCCCACTTCGAAAATTCACTCCTGTTGAAATGAATTTATTCTTCTCAATAGTTTCTAGGATGCGTGACAAGGGTGACGAAACTGTAAGGTTTTCATTTGATCAATTAAAAGAATTAAGTGCATATAAACCTACAGCAAATAACCGATTTATTGACGATATTGAAAGTACTTATCAAAAAATTTTAGGCTTACGCTTTGGAAGGCGTAGTAAAGATGGGCTGCATCGTGAATTTTTTGTTATGTTTACCGAATTTGAGATAAACGGCCATGCTGATGATCCTTATGTTGATATTAAAATTTACCCCAAAGCTATAAAATTATTAAATGAGCTGGAAAGTTGGGTTCGTTATGCTTTATCAGAATTCAGAGATTTAAAAAGTAGCTACGCAAAAACCATGTTTCGGTTACTAAAACAATTTAGAACTACTGGGTACGCTTACTTTTCAGTTGCAGACTTTAACGAGCTATTAGATGTCCCTAAAAGCTATAAAAGTAGCAATATAAATCAATCCGTTTTAAAACCCATCAAAGAGGAACTTACGCCTCTTTTTAGAGGCCTAACGGTTAGAAAAAAATATGGTAAAGGCCGCGGAAAACCAGTGATTGGGTATTCTTTTACTTGGAAGTCTGAAAAGAAAAACGCTAATGACTTCTCACAAGGTCAATTTCAAGATGAACGTCAAAAACTCTTTAACATTCAGCATAATGGTGAATTAACAGAGCAGGAAAAATGGCGCGCCATTGACAAGGTTAAGGGGTTAACTTTAGGCTCTACTGAGAAACAAGCATTGGCTGATAAACAGGCCGAGCACGATAAAAAAATAAGAGATCAAGCAAGACAAGAAGCACTTGCTGAACTCCGAAAGGGGTTTGGAAATCATGCCTAAAACTATTAGAGAACTTGCTGATGAATTGGGCGTTTCAAAGCAGGCTATATGGCAAAAGATAAAAAGAGATGCGTCAATCGATTTACGTCAATTTACATCAACAAAAGGCAATACTGTTTACGTTGATGTTGATGGGCAAAAAGCTATTAAAGCAATGTTCTCAAACGATTCGTCAACAAGATACCGTCAACAAAAAGATGATGTTGACGACAACAAAAAAGATGCGGTTGATGGACAAGATGAAGTGAAATTCCTTCGAAATTTAGTATCAGAATTTCAATCTGAAAAGAAAGAGTTACATAAGTTACTAGATCAGCAACAAAGATTGGCCTTACAGGACAAACAACTGCTCGAAGAATACAAGGCAGAAATTAAGGACTTGAAAGCCTTAACGATGGCACCGCATGATAATAGTGAAAAAGAAGTGACGTCAGACAAACAACCGGAACCTGAAAATAGCACCCCGGAGTCACAACCTAAACCTAAAAAGTGGTGGCGTTTTGGTAAATAGTTACAACTAAAAAAGAAAAGAAGACTAGTTAAATAGCGGAAGATAAATTTGAACAATCTGTAGCTGCCAAGCTAAAGGGTGAGGGCTGGGACTGTCCCACAGATTATTCTGGTGGGTAGATTGTAAAATTAATCCGAACGCTGTTCGGACAAAAAAGATCAGCTTCCTTTAAAATGGTGTTTACCACAAACCCATCTTTTAGGAGCTGATCTTTTGTCTAGTATAACCTATTCCGAA
>NZ_JBNIIX010000031.1:0-8113 GCF_050106635.1 Levilactobacillus sp. LN180102
CACTCGCTTTCAATTGGTTTTCGTCGACTTGATTGTAGCACAGGGCAGTATGCCCTTTTTAGTTTGTTTTACAAAAAAGGCGTCGATGGATTTTATCCATCAACACCAAATATCATAGAGCCATAAAAATAGGAATCCCGTTAAATCAACGTTTAGCGAGGTTCCTATTTTTTATAACTCGTTAAAAAGTAGGAGAAAATATATGAATTGAGAACGTTTTTAGAACACTCTTAACTTGGTCACTTAATAGCTCCTAAAAATTATCCATTAGCGGTAATAAATGGATACACGAGATAATAATCGTCCAGAAGATTACTGTTCTTTAACGTAGCCTACATCCTACGCTCATCAGATATGAACGACATTGTTGCATCGTCAAGGACTGATTATTGCAAATGTTATATCCAATATCTGGGAAATCATTGACAACAAAATCTATTTTAGGTAAGTTTTAAATAGTAAATCTGTATACAGGGAGATAAGGATGAATAAGATTACGAAGACTATTGTGTTGGTTTTAACAACTGCTCTGGCATTTTGCATGGTGACGGGTTATGCTGCTGAGGCCAGTAGTACGGTTCCTAAGTCACTTAGGCATGAGTGGTATCAGCCGCTAAAAAACGTTAAGGATCCAATGTTCATAAAATTAAAGAGCCATGCGATGGACTCTGGTAGCAAAGCCTTTCATCACAAAATTTCTGGGAAAGATTTGCAAGTTATTAAGAAATCCAAGGGATGGTATCAGATCGGTTATACAGGGAACAATAACCCTAATTACAAAGTAACTAAGCGGAAGGTTTCTGGAAAGAAACGAACAGTTCTGCTAAAGAAAAATAGTAGCCACTCTCATTATGCAGATGTCTTTCTCATTGGTAAGAAAACCAAAATGAGTTTAGGGGAGTCGTCAGTATATCTTGGTTAAGCAGTACAGCTATATTTGGAAATGAAAGAAAGTAAAGTCTAATTTGAGTGTCAGGCTAGTCAATTAAATGTTCGAAAAACACTGGAAATAGGTATTCAGGCAAGCAGCATCACCAAACTGCATTGTTTCAACCCAGTATCGCTAAATCCAGATAACTAAAACCGGTCGTCAGCATCAACTAGCAACCGGTTTTAGTTATTTAACGGGTGTTGCGTATAAGATATTGGTTGGATTAATAACAACTGCCGTCCCATTCCAAGTAGTTCCTAACACAACGTCAGTTCGTTCAGCCGCCACACTTCGTAACGTCAAATGCTTCTCAGTATTGGCGAGGTAAACCGCAATCTTATCATTTTCTGTTGCTAATCGATAAAGCTCAGTTACCAGTGGATTTTTTTCCATTATATCAGGCCTCCGTTTTTAATAAGTATACACTTTTGGCGTATTAAAAAACGGCCAAAGATGGCCGTTGATGTTTGAATTTATTTTTTAGAAGGAGAGGCTTGTTGGTGCGCTTCCACTGCTAATTCAGGGAACCAGATTGCAATTTCGTGGTGCGCGTTTTCACGACTGTCTGATGTATGCACAATGTTTCTTAAAATACCATCAGGATAGGCATGAGCAAAGTCGCCCCGAATCGTGCCTGGCTGGGCATCGTTCGGCCGCGTTTTTCCAGCGAGATTATGCACAGTTTTGACCACATCAGTTCCCGTTACAATGATAGCAACCAGGGGACCTTCTTGCATATAGGTCTGAATTTCATGAAAATAAGGCTTTTCAACTTGCTCACGATAATGTCGTTTGAGTTGATCAGTTGTTGCTGTGACCACCTTTAATGCCGCTATTTGATAGCGCTTACTTTCTAGCCGTGAAATAATCTGACCGATATGACCTTCAGCGACACCATCTGGTTTTACCAAGACTAACGTTTTTTCTGAATTTGCCATAATGACGACCTCCTTGTAATTGGGCAAGTGTTGATTCATTGCTCATGGTATAACAAGTTGCTATCTTGAATTGTAGGAGATTCTGTGATGAACGTCAACTAGATCATTAAAAAAGCGCTCGGAAAAACCAAGCGCTTCAAAATTAAGCCGGGTCGCCCATTACCATCCACAAGATTAAATAAGCGATAACTGCTGGAAATGGGGTTAACGCTAAAATAACAAACAGGACGCGAGTAGCGGTTACATTCCAATTGAATTCGGCTGCCAATCCGCCAAGGACACCGGCAAATACACGATCCGTTGCTGAACGATGAATTTTTTTCATGTAGATTACCTCCTAAGATTGAAAATCAATTTTATTGAAGAAGTCAACGTGAATATTATCGTCGGTAATTTCTAATCTGGTGATGCTACCATTAATTGTTGCAACACCTTCGTCTAGTTCTGGTGCGTACCGATCAATGATTGAACGAATGGTCATACCATGGGAGACAACCAAAAATTGGTCACCATCTTTTGAATTAGCCCGTAGCTTGTCGAATCCTCGATCTAATCGTTGCCAAAACATCTCATTGCTTTCAGCTTCACCGTATAGGTCAGCTTGGTGGATTAAATCCCGTGCTTTTTCTAAGCCATAAGTTCCCAGCACAGCGGATTCAGAAGTTAACTGTACCTGAGCACCTACGAACTGCCACATCTGGTTTAGATCATTACCTTCAAAATACCCATGACACTGCTCCCGAAATTCAGGATATTGGTAAGAGACGATATTCATATTTTCTGGGTTTTGTTGTAGGGCGATATGCGCAGTTTCAATTGCACGACCCGAATCGCTACTATAGGCTGCAGCAAAGGGGATATTCTTTAGCTGCTCACCGGCCCGCTTGGCATCAGCCCGTCCCTTCTCAGTTAATGGGGAATCAATCCAACCTTGGACCTTATTATAATGATTCAACATGGTTTGCCCGTGGCGGACAAAGTATGCTGTAATTTTCTTCATGACGTGGCACTCCTTTATAAACGACGTAAGTGGTTACACCTTCAGTATAGCAATGCTGATAGGCTAACGCGACCATTTTGTCGCGGAGATTTAACCCGCAAGTATTTTTTTCTGCGAGAAGGGGGTAAACATGCTATTGTATGGGAAGGAGGCGAGGGTCATGAGTACTGAAAGTCGTTATCGTTATACGGGTGAACCGCTTGAAAATCTAAATAAGTGGGCAACGCGGGCAGCTCGGGTTCCCGAACAGGCCGTTATTGATGATGCGTTAGCTGCTAATGTGGCAACGCTAAGTGATTTGCAAAGCCGGCTATACGCGCAAAAGGAAACAGGTGTTATTGTTATCTTACAAGGCATGGACACGGCAGGAAAGGACGGGCTGATTCGCCACGTGCTGAGTGGGCTTAATCCGGCAGGGACGAGCGTGGTTAGCTTTAAACAGCCAACTAATCGCCAATTGAGTCATGACTTTCTGTGGCGGGTTAATCGCGAATTACCCGAACGAGGTGAAATTCGAATTTTTAACCGGTCTCAATACGAAGATGTTTTAATCAGTCGGGTGCACCCAGAGATGCTGCTAACGCAACATATTCCTGGTGTGACAACCCTAGCAGATGTGGGTGATGCTTTTTTTGACCGCCGCTATCGTGACTTGCGTCATTTTGAAACGTATTTACGGCATCAAGGTTTTGTGACAATCAAGTTTTTCCTACACCTTTCACGTGATGAGCAAACGCGGCGCTTTGAACGACGGATTGAGATTCCAAGTAAAAATTGGAAATTTTCTCCCAGTGATATGCAGGAGCGTGCTTTTTGGAATGATTATCAAGTTGCCTATACCAAGATGCTGACAAATACAGCCACCAAAAAAGATCCATGGTATATTATTCCCGCAGATGATAAGGGGGTCGCTCGGTTAATCGTCTCAAACATTTTGGTCAAACGTCTTCAGGATTTACGACCGACCTATCCCCAGGTGACACCAGAAACGCAAGCCCAGTTACGGCAGACATTAGTAAAATTAAAAAACAACGAATTGTAACTAACAAAAAGCCTTAAATGTGGCTCTAAGTCGAAATCTAAATACTTAAAATTGTATAATACAATCTTGAAAAAGTTGTCGACCGAGCTCAAAAAATGCTACAGTAAGACGAGTAACTTTGAACGTTCGAGGAGGCAGTCGCATCATGACCGTGAAGGTAGGCATTGACAAAATTGGATTTTACACACCGAATCTGTATCTGGATATGGTGGACTTGGCGCATGCTAGAGGAGCAGACCCGGCAAAGTATCAAGTAGGAATCGGTCAATCAAAACAGGCGGTGATTCCGCCAACCCAGGATGTCGTCACCATGGCGGCCAATGCGGCTGCTCAAATTTTGACACCAACAATCAAAACACAGATTGCTATGGTCTTGTTTGGAACAGAATCTGGGATTGATAACTCCAAGGCGACTGCCGTTTATTTGGCCCACCTACTAGAACTTTCACCACAAACGCGAGCGGTCGAACTTAAGCAAGCTTGTTATGGTGCTACTGCTGGGTTGCAGCTAGCAGCTGACTACGTTCGAGTTCATCCGCAAGCGAAGGTGTTGGTCATTGGTGCAGACATTGCGCGATACGGGTTGCGGACCGCCGGTGAGGTGACCCAAGGCGGTGGTGCCGTGGCAATGTTGGTGGCGGCTAACCCTCAGATTTTAGAGTTGGAGGCCACGAGCAGTTATCATACGGCTGACGTCATGGATTTCTGGCGGCCAACTTATCGTACCGAAGCTTTGGTGGATGGTAAGTATTCAACGAATGTCTATCTTGATTTTTTTGCGGCCGTTTGGGCAGATTATCAACGACAGACCAAATTAACAATCGCCGACTTTGCGGCATTTACATTCCATTTACCATTTACCAAAATGGGTCGTAAGGGATTACGACAAATTTTGCCAACGGCCACACCTGAGCATCAAGCCCAGTTAACAGCCGCCTTTGAAGCTAGTCAAGCGGATAATCGGGATGTGGGTAACCTGTATACGGGTTCGTTATACTTAAGCTTTTTATCACTATTACGGCATGGCCATTTACAAGCAGGACAACGCATTGGTTTCTTTAGTTATGGGTCAGGGGCCGAGGGAGAATTCTTTAGTGGCCTTATCCAACCTAATTATCGTCAAGGGTTTGACGATGCTGGATTGACGGATCTGTTGGCTAATCGGCGAGCCGTTTCAGTAGCCGAGTATGAACAACTTTATAATCAGCAATTGAGTTCTGATGGCCAAGACATGCAATTGGCAGTAGGACAAGAACAAGCGCCTTATTATTTAGCTGGTCGTCAACACGAGCAGCGGGTATATCGACGCCAATAACACCAAAAAAGGCCAGAATGTATTCTGGCCTTTTTTTATGACTCAAATTTATTTTTAGTGACAAATCCATCTTTGTAAACCAGTACCGGAGATTGGTGACCAACGCGAATGACAAAGGTATATCCACGACCCAAAGCCTGTTTAAGTGATTGACTGGTCTTAGCAAAATTGTTGGTGAACTTAGGCCATTTGGCTGCCTTGGCTTGGCTGGGATCCTGATTGAGTGCGGCAATTGTTTTCTTAAGACTTTGATTGGTGACCGTCAGGGTGTAAGTCTTACTTTGAGTATCAAATGAGACCGATCCAAGTTTTGTCAGTGATTTAATAAGTTGTTGCTTAACATTCTGCTCATTAGTTTTTTGGATTGTTGCTTTAGTTGTACTTGAACTGGTCGAAAATGTCTGTGAGCTGGACGTGAGTGACACTTTTTTAGCTGCTTCAGTTGTTTGATGGCTGGGGTGGGACCAGTAAGGCAAGTTCCAGATTGCTAATACTGTCCCACACAGGGCAAGAAGTAAAATGAGGCTTGATCCAATCTTCGAGTCGCCGCGTTGAGCAGCTGTCAATAAAGAAAATAGGGCGATGAGACTAATCAGTGCCCCAAATATAGCAAAGCCAAGAATCATATTTGGCACCTCTCCGTATGTAAGATGAGCTTAGTATAGCATGAAACAATTATAGAATAAAAGGCAATTCTAGTACGCTTGTTTATTTATAGCGACATTTTTAACGATATTGAGCGGAGAAAAGGACCCTAAGTGAATTATAACCGAATATTAATTGAATTGGTGTCGCCAAGAGTTCACTTTTAAGGTATAATATCAATTATTCCAGAGAAATGAGGAGATTAGTGTGACCAACGTTTACTTAGCAGGACCTTTTTTTGATGATGAGCAAATTTCTCGAATTGAGCGTGCCGAGAAGGCTTTAGCCGCCAACCCACAGGTTAATCGTGTCTTTAGTCCACGATTAAGTGAGATCGCTGGATTGACCATGGGGACGCCAGAATGGGCCACGCAGACTTTCCAAATGGATGTTCACCAGATTGATGAAGCTGATGTTGTGGTGGCATTGGTTGATTTTGTGGATGACCAAGTAGATTCGGGTACGGCCTTTGAAATTGGCTATGCTTTTCATAGTGACAAACCAATCATTGTGTTACATGAGAAAGACACCATCTTGAATTTGATGTTAGCGGAAGGGTTACATGCCTATCTGCAGAAAGCAGAAAGTTTGGCCGCATACGACTTTACGAACCTCCCCGAGAGTCATTATCACGGAAAAGTCTTTTAGACGACAAAAAAGCATTTGGCCAACTGCCAAATGCTTTTTTTAATGAACATCATCGCGGAACAGCCCGACCACTTTGCCGAGAATACTAACTTGATTTAAAATAATGGGTGCCATCGTATCATTTTCGGGTTGTAATCGAAAATGGTCAGCTTCTTTGAAGAATCGTTTGCAAGTTGCTTCATTTTCTTCCGTCATGGCAATGACGATATCACCATTGTCGGCGGACTGTTGTCGGCGAACAATCACCTGATCGCCATTCAAGATACCAATGTTGATCATACTTTCGCCACGAATTGTCAACATGAACAATTGATCATCGTCATTTTCAAATTCAGGGGGAACTGGGAAATAGTCGGTGGCCTCCTGCACAGCCAAGATCGGTTCACCGGCTGTGACAGTTCCTAGGACAGGGATTTTAGTTTGTTCTTCATGAACACCCAATTCTTCAAGACCAGCGGAAGTGACTTCTAATGCCCGTGGCTTGGTTGGATCTTTGGTGATAAATCCCTTTTTTTCTAGACGGGCGATATGACCGTGAACCGTTGAGGTTGAGGAGAGCGCCACGGCTTCACCGATTTCCCGAACAGTCGGCGGATACCCTTTCTCGTTAACGCGTTCCCAAATGAAGCGAAGAACGGCGATTTGTTTACTTTCAGAAGCTTTGCTCATCGTTACTGCCACCTCGTTCGTCATTTGTAGTATAGTTTAAGTTGATTGTAGCATAGCCATCGTCGTTTTTCAAACAGATGTTCGTCTTAATTGGTTGAATTTTCGGGGTGACCCTGATATGATGGGGCATGGCTAAATTTGAAGTATTGAAATATAAAAAGATGAAGTTAGGGGGACTGTTCATGGCAGAACCAACAATGGATAGTTTATTAGCACGAATTAATGAACTGGCACATAAAAATAAAACGGATGGCTTAACGGATGAAGAAACGGCTGAGCGTGACCATTTACGTAAGCAATATCTCAAACTCTTTCGAGAGAGCTTCCGGAGCCAAGTTGAGATGATGCAGGTTTACGACAAGGCTGGGAAAGAAGTCACCCCAGAAAAAGTTCGTCAAATCCAACGTGATAAAGGGTTACGAGACGATTAACCTGATGAGCGAGTCGCTTTTCTAGGATTCGCTCTTTTATTTTGCTTTAAGTTTGTGTAAAATTAAGCTTGAATGTTTTTAACAAAGGAGGGGAACAAATTGGCAACTTGGATTTGGATTCTAATTGTGATTGTCGTAGGCTTAGCTTGTGCAGCTGGTGGCTTCTACGGCGCTCGGAAGTACATGGAAAACTATTTGAAAGATAATCCGCCGATTAATGAAGATCAATTACGTGCGATGATGTTACAGATGGGGCAAAAACCATCCCAACGGAAATTACACCAAATGATGGCCGCAATGCAGCAAAATGCGCGGAAAAAATAACGGTTAATCTCGACTCGTTTCCCATTTGTGGGAGACGAGTCTTTTTATTTGGCTCTTTGTCAACGGGTGTTGATGGAGGGTTTATGTGGAACTTCGTTCACTTGCGAACGGGGTTCCTTTTCTTTACTCTGATTTTAAATTCAATTTGAATACGAAAAACAAAGTTTTTC
>NZ_JBNIIX010000032.1:0-5032 GCF_050106635.1 Levilactobacillus sp. LN180102
GATTTAACGACGACGTTACTCCAAATTAACCAGCGACCGCTTAAAATACTCGACTGGCAAACACCGTATCAGGTTATGCTGACAAATTTGTCCAAAAATTCGGATTAAATTTGCAATCTACCTAGTGAACAATTCTATTGATAATAAGGTACTCACTAGTTATCTAAATGGATTAGATAGAAAGCATTTAGTTCATGTAATTACGCCCACAGAGAATAAGGGGTTTGGTGCTGGAAATAATCTAGTCATACCAATCCTGAGGAGTGACTATCATCTTTTAGTCAATCCAGATGTTTTTGTTAAAAGTAGCAATGAAATAATAAATATGGTTCATTTCATGGATACGCATAAAGAGTATGGATTACTTTCACCGTTGATTAAGTTTCCTAATGGAGAAGTACAACATTTGTTGAAGCGTGAATCAACCGTATTAGATATGGTTTTGCGATTTACTGGACTGCCATTTTTTTCCAAAAGAAAAGAACGCTTTGTCAATCTACCAGATGGATATCGTTCCTTACATGAAGCAAGTAATGTCCCTGGATCATTTATGCTATTTCGGACTAATATATTCAAAGATATTAGAGGGTTTGATGAAAGATACTTTTTGTATATGGAAGATAGCGATATTACTAAAAAAGTAAATGCTATTTCTAAAACGATTTTTTATCCTAACGCATGTATCTATCATGAATGGCAACGGAAAAATAAAAAAAGCGTGCATGGCATTGTTCAGATGATGAATAGTACTATAAAATATTTTAATAAATGGGGATGGAAGTTCTTGTGAAAGAAATGAAAATAGATTTTGTTGTAACGTGGGTTAATGGACAAGATGAAAACTGGCTCAGAAAGTATAATAATTATGCCGATCTGGACACTCTGGATGTCAAAAATGCCCGATTTAGAGATTTTGGTATTTTCAGGTATTGGTTTCGCGCTGTTGAACGCTTTGCACCATGGGTTAATCACGTCTTCCTTGTAACAGATGCTCAGGTTCCAGAATGGTTGAATATCAAACAGGACAAAATAACAGTTATAGACCATAAGGACATTATTGATAAAAAATATTTGCCGGTTTTTAATTCAAGCGCTATTGAGCTTAATTTATATCGTATTCCAAATCTGTCAGAACAATTCGTTTATTTTAATGATGATATGTTTTTAAATCGGCCAGTTAAAAAGAGGGACTTTTTTAATAAAGATGGTTTACCTAAGGATACAGCCGGTTTAAATGCTATCCAACCAATGTACGATTTTGATTATATTCATACAAATAATATGAGAATAATAAATCAGAATTTCTCAAAAAGGAAAGTAATGAGAAGCCAATTTTTTAAATTTTTTAATCCGATCAATATGGAACTGAATGTATATACGTTATTATTATTATTTTGGCCAAAGTTCACGCGTTTCTTTGACTTACATTATCCTTACTCAATAAAAAAGTCCTTGATGCAGGAAGTTTTACATAATAATTCGGAGGCTTATATTCAAACAATGTCAGATAGGTTCAGATCTAAAAAAGACATTACCATTTGGTTGGTCCGATATTATGCGTTAGTACGTGGACAATTCTCAGTTAGAAGTCCTAGGGTTGGCAAAATTTATGACTTGTACACTAAGGAAAAACAAGCAGAACAAGATATTCGTAGTGGAAAACATAAGATGATTGTGATAAACGATGATTCCAATATAGATGACGAACAATTTTCAGGTATTTCTGAATCTCTAAAAAGTACCTTTCATGAAAAGTTTCCACAAAAATCTTCTTTTGAAAGATGAGGATTATTTTTGAAAAAAATTGATAAATTTTTTATTATCATATGTTTATTAATTCAGGTGAATTTATTTGATGTATTGGACTTAACTAACACCGCTCTTTCAGCAGTGATGGCTTATTCACAAAAAAAGTTGTTGTTAGCGGTTATAATTATATATTCTATTTTTAGTCCTTTCTTCTATAGAAGAAAACAAGAATATCAAGAACACTTTTTTACATTCTTTGTTTGGTTATTCGTAATTACGAGTAGTTTGGTAATCCTTTTCACAGCTTTAAGAATGGATCAAACGGTGTTGTCGACCTTTTTCATTGGTTACAATAGTTTTATTATTTTGCTTTATTTTCCCTTGAGGAGGGCTTTAAGTGATCGTAAGTCAGTAGAATACTTTGTTCAGTTAATTGGCATATTTGCTTTTTGTTTTGCAATCAGTAAAACAATTCAATCATATATTTTGGGACATACTGGGAGATCAATTCTATTTCTAAATAGTACTTTAGACGTAAGTTCTGCTAGATCTATGGTGAAAAACTATTTTGGTTTTATACGTTTAGCTTCGGCGACTGATTTTGTTTTTTTTGCATTTTTGTTGATGATTGTATTTGTTAGACTGGGATATAAAATTTTTACTAAAAAGGTAAATTTGCTTATGTTGACGGTTTATGTGATATATTTGTTCTTTGTCGGGCAAACGAGGATATACATAATGCTACTGCTGTTGATATTAGGAATAGTCATCTTGATAAAATTAAAAGATAAAATTTCTTTTGGTGTAATATCAGTGCTCTTATTTATTATTGCGATTCCTGTGCCTTTAATGATTGCTTACATTGTGAATCTACTCTTTTTTAAAGAGACTAGTCGTCTAATCTCATTATCAATTCGACAAGGGGCTATTAAATATTATTTAGATAATATTCTTTATAATGGCTGGTTTGGATTTGGTTTTGCGAGAGATGATGTTTATAACAATTTAATCCATAGTACCTATATGACCGGAGATGGCCAAATTATTTCATTCAATTATGATGATGTTGGAATTATTGGCTTTTTGGCCCAATTTGGAATATCTGGAATAATAAATATGATTGTTTACTTAAGTTCGCTATTGATAGCTTTTATAAGGTCCTCAAGAAAGTTTGCAAATTTATTATTGTTGAGTTTTATTCTTGGAAGTTGGGTTAGTGTATCACTTTTTGATCCACAGAGAAGTTTTTATTTGCCAATTTTGTTGGCCATTGTGGACTTTGTTTCGTCAAAGCAAGATGAAGATGTTCTAGATTAGAGATGTGTATATAGAATACGGGGGAATAAGTATTGGAAAAACATTCGAATATCTATGATGGTGTGAATGGATTGAAGGTTTTTGGTTGCTTTGCCATCATCATTATGCATAATTTAGTCAATGCTAACATTAGATTAAATCCAATAGCGAACATGGTTATTAGATCGTGGACTAATCTAGTTTTCCTTTTTTTTATTGTGAGTGCTTTTGGTTTGTGTTGTGGTTACTATGAAAGATTTCATTCTGGGAAAGTAAATCTAGAATATTTTTACCGGCGACGCTATGGAAAAATTGTTCCTTTCTTTTTCTTTCTGTTACTAATTGCCTTTCTTATACAACATACGAAAGAAAATATCTTTGAAGAGTTAATGGAATCAACGTTGTTGTTTGGCTTTTTACCTAATAATCATTTGCAGACTATGGGAATAAGCTGGACTTTGGGTGTCATTTTTGCATTTTATTTGATCTTTCCTTTTTTTACAGTAGTTGTTTCAAATAAGATTCGCATCTGGAGTGCGTTAGTCATTTCGTTAATAATAGATGGCTTGTGCGATGTATATTTTTTTACTAATAAGTTTGTAAGTGGAAATTTTGTTGCCAAATATACTTTTATTTATTGTTTTCCTTTTTTTATCATTGGCGGTTTAATCTATATTTATAGAGACATCATAATAGAGTATGTACAAAAGTATTGGCTGATTTCCCTTTTTCTGGTGGGGTTAGTTATAGTTAGTTATTTTATCCTTCCTAATAGCTTTGCCGGTATTAGTGTTTTTAATATTAAACAAGTATTAATGAATGCAACTTTGTCAATATTGGCAATAGGTTCAAGCGGCAAAAACTTTAAGGGGAAGGTAATTAAATACTTTAGTGGAATTAGTATGGAGATGTACCTTGCACAAATGGTAGTTTTTGATCTGTTATTACGCTTAGGTATTGATAAATGGTTTGGTGATTCTTGGCTTTCACTTATCACTTTAACGATTATAGAAATTTTAAGTTTAGTTATATTTATCGAGGGATACAAGCGGTGTTTTGAAAAAATATTGCTTTTTCTTCGTTCGTTTAAATATAGGTACTAGATGGATTGGTTGAAATAACAGATATGAATTACAGATAAAGAAGTGGGGTTTAATTTGCAAAAAGTAACAGTTATTTTTAAATGCTTTGGATTCGTAGGGGGTCTAAAGTATAGCCTTTTTAAAGCTATGGGGCTTATATTACGGCCAGTATTTATTACTTTTGGACGTCCAAGTTGGCTTGCAGATATATTGAAAAAAATTTCTGATGTAACCGATCATATGGTCTCGGAGTATATATATTATAAGTATCAATGGATATACGCTAAGTATGATTTGCATGTGGATAATGGTGCAATACCTGACAAGAAGATAATGTGGACTGCTTGGTTACAAGGTACTCAAGATCTACCAGAGGCAGTGGAGGTAAGTATAGCTTCTATGAAAAATCATGCTCATGGGTATGAGCTTAGAGTGGTTACGCTTGAAAATCTAAAAGAATTTACAAAGATAGATGTGAATATTTTAAATAGACTTAAAAATAAAAAAATTTCGGCAGCACATTTTACTGATTACCTGCGCGTTAAACTTCTTAGTGAATATGGAGGTGTTTGGTTAGATGCTACTGAATTTTTAACAAAAGATCTACCAGAAGACATTTGGGACTATGACTTGTTGGTCTGGAACAAAGTACAAGATCTGTCTGGCCGTAACGCATATGTTTCTATTCCATTTGTTGAAAAATTTAATAATGGCTTTTTAGTTGGGAAAAGAAATGCCCTATTTTATAAATTTGCTACGGAAATTTCGGAAAAATTACTATTTGGGTAGATTGTAAAATTAATCCGAACGCTGTTCGGACAAAAAAGATCAGCTTCCTTTAAAATGGTGTTTACCACAAACCCATCTTTTAGGAGCTGATCTTTTGTCTAGTATAACCTATTCCG
>NZ_JBNIIX010000033.1:0-4964 GCF_050106635.1 Levilactobacillus sp. LN180102
TATTGGCTTAGTCATGAATTTGCTAAATCATTCCAGTGAGGCGATGACTTTAGCTTATTTAGGCTTAGATCAAGCCAGTACCGAAAGTATGTTAGATCAAATTGATTTTGGGTAAATTAGTTTGATTTTGTTGTCGCCAACGGCGACTTCTGATACAGGTTTTTAATGGGTCTAGCACAACATAGAATAAATTCTATGTGTAAGTGCGCATTGACCTAGTTTTACTCGGTCTGCTGATAACCATAAAATCAGTTTTTGCTGTTGTTAAACTGAATGTATTTTTAATTCAATTTATACTTGCACTTAACTAAGTTTGTTATGCTTTAGATACTTAAAAAGTGTTGCAGATTATGCTGTTTTAAGCCAAAATTTTTTAATTGCTTTGTGCAGAGAATTTTTATAAGCTTGGTAACAAATTTTGAATAACGGTGTTGTAAGATCTGTAAATCTAAACTGAAATCATTATTTTGATGTTAGGAGTCATTAAGATGGACGAAAAGAAAGTATTAAAACCAATTGATGAAATGCTTGCTGATCCTTGGCAAGTTGATATTCAAGAATTGTTTGAAGCTTCTGTCAATGAACCTGACGAGATTAAAAAGAATTTGTATGATTCCTTATACACTTATATTTTGCAAAAAAGACAAGAAGATATTATTAATCGTCCTGGCTTCGTTATTTAGCCCTCTAAAAGCCTGCTGAGGGCTTTTTATTTTTGCTTTGGTATAAATACATATAAACAGTCTCAAAATCGCTAGAAACGAAAAATAAGGCCCTAAAAAACGAACATAGCCGCTAAGTTCTTGTTAAGATTCAAAAAAACTAACTGTTTGCTGTCAATGGTAGCGGACGAGCGTAGCGTGGGAGCATAAGGAATTGACAGCTCTAAACCAGTCTTAACACTGAAATGGCGAAAGCCAAAGTTTCTATAAAACTTTGCTTTCCTGCCTAACGGCGAGTGAAAAAGCGGTCAAGCTGGCTCAGCTTGGACGGGGTTCGGGGCGTCAGCGCCCGAATTAATGTGGCTTGCCACACCTTTTAGGCAACGAACGGAGTGAGGCGCAAGGAGCGTAGCGACTGAAATTTAATGTGAGCCGGTTTTGGGCTCACTCCTTTGTGTTTTTTGTTGCTAGGTTTTGACCTCGTACAGTGCTGCCTCTTTTATACCTCTTTTATAAACCTCTTTTAAACCTCTTTTAGACCCCTCTTGAGGCTTACTCTCCCAAGGCTTATAGAAGTTTATCAACTACATTTTGTCTGTTTATCAACTACATTTTGTCTGTTTATCGACTACATTTTGTCTGTTTATCGACTACATTTTGTCTGTTTATCGACTACATTTATTTACTCCTGTATTCAAATAAGGTAGTATTATTCAAGGAGGTTATTTTATGAGCAATGAATTAGTCAAATATGACCCTGAATTAAATACAATCCCCTTGCGAAGGTTTACTCCTGTAGAAATGAACTTGTTCTTTTCTGTAGTTTCTAGAATGCGTGATAAAGGTGATGATACTGTTAGATTTACCTTTGATCAGTTAAAAGAGTTAAGTGCCTATAAGCCAACCGCAAATAATCGGTTTATTGATGATATACAAAGTACATATCAAAAAATACTAGGTCTTAGATTTGGTTCTCGAAGTAAAGATGGTCTTGATAGAGAGATGTTTGTCATGTTCACTCGATTTGAAATTAAGGGATCTGCAGACGTTCCTTATGTTGATATTCAAATTTATCCCAAAGCGTTGAAACTTCTAAATAATCTCGAAAGTTGGGTTCGTTATGCTTTGACAGAGTTCCGAGATTTAAAGAGTAGTTACGCAAAAACAACTTTTCGTATTCTTAAACAATTCCGAACCACTGGTTATGCTTATTTTTCTAAAAATGATTTCTTTGAACTACTAGATATTCCACAAAGCTATTGGAGTAAGCCTGCGAACGTTGAATCTAGGGTTATTCGCCCAATTAAAGAAGAACTAACCCCTTTGTTTAGAGGTCTAACTATACGAAAAAAATATGGTAAAGGTCGCGGGAAACCAGTGATTGGTTATACTTTTACTTGGAAGCCTGAAAGAAAAGACGCAAACGACTTTTCTCAAGGTAAGTTCCAAGATGAGCGTCAAAAACTTTTTAATATCCAGAATAATGGTGAATTAACAGAACAAGAAAAATGGCGTGCTACCGATAAAGTTAAAGGCCTACCACTAGGCTCAACTGAAAAACAGATTTTAGCCGAACGACAGATTGAGCATGATAAAACAATAAGAGATCAGACAAGACAAGAAATGCTTGCTGAACTCCGAAAGGGGTTTGGAAATAATGCCTAAAACAATTAGAGAACTTGCTGATCAATTGAATGTCTCCAAACAGACTATTCAATATCATTACCAAAGACTACCAGCAAAGAATCGGCAAAAAGATAGTCAGGGTACAAACATGATTAGCCCTAAAGCTGAAAGGATTATCAGAGACAAAGTAGCAAAGCCTTTGTTAGCAAACAACCAACAAATAGATAGCAAAGAAACTACAAAGACTAACAAAGACAATAATGAGCTGGTTGCAACTCTGATAAAAGAAGTAGAGGACCTAAAGTCTCAACGAGACAAACAGCTTGCTACCAAAGACCGCCAAATAGACAGTTTAACAAAGTTGATAGATCAGCAACAAAAATTACAGTTATCAACTGTAACAGAAAACCGACAATTAAAAGAACACGTGCGAAAATTGAGTTATTTGGTTGAATCTCCTAATTCAACTAAAAAGCAACAAGCAAACGACCAACAAACAAAATGTAGGGTGGGTGAAACTGATAATAAAGAAAGAATCATACCTAAAAGTTGGTGGCGTTTTTGGAAAACAAAGTGATTTGGTAGATTGTAAAATTAATCCGAACAGCGTTCGGATTAATTTTACAATCTACCAAATATAAAAAGCATGGTAAAAATATTACAATCACTAATTTCAGTAACGGACCGTACCATTTTTACTATACTTTTGGGATTCCTATGAAACCAAGAGCAACTTATATTTATGATTATCTAATTGTTCTATATCCTTGTATTAAAACTACTAGTACAAGAGGGATTGTAATCCACCAATCTCTCCGATATACCAATGAAATACCTAAGAACAGTGAAAATAAAATAAACACATAAAACGATGGTTTTTTATAAAAAAGGGGTTTCATCCGCTTAAATTCACCTCTTATCAATATAATTTTATTGTATCCCTAAAAAATTAAAATTCAAGTCCCCGTTGTGCTAGTTTATTTGTTGACCCTTGGCCGCCAGTACTTTTTGTACTGCAACACTACCTTGCTTAAACTCTTTATCTGTAAGGCTTTGTCAGTTTTCTCCTGTATCATTTGTACTGACATGCGCTTCTTTGTATCGACTTGCTTTGGCTTTATATCAAGCATTTACACCTTTTTTCTATCTCACTCGCGTTTTTGGCACCTGTATCTCCGCGACATGCCTACCACAATAAAATGCTCTCTATCCAGCTTGATAGTAGGCTCGCCGTAGTAATTGACATTCCTCAACCTTTTATCGAGCGATACACACGTTGTCAGTGAGCCCCTAGTTCTGTCGTGATTTCTGGGACTGATAACTCCCTTTTAGTCAATACAAGCCACCTCCTGTTTGCAGTATATGATTATTATAGCCAAAAAAAGTAGTCCTTAACGGGCTACTCCGCCTTATTTATCGAACATTTTTTAATTGCTACCAACCTTTTGTACTCTTGCAATCTACCAAAACAAAACACCAATGATATTTTCCTATGCATCAGGGGGTATAACTTACAAATAGGCCTTTGATCATTTCTAAAGCCATTCTTCAGAACGTTATTACGATCTGAGGAATGGCTTTATTGGCTTGTGCAAGTAACATTTGCGTGACTAATGCTAGTAATTCTTGCTAGGATTGTCTTAGATCCTTGATTATGATTTAGGAGGAGTGAGATTTGAGCTTTAAAGACGATATCAAGACCTTGCGCAGGCAATCTAATTTAACCCAAGAAGCGTTAGCTCAAAAACTACATGTGACCCGTCAAACGGTCTCAACTTGGGAAACTGGCAAGAATATGCCAAGTTTAGAGACCCTGCATGCTTTGAGTCAATTGTTTAACATTTCACTCGAAAAACTTCTATTTAACGAGGAGATTGCAATGAAAAAAGATAAAGAACCCTCTTTGGCTACCCAGATAGATCATGATGTTAAGCTTAAAAGTCGTTATCGTCGTTGGACTTTTGGTTTAGGTGGCTTGATCGTACTAGCACTGGTTAGTATTGGTATTTTATGTTTGGGATATTATAAAGGTATTGGGACGATTGATCGATTTGATCCGTTTTTATCCTATAAAGTCGGGTACACTAAATTACCTAGTGAAAAGGAAATTTCGCCTAACAATAAGGCAACCAATGGTTACTGGACCGCTTGGTTCACTGATAATACGATGGGGAATGAATGGACCAAACTAACCTTAACAACGGGGCTTAATCCTGGGGTCAAAGATCCTTATGTGATGGCTTATCATAAGGGCAGTTATGTTAAAGTTGCGCGTATCGTTCCTCGCACCTACATTAATCAGACTTATGTTAGCAACCTAGCAGCGCTAGATGCTTTGTTAAATCATAAGGGAAATACAGCGACTAACAATCATGACCTTAAGAAGTATAAGACCCAAATCCACATATCTGACACTGTCCAACAGTTAGTAACTGAATAGAGAACCACCTAGTTACAATCCTACAAGTGGTTTTAGGGTCTATAACTATCAAATAACCCCTCAAAAACGTTGTTAAAATAACCCCCAATATCTATAATGTAGATATTGGGGGTTATTTTAATTTATTTTTTTATAAGTGCCCCTAAACTATAGCTATTGATTCAAGATTTCATGGGAGCCAGTTGCAACCAATAACAAAATCAATTCATCATGATCTAGCTGATAAATAACAATCC
>NZ_JBNIIX010000034.1:0-4623 GCF_050106635.1 Levilactobacillus sp. LN180102
TGGACCGTGGCACTGAGTTTAGTGGGCTAGTATCACTTGAATCACAATATGGTATTAAGACCTATTACTGCCATGCTTATACGCCAGCTGAACGTGGTAGTAATGAACGCTTTAATCGGAATTGACGTTATTTTTATCCTAAAGGGACTCGTTTTGAGCACATTAGTGCTCAAAATTTAACGACGACGTTACTCCAAATTAACTAGCGACCGCTTAAAATACTCGACTGGCAAACACCGTATCAGGTTATGCTGACAAATTTGTCCAAAAATTCGGATTAAATTTGCAATCTACCACTCAAATGCCATCCATGCCGTTGAAAAATATTCAACCCGTAAGGCTGACGTCATGGTTTGTTTCTGCGTCATTGACAGTTGCTGCATTAAACGACCCTCTTTCATGTGACTGTTCATCTAAGTACAGACACATGATATATTCAACATATGTATATGTCAACATATAACGCCGATCAATGACTCCATGAAAGGTCTTGCAGCAACTTCTTAACAAACTAGTGCTGGTGGGCGTGTTGTTGACTTGACTGGGGCCGATAAGCGGCAACTAACCCTGTCACAGCGTCCAAAGTCATAATCAGACCCATTAACCACATCGCTGCCATATTGTGCATGGTACCAATTAGAATCAGCAGCACCACATTTAACGCCAGCATGAGCCAGCCCATTGTTTTCGACATTTGTTGCATGAAAATCCTCCTCAAGTGTATGGATAAGACCTATACCATTTTTCAATACTACTTTAGGTTAATTCTAAATTATGTTTATGGCAACCCTAAAAAGTGTTAAAATTCTTGTCAGAGGGGGAAATCACGATGAAAATCTATACGGACTATTTCTTTGATGAGCCAGCGTTTGATCTCCACGATGGCGGGTACGTGCCGCTTGAGGTCAGTGATGCGCCTGAGAAGCCCTTAAATGTGCCGCCGTTGTTGAAACCGGATAAAGAGACGGCGACCGACGTTTATTACACGGTGACAGCAGAGGCTGGGGAAACGCAACTGTTACCTGGGGCGAAGACCAAGACGTGGGGCTATAATACCAGTCTGTTAGGTCAGACGATTGTGTATCGCCGTGGTCAGCATACGCATGTGACACTGAAAAACACCCTGCCTGAGTTGACCACTTTTCATTGGCATGGGGCTAATGTCAGTGGCCCTTATGTTGATGGCGGATGCCATGCGCCGGTTTATCCGGGTGAAAGTAAGCATATCGACTTCACATTGGAACAACCGGCGACGACTTTGTGGCTGCACGCGCATCCGTGCCCATCCACAGCCGAGCAGGTTTGGCATGGTTTGGCTGCCATGGTGATTGTCAAAGACGACCATGAAGCCAGCCTGCCATTGCCAAGGAACTATGGCGTTGACGATATTCCGGTCATTTTGCAAGACCGGCGTTTTCATGAGAACAACCAGTGGGACTACCGGGCTGATTATGATCCTGACGGTGTTGCTGGGCCAACTGCAATGATTAACGGTGACATCAATCCCTATTTTGATGTCACCACGCAAAAGGTCCGGTTGCGTTTTCTGGATGGTGCTAATCGCCGTGAATGGCGGTTGCATTTTTCCGATGACCTGCCATTTACGCAAATTGGCGGGGATGGCTCACTGTTACCGGAGCCGGTCAAATTTACCCATTTGATGCTGACTTGTGCTGAGCGTGCCGAAGTGATTGTTGATTTTGGCCAATACCATGAAGGCGACGAGGTCACCTTATATACGGATGATGTGCCATTGCTAAAGTTCCGCATTCATGCGTTCAAACCGGATCAGACTACCTTGCCTGATAAGTTGTTCGATGTGAAGGCACCAGTGGTTGACCCGGCTTTGCCAGTTCGCCACGTTGTGATGCAGGGGATGGACGAAGGTGTTGCGATTGATGGTAAAAAGTTTGCCATGCAGCGGATTGATGCCACGCAACCAATTGGCAAAGCCCAGTACTGGGATGTTACCAATAGCAATGATGCGCCTGGAATGGTTCATCCATTCCATGTGCATGGAACCCAATTCTTAGTCTTGTCGCGGAATGGGCATGCGCCGTATCCAAATGAACATGGTTTCAAAGATACAATTGGCGTGAATCCTGGTGAAACGGTTCGGCTGCTGGTTCGCTTTGATTTGCCAGGGGTTTATATGTATCACTGCCATATCATTGAGCACGAAGATGGCGGCATGATGGCACAGATTGAAACATTCGATCCAGCCAAGCCAAAGCAAGAATATAAATTGATGGATATGGATACGTTAATGATGGCCTTGGCTAAAGAACGTGGCGTCAAACCATCTGAGATTTGGATGGGCGGTATGCAGTCTTATGAAAAAATGGGAATGAAAATGTAAACGTCCCACAATACTAATATAGAAAAAGATGATTTTAATATGCACTCTCCAACGATCAAACATCGCGGGGCTTTTGTCGCCACGTTACTGACAGGTACCTTTTCGATGTCAATTTCTCAGTCTTCTTTAAGCACCGCTTATCCTGCTTTTATGAAAGCTTTTGGTTTAGGAGCGGATACAGTTGCTTGGCTGACAACCGGCTTTATGTTGGTGATGACCTTGATGATTCCGGTTAGCCCATGGCTGTTGCATAATGTTACTTTCCAACGGCTTTTCCAAGCGATTGAACTCATTTTTGCCATTGGGACAGGCTTATGTATCTGGGCACCGAGTTTTACCGTGCTCATGATTGGCCGGTTGCTTGAAGCGATTGCGGTCGGGATTATTTTCCCGAGTTTCCAGACCGTGTTGCTGACGATTACGCCGCATAGTGAGCGTGGTCGGGTGATGGGCACGGCGGGATTGGTCATGGGCTCAGCCTTGGCAGTCGGTCCGATTATTTCCGGTGTTTTGCTGACATGGTTCCCTTGGCAGGCTTTATTCTTGTTCTTCTTGGTCGTTTCGCTGCTTGTGCTGGCCGTTTCAACGGTGACCATTGCGTCTGTCATGCCATTGCAACCGACGCAACTGGACTGGGTGTCCTTCCTTTTATCCGCAAGTTTTCCAATTCTACTTTATGCCTTGGGTGCTTTGTCGAAAAAAGGCTTAACTGTTGGCGTGGTTGGTTTGTTGATTTTAGGCGTTCTGGCAGCTGGTATTTTCGTTGTTCGGCAATTGAATCGCCAACCACCAATGTTGCAAATGCGAGTTTTTGCCACTGGTATGTTTACTAAAGCGGTGTTTCTGACCGGAATTTCATACGTCGGTTTGATTGTCACCACTATCCTGATGCCGCTTTACTTTCAAACGCTACTTGGTTTGTCACCGTTGATTTCTGGCTTGTCCTTAGTGCCAGCTGCGGTGTTGCTGAGTATTTTGAATCCAATTAGCGGGCGCCTACTGGATCGCTTTGGACCGCGTGTCGTGGCCATGATTGGCATGTTGTTGATTACTGGCGGCTTTGGTCTGTTAGCAGTCTTTGCCCATCATTTACCGCTGATTGGGGCAATTATGTTGGCGATGGCGACTGAAGCCGGCAATGCCTTTGTGATGATGCCTTCAGTGACGGCTGGCGCGAATGCTTTGCCGAATGAGCTCGTGGCAGACGGCACTGCGGTTACGACGACGGCTCGTCAGTTATTTGGTTCTGCCGGTGTCATGTTCGCCACAGTGTTGTTGGATGGCATGCAAACCACGCTGCGAAGTCATGCTGGCGGTTTTGCTGTTACCTTCGCTGTGTTTGCTGGCGTGGGCCTGATTGGCTTGCTGTTGGCGTTGACGTTACCAAAGGAAGTCGCGAAGAAAGCGGTATAGCTGCGAATTCGTGCTTAGTTGCAACAAAAATGACCGTCTACTTTTTGGTAGGCGGTCATTTTTGTTGCAACTAAGCATGCTTGACTGGGTACTTAGCCGCAAATGATCAGGAGAGAAGCATCGCGACTAGGAAAGGAGGGCAACACGGTTGCTTTAGTCAACAAAGACCAGTTCGATAGTTTCATCTTCCGGTTTGATGTTGACAGATAAATGACGATTAAGGTCGGCCACCAGTTTGCGTGCGAAGGCCATCTTCTCGTCGAATTCGGTCATGTGCGAAGTAAACGGGACGCTTTGGTAATTAAAGTTTTCGCCGATATAGCCCGGATCAGTCACGTAGCGCAAGTTGTTTTCGTCGTGGCGACTGCCCGGTTTCAGGACGGTATCCAAATACTGATAGAGAATCGTTGGATCGTAGTTCAGCGGCTTATCAAGGGTCGTGGAAAGCTTGTAGCCGGTTGCTTGACCAGCGAATTGTTCGTTGATTTGGACTTGGGTAAGGCTTTGATACAATTTCAAAACGATCACTCCTCTTCTTTTCACTTTTAGTATAGCAGTTATGGTAGATTGTAAAATTAATCCGAACAGCGTTCGGATTAATTTTACAATCCACCATAATAGTCTTGCATATTTAGATGTCCTTTCGGGGATAATCTGTGGGTATCGGGTGTGGCCGATGCCTTTTTTATTTTCCATTATATCAAAAGGCGGTCTAGTGAGAATCCGAAGATTCTCACTAGACCGTCTTATTTGTGGAGACTTATGTCACAGCCTCTTTTTGATTTATTCGTGATCCTAAACAGCAAGTTATAAGTGGTCGTTACAATTTCTATTTTGTAAACTCAAGTTCA
>NZ_JBNIIX010000035.1:0-4415 GCF_050106635.1 Levilactobacillus sp. LN180102
GTTCAAATCAATTGGTATCTGAATTCACGGCCACTTAAATGTCTTAATTGGCATACACCAATCGAGATCTTCTTGCTTAATTTACGTCATTAAATTCGTTCAAGTTATTTCTTGCAATCTGCCATTCAATAATGATAAATGACTGTACCTCCGTATCATACCCGATTGTATCCATACGATATTTTCCAACCGTAAACTCCGATGCTATAAAATTGATTCCCAACGTGAGACTAATATTGTCTTCAATGAGATTCTGTAATCTCTTTTCTTTGGTAAAACCAATTGAATCAATTTCACTCAAGAGCAATTGATCGGTACTATCAGGTTTAACTTTATAAAGTTTCACGTTACTTCCACCCCAATTATAGATATATTTTTTAATGAACATCATTATTTCTTCGCTTCATCTTCTGAAATCTACCTGATTCTATTATATATAATCTAACCTGATAGACTAGTTCAAAATTCAAGTTAGTTTTTACGAATCGTTTAAACTAGTAAATCCACCCCCAAAAAGCTCCGACAACAATACGAACTTTTGCAACAACAAGTATAGTCTACACTTTTCGCCAATAAGGATTGCATCCGCCAACGCCTAAGATTAAAATACAATTAGAAATCAATTTTATTGAGGAAGTGCTTTAGATGGCTCTAACCCACCACTACCTTCGCGCAAGCAATGCTGCGGCCGCGGCTCAGCTCATCGCGACGACACTCCTGACGACTAATCGAAAGGATTATCCCGCCGACTATCTGGCCGCCACAATCGCTAAGCTCCAACCCCAAGATCTCGTCGATAAGGCCACCTGGACCCACTTTTACGTGTTCTATGAAGGAACCGAGCTCGTGGGAACGGGGGCGATTGGTTCTTATTGGGGGAAAGTTGATGAGGCCAGTCTGTTCGATATTTTCGTTTCACCCGAGTATCAGGGTAAGGGAATTGGCCGCGCCATCGTGACGACCTTGGAACAAGATGTCTTTTTTAAAACTGCCAAACGAGTTGAAATTCCGGCATCAATTACTGCCTTGGGTTTCTATGAAAAACTGGGCTACCGGCCTAAGAATCACCAAACCCACCCCGATAATGAACAACTCTTCCGTTTAGAAAAATTCACCAGTGTATCACCAAAATAATAAACGCGGCTGGCTTTCCCTTATTTTCTAGCCTTTCAGCTTTTATCTCGTTAATTGCAAACCTATACGTCATTTACTTCGTGACGGTAATCGGTTTCATTGGTATGCTTAGAGCGTATCAATTTCATCTTTTCGAGGAGGAGTTATCATCATGGCAAGTGTTCATCACCATAAATTACTCTATAGTTTATTCGTATCCTTATTAGCCGCCGGGAGTGTTACCGCCCTGCCCGGCTTAGCCGATACCGGGCAAGCCGCCAAAGTCACCACGCAAACCGACAAGTATCGCGTCCCCACCAGCCAACCGGGATTCAAAAAAGTGGCTAAAAAGTACAAACAAGCCATCCCCATCCAAATCCTCGGTATTAATGACTTACACGGTGGCCTGGAAACCACGGGGAGCGTCACTATTGGGACGAAAACCTATAATGATGTGGGAACCGTAGCTCGGTTAAGTGGCTCATTGGACCAGGCGCAAAACCAGTTCAAAAAGAGCCAGCACGCCAAGGCGGCCAATACCTTCCGGGTTGAAGCCGGTGACATGGTCGGCGCCTCACCAGCTAACTCAACACTGTTAGCCCATGAGTCGACGATGCACGCACTGCGGGCGATGAACTTTCAAATTGGAACGTTGGGGAACCATGAATTTGATCACGGTCTGGGTGAATTTAACCGCATTTTGAAAGGCCATAAACCCGCGGCCAGTGCCGATTCCTTGATTAAAAACTATCCACATCAGGCCTCAAAGATTAACTTGGTCGTGGCCAATGTGGTTAAGAAGTCTAATCATAAGATTCCATACGGTTACAAGCCCTATACCATTAAAACAATTAAGGCCCATGGAAAGACAGCCAAGGTTGGCTTCATCGGTATTGAAACCACCGATCTTCCCCATCTGACTCTGTTGAAAAACTACCAAAACTACCAAGTTTTGGATGAGGCCAAGACGATTGCGAAGTACGATAAAATTTTAAATAAAAAGGGTGTCAAAGCCGTTGTGGTCATGGCTCACACGGGCATTGCCAGCCAGGATGGCAAAACTGACGGTAGCGCCGTATCCATCCTGAATAAAGTTAATCAATTGGATAAGCAGAATCACGTTGGGCTGTACGTTGCCGGCCATTCTCACCAATATGCCAATGCTACGGTAGGCAAAACTCACGTGGTTCAGGCCGTTTACACCGGGAAAGCTTATAACGATACGCAAGGCTATATCAATCCGAAAACGGGGAAATTTATGCACTTAGAATCCCATGTCTACCCTGTCTTGCCAGCTAAAGCCAATCCCAAGGCTAAGAGTAACGCGAAAGTCACTGCGATTGTGAAGGACGCGGATAAGCGAGTGGCACCAAAGGTTAATACGGTTATCGGTAAGGCGGCCACACCGGAACCCATCACCGGTCGCAATAACAACAGTAAGACCATGGAAAATGCCGCCGGAGAATTAGTGGTCGATGCGCAACGTTACGAAGCCCAAAAGGCCGGAACAGCACCAGACTTTGCGATGACTAATAACGGTGGTGTTCGTGCCGATTTGGCGGTCACGAAACAAGGCGATATCACTTGGGGCGCGGCCGTGGCCGTTCAACCATTTGGCAATATTTTACAAGTGGTCGAGATGACGGGTCAACAAATTAAGGACGCACTGAACCAGCAATACGATGAAAACCAGGCCTTTTACCTACAAATCTCGGGCTTGCGTTACACTTATACAGATAATCATGATGCCAAACAGCCGTACAAGGTCGTTGATATCAAGAAAGACGATGGGACCCCGGTCAGCATGACGGCCACCTATCGCGTGGTGATCAATGACTTCTTGCATGGTGGTGGTGATAATTTCTACGCTTTCAAGAACACACCGATCAAGGCCTCCATTGGCGCTGATACCGATGTCTTTGTCCAATACTTCAAGGATATGGCGGCGGCCAACACCCCAATCAAGGCCCCAACCCTGGATCGCAAGATTTATCAGCCGGCTGGTAGCGCGATGGCTACTCATACACAGCCAGTTGAACAGGTGGCATTGGGATAGAACAGGTATATAAAATAAAAATCACCAACCGCAAGAAAACGCGCGGTGGTGGTTGCTGAGAAACGGTTGACTGGTCGCTAAGGCTGGTTAGCCGTTTTTTGTCGCCTTCCTAAACTACCACGCTGAGAACGCGCAATGATGAATTGAAAGAAGCTTCAAACATGCGCTGGAAAGCTCAAGGAAAACGGTCGGTCATAGTGGACTTGAAGGGCTTTCAGAGTTACGTATACTGGATTTATATGTTTATATACCAAGCTTCATAATTTACCTAACACTAAATCTCAAAAGGAGTGGCATTTATGAATAAACTGAGGACATCTATCTTAATAGCTACTGCAACAGTAAGTCTGTCCCTATTCGCCCCAACACTTAATCAACCCGCCCAAGCCGCAACGTGGCACAAAGGAATGCCTAAGGCACTACGTGGGAAATGGTCACACTCAGTAAAAAAGTTCCCAAAGTATATGGGAATCAAGGGGTCTGGTACATATCGCCTGACTATCGTTAAAAAAGCATTTGTGAATAGTTATTTCACTAAGAAAAATAAAGAACTAGCCCCAGAAATTTTCTTAGCCAATCCCCAATATAAAAAAATCAGTAAAACCACGTATCGTCTGCAAGGTGGACATGGTAATAGTGGGATGAGTAGTGGTTATGGTCACCACGATCCCCTTCAAATAGCTAAGCAGGGAAATAAGATTAAGTATAAGTACTCATGGTCATCACACGTTAAATATTCTACTTGGTTCTATAAAATGTAAAACTCTGACAACATGCCGATTTACGATTTGAAATTAAAATATTTCAAGAATAAATTCTATCAAGATAAACAAAAGCATTGGTATTTAACTGTCCACGTTTTAGATGAAAGTGGTAGTATTCGTTACCGAAAACTACCAATGACTTACAAAAAATCAATTGTGTTTTAAACAAACCATATAGTGTTCTTCTGCTCCCCAATCAAGCTCTAATTTTAAAGTTTTTCGGTTATTGGCATAGAAAGCAGCTCCCTTTTTCTTGGTCGATCTAAGAATAACAGAGGTGCTTTCCTTGTTATACATAAGGTAACGAAAAAACTAGTCTTAGAAATTATTTTATGATTTCTAGGACTAGTTTTTAATTGGGCAGATTGCAAGAAATAACTTGAACGAATTTAATGACGTAAATTAAGCAAGAAGATCTCGATTGGTGTATGCCAATTAAGACATTTAAGTGGCCGTGAATTCAGATACCAATTGATTTGAAC
>NZ_JBNIIX010000036.1:0-3955 GCF_050106635.1 Levilactobacillus sp. LN180102
TTTATATTTATTATGTATTTGGAAACACTAGCTACTACCTCAAAAAAAAACAGCAGAAACATTTAATTTAACAGAAAAAGATTTGATGAACACTAAAGTAAATATATTACTTAAAAACCAAGGTATTTATAACGGTCTTATTAGTATTGTAATTTTATATGGCACATTTTTTTCAAAAAATGGGCAAGAAATATTGATTGGAAGTATGCTTTACATAACTTTAGTAGCACTTTATGGTGCTTACTCTAGCTCTAATATCAGTATTTTTTTCAAGCAAGCAACTTTAGCAGTAATAACACTAGTACTACTATTAATTTTTTGATAAATCGAATAATATATTATAGCTCTTAAATACCATTTAAAGCCCATATGAGCATTTTAAAGATGTGGACCGCCTAATTCATCAGATTTATGCCTGTCGAGTTTCTGTGAGCTTTCAGGGGCTTTTTTAGACGGTTCTTTTAGCCCTGCACGCACTAAAAACTTATCAGGTAAATGAATACCCATTTTGCGCTCTAAAAATATATCGACTTGCCTAACCAAATTTTGCAACGTGTTCACTAACTTTCGCAAACGAGCATTTTCTCTTTCTAAGTCGTTATAGTCCCACGTTTTTCTAGTCAGCTTATCTCCCAACGAATCAGCTTCACGCCTTACTCTAGCATGCAACTCATTGTAATTATCACTAAAAGAGGCACGCCTTTCTAAATCAGCGAGATCATTTTTATCAACCGTTACTTTATTTTTATTTAGCAAGGTTGGTTTACTAGCAATTTTTTTGTTATCACGAGGTTTAATTTCATCAAGCTTTTTTTGAGTATCTGCAAGCTTTGCTTGCGTCTCTTGTTTTTCGGTTTCTATCTTTTTTAAATCTTCCCGCATAGCTTTATATTCAGGAACGGATAAATTCTTGCGCTCTTTATTTTTATTCCCACGTTCAACATCAAAGCCATTTTCTTTTAGGTACTGGGGTAATTCATCTTGAATACGCTGTAAGGCTTCACGATTGAATATACGCTTGGCTGAGAGTTTTTTATCGTCATCAAAGGGAACAATGCCCATATGCATGTGAGGTGTCTTCTCATCCATGTGAACGACCGCATAGCGGACATTTTCGTCGCCATAGTTATCCGCAAAATATTGTTTAGACGTTTCAAAATATTTGCGAGTGTCGGTTTCGTCTAATTGCTCAAAAAAATCTTTGTCACTGGTTATAATCCATTCATTGACTAAAACAGCGTCCTTGCGAACTGCCCGCTTACTAGCCTTGTTTTCGTTGATATAAGCTTCAATATCCGTCTTAAAATTATTTGTCCGTCCTGCCACCAAATCATAATTCAAGTGAGAGCGAGAAACATCAATATCTTCATTGCTGTGATTGGTCGTTTTCCGTTGGTCATGATTACCGATACCGACCAAATTATCAGCTTTCAATTTTGTCATTCTAGCAACCGCAAAACTCATAGTACGCACCTCATTTCGGGATATCTTCCAAGTAAAGTATAACCCACTATACTTTACAACGTAAAGCGTGGGCTCTACCGAGGGTCGCTTTGCCAGCGGGACAGACCCCACCGCTCATTTTCCTGGACGGAAAATATTGCTCTCGTGGTAGTTAATTTTGGCTGTTCTCTTCCGCCAAAATAATCGCCACTCACTAGCTTAATTTTTCTAAGAAAAATTGACGCCCGAATTAAAAAAATCTCGGCTATCTTTTCCGCCGAGATTCCTTTAATTCGCAAAACCGAAATTTTTGATCCACGAAAACCGTGGAACAAAATTTCAAAAACCGCTAAAGATATAATGCCTATATCCGACTTTCGTAAATACCATCATAAACTTCTGCTTTAACAACGTCTATATCAGTACCGCCATTATCAACATACTTCAAAATATTCCATAAAGAATTATGTAAATATTCAACCTCAATCACTAACTCTTTTTTACTCATATGACTGTACTCACTATTTTTATCTAAATCATGCTCATCGTAATAATCTTCAAATAATCCCATATTCATTTATCTCCTAATCTTCATACTTCAAGCGCTCATTTAAAGCACGTACTTTTCCCTTTTCAATATCATCAGAATGTCTATTTCTAGAATCAAGATAAATCTGTTTTAATCGCTTAAAATCAACATCAAAACCATTTTTTTGCATTTCTTCAACAAAAAATTTATCCAATCTCATCATCATAAAAAACACCCCCCTACCACATAAAATAATTTTGCTTTTTAAAGTCCCACTTTGCAACGACTTCTTCCGCAGCTTCCATTTGCTCTTTGGTGTAATCTTCATCACCCACATGAACCAAATCACCATTTTCAACATCTTCAAGTTTCAAATCTTGCTTGATTTGCTTAAACAGACCACCATAGCTGATTTGTCGTGTTCCAGCTAAGGCATACTCCAAATTTTTAATCACCGCCAAATTACGCTCATCATCAGCCGTCATGTAATCAGCTGACTTCACTTCGTATTTGGCCGTTTCTTCCGCACTAGCTTGCAAAGAGTCCGTCCCTTTACGTTTGTTCGCCTTGACCGCCTGAACATGCACCACAGGCTCATAATCAGACTTTAAAGCTCTTTGCCACAATTTAGTCCATTCTTCTTGCTTAATATAATTCACGCTATCCCCGGTAAAATAACTAGATTTTACAAACAATAAAACATGTAAATGCTGATTATACGACCCACCTTGTTCATTAACGGTAATTTCCGTTGAGCGTAAGTAACCTAGTAAATTCTTTGATACCTTTTTATAACGCGATAACTTACCAAAAGCCTTAGTCAAAGCTCTCAACGAGGCTTTTAACTCCTCTGCTGAATAAGCATTCTTAACGGTCAAAGTTAAAAACAAAAACCGTCCTTTAGGCTCTCTCGCAACTGCCTCTGCAATAATTTGTTTTAATTGGCTCGAATTTTTCATGCTCTTTCTCCAATTGCACAACGGACATAACCGTTTGTGACAAAACCAAGTTTGATAAAGCTTCAAATGGTTACCAATTTTCCGAAAACGTAAAGTTTCCCCACAGTTTTTAATATCATGGGCTCGTTTAAACTCTAAAATCGACAAATATTCAGCATAGCGCACATTTTCAATTTTGCGTTCTCGCCAAGGACGCTCCTTGCCATTTGCGGTCACATCTTTGAATACTTTAGCCATAAATAAAACTCCTTCCCGTTCTATCCACGTGAAGGAGCTGATTATCGTATTATGTAAGCCTGAAGCCTTGACATCATAGGGTTTTCCCCCTAGAATATGACTGTAAACACAAAAGATAATCAACTCACGTGTTCCGAGCGACCAAACTAGGAATTTGCACGTGGGTTTTTTATTTGCTTTATTTTATTAGAATTTATACCTCAATAATACACCAAAACCCTATAATAGCAAGGGATAGGAGCAAACATACTAAAAACGAGTTGATGCTACTAGTATCAAGATAAGAAGAAAGTGACAAAAAACGCCACTTTCAAACCCCAAAAAGACAGATCAGCAAAAACCGCTGAACTGCCTTTTTTAAAACCGTGGCTTTCAGCCACACCGACCAGCTGAGCCAGCTGGAGCGCAACGCTTGCCGCCGCTAGGCTCGAGGAAACAATGGCTTGTTTCCTAGGGCATAAGGCTTTTTGGTTGAGTAGAGTCAGTCAACTCCTTAAAGCCTCCTAGGACGTCTAATAGCCCGTAAACGGTCTATAAGACGTCCTACGTCGATTTACCGTTGACAGACAAAATATTAACCTTGTTTAATAATACTATGTAAAAAGATTGGAGAAAATTTATGGAATTAATAATTAAAGCCTTAAGTATCTTAGTAGCAATAGAGTTTATATTTATTATGTATTTGGAAACACTAGCTACTACCTCAAAAAAAAACAGCAGAAACATTTAATTTAACAGAAAAAGATTTGATGAACACTAAAGTAAATATATTACTTAAAAACCAAGG
>NZ_JBNIIX010000037.1:0-3462 GCF_050106635.1 Levilactobacillus sp. LN180102
ACCCAAGATATTTTCATTGGTCTCAAAACCGCAATTGAGAAGAAAATCTGGATGATTCAGGCAGAGCTTGGGTCGGCGCCGGAAATTGATGAATAAAATAATATTAAAAAATCGGTAGGCTTAAACATTGCTAACGCTTATATCAGTGCTGCTATTTAATTGAAATGCGACATCCCAACAACGGGGTGGCGCATTTTTGTTTGCAATGCGGTGACAAATAGGCCGGAAACAAAATAAGTGAGTGATAACTCATTTTAATGTTGACAAACCGAGATGTACTGATTATACTAAGGCCATTAAGTGAGTGAGTATACACTCGTTTTGAGAAAGAGGGTTATTAAAATGGCAACGGATTATGTCATCGCCAAGCAGGTCAGCAAGCACTTTGGTCATCAGCAAGTGCTCAATCAGATTGATTTGACACTGCCGGCTGGAATGATTTATGGCTTGATTGGGCCATCAGGAGCTGGGAAGACCACCTTGATCAAGAGTATTTTAGGGATGGAAGCTGTGGATAGTGGCACTGTTAAAGTCATGGATACGGTGATGCCCAATAGGGCGGTAATGGCACAAGTAGGGTATATGGCCCAAAGTGACGCTTTGTATGAGACACTAACGGCCCGTGAAAACCTGACCTTGTTTGGGCAATTGATGAGCGTTCCAAAAATAAAGTTAGCACAAATGATTGATTATGCAGCCGGATTAGTTGATTTAACGTCCCAATTAGACAAGCGGGTCAGTGGCTATTCGGGTGGGATGAAACGGCGCTTGTCGTTGGCAATTGCCCTGATTCAGGATCCCCAATTATTGATTTTAGATGAACCGACCGTTGGGATTGATCCAGAATTACGGCAACAAATTTGGACCGAACTAAATAAGCTCAAGGATACCGGTAAGTCGATGCTCGTGACAACGCATGTCATGGACGAAGCAGAACGGTGTGATTATCTCATGTTGATTCGGCACGGGATTGCGCTTGCTGAGGGGACACCCGCGGCACTGAAACAACAGTATGCAGTAGATACGATCGAACAGGTCTTTTTGAAAGCGGGGCGGATGCAAGATGCGAACGATGGCAATCGTTAGACGAGTTTTTAAGCAAATGTTACGTGATAAGCGTACCTTGGCGCTGATGTTTTTGGCACCATTGCTGATTATGACGCTGATGTATTTCTTATTTCAAAACAACACGACGCAATTAGCAAGCTTGGGTGTTCATCATGTAGACCAATCCGTGGTTAACGTGATCGATACCAAAAACGTGACGATTCATCATTATGATAGTTCACAGGCACGGAAAATGATTAAGCAGCATGATCTAGATGGCTATTTGACTCAGAAAAATGGTCAATTGACGATTACTTATTCAAATAGCAATCCAACCAACACGTCTTTAATTAAGGCGAGTTTACAATCAGGATTAGTCAAGTTGAAAATGAAGACGCTGGTGACCGTTACTAAGAAACAGCGCGCGGCCCTTGAATCGCAACAAGCCGCTTTGAAGAAGCTGACAGCAGCCCAGACACAAGCAACGGTGACCAAGCTGAAGACTGCCATTGCACAAGCCCAGGCCCGCGGTGACCAGGCAACTGCTGAGAAATTACAAAAGCAACTCAAGCAAGCCACAGCCACGACGTCTAGTTCGACTCAGTCAGCTAAAGCAACCAGTTATACGACTAAGTCTCATTATATTTATGGTAGTAGTGATTCAACGTTCTTTGAAAGCTTTTTGCCAGCCTTTCTCGGTTTCTTTGTCTTCTTCTTTGTGTTCTTGATTTCTGGCGTTTCACTTTTGAATGAACGCACTACTGGAACCCTAAGCCGGCTACTTGCAACCCCAATTCGACGGAGTGAAATTATTATGGGCTATCTAATTGGTTATGGGGGCTTTGCCATCATTCAGACTGTCCTGACCGTTGTTTTTACAATTACGGTCTTCAAGATTCACTTAGTTGGTAGTATTTGGCTGGTCTTTCTGACTAACTTATTATTAGCGTTAGTGGCTTTGACCTTGGGTATCTTTATTTCCACCTTTGCTAACTCAGAATTTCAAATGATTCAGTTTATTCCACTGATTGTTGTACCACAAATCTTTTTTGCTGGGTTGGTTCCAGTCGATGGCATGGCCAGTTGGTTGCAAGCAATTGCCCACATCATGCCGTTATACTATGGTGCTAATGCGTTGACGGCTGTTGTGACAAAGGGTGCTGGGCTTGGCGATATTGGTGTCAATTTGTTAATATTAGTAGGGTTTATGGCCGTACTAACAATGTTGAATATTGTTGGAATGAAACGTTATCGGAAGGTGTGAGGATGTGGAACGACCACGGATACGGGATTATTTTCAACAGGATCTAAGTCAGAATGAAACGATTACACCTAAGCAACGGGCCATCCTCCAGGCAAGTCTCGATTTGTTTGCTGAAAAGGGTTTTGACCAGACCAGTACTAGTGATATTGCACAACGGGCCGGCGTTGCGGAGGGGACGGTCTATCGGCGGTATAAGACTAAGGCTGCCTTACGGGATGCCATCTTAGCACCAATTACCGCGCACATTGTGCCAATCTTAGCGAGTGATTTTTCAGAGGATAAATTACGGCAGCGTTATCCCAGTCTACAGGCATTCGTCACAGCAATTTTTACGGACCGAGTTGCATTTGCTAAAGCTAACGTGAAAGAGTTAAAGGTCATTTTTGAAATGGTAGCTTTTGACACCGAACGACGCGAACAGATTCTTAGCCAGATTGCGCCTAAGATGGTCAAGCAGATGGGAAGTGTCATAAATCAACTAAAAGCAGATCATTTGATTGTGGATTGGCCGAATGATTTGATACTGCAAAGTTTGTTATCGCAGCTATTCGGTTACCTAGCGCAGTTAATGCTGGAATTGCCGGGAACTGAAATTGAGCGCGAACAAGCGTATTTGATTACGGTGATGACCAAAATATTGACCCCGGGTGAACATGATCAAATTACTGGTCAGTGAGCTAACTGTTACTTGATATAAACTAAAGCCACTTCTGTACTTAGCGGTCATTTGAACGCTAAGTACAGAAGTGGCTTTGGTCGTTGCTACGCGTGTTCGTTTGTTAATCTGCTAGTATCGTCATTTTATTCAACAAACTAGTTTGTAACTGGCTGAGTGTGGTCGTCATGTAGACCGGGTAAAGATCTGGGTTGACGAGCCGCTGGGTTGTTCGTGGGAGCTCGGCAAGTTTAGCCATGGTAGATTGTAAAATTATTTGGGTCTAGAATTTTTGGTGTTGGAAAGTATTTCCATTCCAAAAGTACTAGGCCCTAATTTAAAAAGCCATTGATAATGGATCAAAAGCGACCAATAGGGTATACCCTATTGGCCTTTTTTGCTTCTGTGCTATACTAGGAGTTACGAATGTTCATTAGAACTGTCCAAAAGGAGAACTGAAAATGGCTAAAATCGGTTATGCGCGCGTGAGTTCCAA
>NZ_JBNIIX010000038.1:0-3418 GCF_050106635.1 Levilactobacillus sp. LN180102
TGTCCCAAATTTTTCGAGATCTGCAGGTTTAAAATTACGGACATCATTAATACTCGTTACACTGTTTTCTAAATATAATTCCATACCACAGGACATAAAAGAAATAAAATCTCCCGCTTCGAAGAGTTTAATATCTAGGTTTGAGTATTTGTGAGTAAGTTCCAAAACCGACTGATGGCCGCCGTGCGAGGCACCAACAACAATAACTTTTGTCTTCGACATAAAAAATATAGCCTCCTAATAGATGGGTGACAAATAATAAGATGAATCTACTTACAAAAAAGGTCCAAATATAGTTTAGAATCATTCTAAAAATAAGTCAATCAAATTCAACTAAAAATACTCCTTTTAGGAACTAATGAAATTTGTTGAGAAATAAATTTACTATTTTAACAATCTAGATCGTCCACCAACAAGAAACGGTTCTGGTGCAAAGCTTTAGTAGCACCCATAATTTGGTAGAATGAAAGAAATTTCTTGAGAGTTGATGACATGAATTGGGTTTAAAGGTCGTCATTTTAATCGAGATATCATCACATTAGCCGTTGGCTATTATTTTAGATTTAATTTAAGCTATCGTGATATCGTTGAAATTATGGCTGATCGGGGTGTTTCGGTAAACCATACAACGATCATGCGCTTAGTTCACCACTATGGCGCAACGCTCAGAGCAATTAAACCTGTGGCTAAAGACGGTTTGATGGACCTAAAGGCCCATCAATGTTCCAAATAGCGCAACAATTTAATTGAACAAGATCATCGATTTATCAAAAGACATCGTCAGTCAGCAGGATTTCAAAACATACGCACGGCAGCAAGTACCCTGGCTGGAGTTGAAGTTATTCACGCAATGAGGAAAGAAAACCGAAGAAACGGAAGTCTCCTTGGTTTTTCAGTGATCAATGAATTAAAACAAATGCTGGCAGCGTAAACTGCCTATAGCCCAGAACGATCAATTCATGTGAGCCCATTTATAATTTTGCACCAGAACCATAAGAAGAAAGTAATAGAAATATTTCGAGATATTTTTAAGATTGCGTCAATGTCCAGATGGTATCATCATGAAAATCGGGTACAGAGATCCAAACGTAGAAAAGAGGAATGTAAGTCACAACTTAGTTATGCCGACTTGAAAACGCTACGGAAATCCTGCTTTTGGATATTTCTGGTATCCACTTTTCTCAACTGGGGATTCATTGGTGCTGTATGTGCCATTGACTGGATTGGGTTATGGATTGTTGCAACCCTGTACTAGTTGGTGGTAGTATATAAGTGCATGGAGAGGTATCTCTGTGTACGTGCATGTGTGTTGATTGATTGAAGGAGTCCCTATCCCCCATGGGTAAGGGCTTTTTTATTACTTTCATCTGTGATATCATATTGTTTGCATGAGGATGCTCTTTCATTTACGTTTTGTGAGTACTTGCTATCAGTCTGGTAGGGGGCTTTTCTTGTTCTGAAGAAGTGTTATACTCTGAGTGTCCCAGAGTTAATCTACCTCTTGCTTAGATTTTATTCCAGAAAATCTTTGCCTTAAAAAAGCTCGCTAGTTCCTTTCTAGAGTGCTTTTTTATTACGTAAAAAAGTGTTAATATTTAAGTGCATGAAAATGCCCTTTCATGTATGATTAGTTGGCCCTTACTCTTGGTCTTGTAGGGGCTTTTCTTATGCCTTAATCCGTGTTATTATATTGCTTGTACCAATCACCTCAGATACTACCTTCATCAATTTGTGCAGAGTTAAAAATGCCCTTTAGTGAAGTGCTTCATAATTGTTAGACAAAGAAGTCTAACGATTGTGAGGTACTTTTTTCATGGTTAAATAATAGTTCTGTTTTAAAAGCTCAAATTATAAATGAACATCTCAGCGACGGTACTTCCGGAGCGGAACTAGCAAGAAATCATCAATTACCCAAGCGACAAGTTAATCGATGGCTTCAACAATATCATCTGAACGGCATTGAAACACTTAAGCGGTACAAAACTCGGCGTAAGTTCTCGGCAGAATTTAAATGGTATGTGATAAACTACTACCAAACTCATGATGAGTCTTTAGCCGAGGTTGCCGGAAAATACAACGTTTTAGCCTGTCAGATTAGTGTTTGGCGAAAAACGCTTATTCGAGACGGCTATTCTAGCTTAGAGCCTCATCCCAAAGGTAGGTCAACCAAAACGAAACGTTCTAAAAAACAGATTCGTCAATTAGAAAAACAGAGTGAAATCGAGCGTTTACGAAGCGAGATCGCTCAAAAGAATCAGGAATTCTATGACACAAAGTTGGAGAATGACATCCTAAAAAATCAATGACCCTGTTCGGACCTTCAAAGGGCATCAAAAAAAAGAAATAGTTGATCAGATCAGGGCGGATCAAGTCAAGTTACCCAAGAAACAACGTTATAGAATTGGCGATATACTTAGTGCCATTGGGCTTAAGAAGGCCACGCATAATGATGAACGTAAAGGGATCAAAAATCATAATGATAAATATGCTGAAAATGGTAAGTATCGTGGTCGGTTAACCTACGGTTACCGGTGGGTTCAAGATGAACTAATTAAGCTTGATGTTCATATCGCAGATGCGGTTGTCGACTAATGGATGAATTGGGCGTACAAGTGAGTCTTTATAACCGGAACAAGAACAGTAGTAAATATTCCTCTTATAAGGGTACCGTCGGTAAGATCGCCGAAAATCTCTTGGAACAAGACTTTAAACAGGCTAAGCCTTATATAGTACTCCATACAGATATTACGCAAATTCGCTTAGCGAACCACGATGAGCTTATATCTCAGCTATTACCGACGAGGCCAGCAAGGAAATTTTAGCATTTCAAATCAGTAATAGTCCCAATTGCATTCTAATAACCAAGACCGTTGATGAATTAATCAATAAGTTACCAAGTAATGTTCAACCCATCACTCATTCCGATCAAGGATGGCATTACCAACTAGATTCCTATACAAAAAAATTATCTGAACATGAATTTATCCAAAGTATGTCCCGCAAGGGAAATTGTCATGATAATGCCCCGATTGAAAGCTTTTTTCACCTTTATAAGACCGAATGTTTGGCTGGATTCTCACCGTGTAAAGGCTTAGCCGAATTAAAAGCAGTTTCTTTAGAATATGTTAATTGGTTCAATTACCGACGAATCTCATCAAAAATAAAGGGTATGTCCCCGTGTGAGTATCGAGAACATACCTTAGCGGCATAATAATATTTACTTTTGTCTAACTTTTGTGTTGCACTTCATGCACTTTAAAATGACTCAAGGCTAGTTTTTATTTGCTACTGAGCCATCGTTAATGATGGCCATTTTGTTCTAAAGTACATTCGTGATGACGCAATGATTCACCGATATCTCATCCAGATACTAAGCCTTCTTCTCTCGAATGGAGCCCACCAGATCATCTGTAGCTGG
>NZ_JBNIIX010000039.1:0-3009 GCF_050106635.1 Levilactobacillus sp. LN180102
CGGAATAGGTTATACTAGACAAAAGATCAGCTCCTAAAAGATGGGTTTGTGGTAAACACCATTTTAAAGGAAGCTGATCTTTTTTGTCCGAACAGCGTTCGGATTAATTTTACAATCTACCAAGAATCTACTTTTAATTTGAGCAACCAGGGATGGAAAATTCACGTTTCTTCGACGGCAACTGAATTTTTGGAATCTTTAGATGCCGTTACATCTGTTGTCCGAAAATACGACGCTTCGTTTAAAATCCCTCGTACATGGCATGCTATGCTTTCTTTGACAACTGGAGCAGTTCCCCTAGTAACTACTGGAAAAATGATTACTATTTATCCTAAGCAAAAATCGGACATAGAATTGGAGACAATTGTAAACGAACTGTATAGAACACAGAATAATAAATTATTTCCGCCAATATTTACAGACTATCAGTACAAAGATAGCAATATTTTTCTGCGATATGGATCATTTATCGAACAGTATGTGCTAGATGATAAACAGGAACCACTTTTAGCATTGTTTGATGAATCAAATGTTTTAATTCCAGACAAGCGTGTCTTTGGTGCTCATACACCGAGTTTTGTAAAGGTTCCACGTTTCATAATACATGATACGAATTACTTTCCAAAAAGGACTACAATGCAGTTTCCGTTAACGCAACCACGTTTGTTACAAAGATCAGCGAAGGGAAACATATATAAAGTTCTAACTCCAAAAGGTCCTGCACTATTGAAACAAGGATACAATGGTAGCTTGGCTGTACGTGGGAATGATACAGCTGCCAATCGAGTTTTAAATGAGACAAATATTCTTCATAACATTCCTGATTATGTTCATAAGCCCAGAGTACTGGGAATCTCCACAACCAGTGACTCTGTATTTATGTTAGAAAGCTTTATGCCAGGAGTATCATTGGAGAATATATTTACTAGTTCAGTATTAATTAAAACAATGTTGGATACTATGATTATAAAGATTGCCAAAAACTTGATGAATCAAATATTGGAGGTTCATCGCGCCGGCGTTGTTATCAGAGATTTGTCGCCTAGTAACGTCTTAGTAAATGAATATGGCCAAGTTTTCTTAGTTGATTTTGAAATAGGATCTTTTATCACAAGTCCTATATCTTTTATGGGATCTACCCCAGGTTTTTTCCCATCATTTCTTCCATTAACGACCTCAAGAAATTCCTTTTGCTTTGATTGGTATTCTTTTGGCGCAATTTTATTTTACCTAGGCACAAGTATCAAACCTATCTTTCCCGAATCCCGATCCAAACTTACAAAAAAAGCCTTCTTTGATAAGCTGTATAGTATTAATGAGCTTACTCTGAATGGTCATAATTGTTACTCTATAGCTTGCTTAGGAATAAGTATAATGGAAAATTTCTATGAGGTTAATGATAATACGATCACAACATTTTTTAGAGAGGCCCTTCAATCTTCAAACGAGGAAAGAAGCACGAAAATTTCCCCAGCTATTTTCAAAATATCAGAAATTGTTTCTAGAACCTTATCGAAGAAAAATACTTTTTCTTCTGAAGATATTCGAAGGGGGCCTAAAGAAGAATTACTACTGTTATCCTTAGATAAGGGGATGCTGGGAACACTTTTACTAAAGGCACTTTATTTAGATAAAAATGATAATACAAACATTCTAAGTGATTTTAGAAGGGATATAGCATTCATTAATCGAAATATTGACGACAGTAATTCGATCAATCTTGTCAATGGTATAAGTTCTCTAGTATACATTTTGTCTATTTCAAAAGAATTTGACAAGGCTCAGTGTCATATGTACTTTAACCTGCAGATAAAGATCTTAAATATAATTAGGAGAAAAGTAAGTCATGTAGTCTATAACGGGGTTTTGTACGGACTAGCAGGTATTGGGCTATCATTATTTCTTGCTTGGGATAAAGATTGTGATCTCTTCATTAAGGAACAGATAAAAGAAATAAATGAGTTAATCTCCGATCTATTACTGAGAAGGATGATTACACGCGATAAAAGAATGCATATTGGAATTAAAGGAGTGACACGTGAAGATTCGAAGGTTGTAAGTGACTTTGGATTTGGAGAAATAGGAGTTGCAAGTTTTTTAGCCTTGATAAACTCTTCGCACAATCAAGAGTTACGAACAAAAGCAATTAAGAGTAGTCTTGAGAATCTTTATGAGAATCGAATTGTTGAGGGATCTAGTGGCATTAAAGTTGCTCAGACAACAGGTTCGTTGAAGTACTATCCCTTTCTGTTTTCCGGAATCAGTGGCATTCTTATATTTTTGGAACTTGTTAGAAGTCATGGGTGTGGTGTAGAAGTTGATGAAAGCTTTAGAGAACGAGTATTTCAGTCCGTTATTAAAAACACCTACCATAATTCGCCCTTTCTTTTAAATGGCGATGCTGGGGTACTGATTTCTTTAATGATTGCAAAAAAGGATTCAGTAATTGAACAGAAAAGGCTTGTAGCCTTGTTACTGTCAGAATCCAATCTAACAAGTACAGGGAAAAGGTATTGGTCGTTACCAGGCAAGTTTACGCTCACTAAGAATTTTTTCTAGAGGGAAATATTGGCATATTGTGCGTGCTTCAGTTATTTGAAAATATGTCGATTTCCAGCCGGAAGGAGAAATTAAAATGATTACATGGAGATACGGCAATAAAGCAGCCTTTATGCTTCTAGTAAGTCTAGATTTATTAGTTTCTATCCAGAATGTCTTTTTAGCCTTTGTCACTAGTTCGTTCATTAAGTCAGCAACTGATAAGAATATGACTCTCTTTTTTAGAGTAGCGTATCTCTCTGTTATTGGATTCATCATTATTTCCATCATAAATTGGTTTCACATTTCCTTAAAGAACAAGATAATCCGGCAAACGAATTTAAGAATAGGTAGATTGTAAAATTAATCCGAACGCTGTTCGGACAAAAAAGATCAGCTTCCTTTAAAATGGTGTTTACCACAAACCCATCTTTTAGGAGCTGATCTTTTGTCTAGTATAACCTATTCCGA
>NZ_JBNIIX010000004.1:0-160253 GCF_050106635.1 Levilactobacillus sp. LN180102
ACACTTTCCAACGGTCCCATTGAAGGCGTCAATCGAAAGATTAAACAGATTAAGCGGACAGCATACGGATACCGGAATTGGAAAAACTTTGTTTTTCGTATTCAAATTGAATTTAAAATCAGATTAAAGAAAAGGAACCCCGTTCGCAAGTGAACGAAGTTCCACATAAACCCTCCATCAACACCCGTTGACAAAGAGCCATTTTTATTATACTTCTTACGCGGTTTAAAAAGGAGAGTACAGGATTTGAACCTGCGCGCCGGTATTAGCCGGTTCGCCGGATTTCGAGTCCGGTGCATTACCACTCTGCCAACTCTCCAAGTCACTACTAGTATATTTTACCAATAATGACCATAAATGCAAGCCTAGATTTTAAATTCCTCCCTGAATCAAGACGGCCGGATCAAACGGATCAATCCACACCGCTTGGGCATCCACTAACCCCAGCGGAGAAATGTTGGTACTATCCATCCTTGCCGCTAATAAGCGCTTATCTTCCTGACGAGCCGTCGCAATCTCCCAGTCCGTCCATTCCGATTGCCAAGTTTCACGACTAACCACAACTAGTAACTGATGGGTCTGTCGAATCTCACGTCGTAGCTGCCGCCGAATTGCTGCTGCCCCTCGTCCCTGAAACTTGACTGGTGGCACCTGTTCATGAAAGCTCACTGTTGGAAACGCCCAATTTTGCGCAGCCCATTCATGGAGTTGGACCTGGAATGATTGGGCTAACGGGTCTGCCGACTGGTAGCTAATAAACAAATCGCTCATTATCCAAACTCCCTTCTTAATTAACTTGATACAAGTGTAGCGGTATCAAAAGTCAAAACCATAACAAGCATATGTATTTCTTATAAAAACCATATAACAAGCCTTACTTAAAAGCGATACATTCGCTCACCTATTATGTATATTCATTGACCACTATCACAAAAATCCCTACAATTAACTCATCTATCCAGCACAATTAAAAGGAAGGAGTGAACCTCATGTCCAAATATCTTGTCATTTACAATGGCAGTGCGGGTAGCAATGATAACGAAAAAATTGCCCATCATTTTCAACGCCAGGCTACCGCCCATGGGGATGCCGATCTATTAGCCACACAATCACGTCAAGAAGCCCTCCAGGCTATTCAAAAACGCGCCAAAGACTATGATTGTCTCGTCACCATTGGTGGTGATGGCACCCTAAACACCACCTGTACGGCCCTTTTAAAAGCCAACGTCGGGACTACCTTAGGCATCATCCCCGGTGGCACCGTCAATAACTTTGCTAAAGCCTTGGGTCTTCCGCTAGAAGCCGATGCCGCAATTGATACCATCCTAACAGGGACCGCTCGACCAGTTGACCTAGGTTATCTCCCCGATACTGGTCAAGCAATTGTTAGCAGTCTCACCATCGGTAAATTAGCCGAAACCGCTCAAAACGTCAAGCAATCTGAGAAAAAGTGTTGGGGACCCATGATCTATCTATTTAAGGGATTTAAACAATTAGTTACTAATCGCTCTTACAAATTTCGGCTAACTGTTAACGATCAGACCCACGTCCAACGGGCACAGGTTATCCTGATAACCACGACTAATTCCGTTGGTGGTTTTATTACCTTTAACCAAGAAGCCAGCTTTGACGATGATTTACTGCACACCTTCGTCCTTCGCCGCTTTACCCCCCGTAAGCTCATGAACTACGGCCGATTATTCATTGCCGGAAAATTCAAGAATGCTCGCGGTGTTAGTTATTTCAAAAGTACATCACTTACCATTGAAAACTTATCTCATCGTCCACTTCACACGCGTATTGATGGCGACCCTAGTGTTAAGTTGCCAATCAAAGTCGCCATCCGCTCCGATTTCATTCAAGTCATGACCCCGAACTAATCTATTCCCCGACTTCCAAGATAATGAAAGTCAGGGTCTCGCCCCTGACAATAACACGCAAAGGCCTGCGTTAGCTCATTGTGAAAGGTGACCAATATGGCCGGGGTAGCCCAAGTAGAAGCCGCCCAAAAGACCGTATCATCCGGTTCACGGTTATCATTGGGGTAACGGTAATAACCAATCTGTTCATCCCAGATTGTCCCTTGCGTATTCAACCAATCTTCAGCTAATCCCGCCTGTACGACTGCCATCACCGACTGATTATCCTGAATCAAAGCCGCCAATTTGTGCCAATCCAACTGCCAATTATGCAATATCGGTAGCTGTCCACGCGTCCCTAATGGGGTATGCCGTAGTTGTATCGGCGTTAAATCAATAAAGTCCACGATTATCATCCCTCTCCTTTTTTAATTCTAACACTGAGCATATTAATTGCGCCGCAAAACTACTTGTCGCATAATATAACTACAAACTAATTATTAGAATTAGTTTGCCAGTATTATCCCCTTTGTAAAGTACTTGCTAGTCGTTGATGAACGTAACCATTTTTCAGTTCCGTCCTCCTCAACGGACTGTCTCCTTTGAAACCGAGTGGCCCTATCCACTCGGTTTTTTGCTATTCTGCTTACCGTTAATTATTCGCCATGCATATTTCTTGAAACATCGAATTAATTTTGTCATAATACACTCATAAGCTAATCCAAACGATTAGTAAATTAAGAGGAGGTCATATCTATGAGTTCAACTAAAGGCGACGCAGCAAAGGATAAATTACAAGGTAAAGCTAAAGAGGTCACAGGTAAAGTCACAGGTGATAAGCAAAAGGAAACCGAAGGCAAAGCCGACCAATTAGCCGGTAAGGCCAAAGACAAATTTGCCCAAGCTAAAGAGTCTTTAAAGGGTGCTGCCGATAGTGCCAAAGAACATTTAGATAACGCCAAAAAATAGCTCATCCCCCACCGAATTCCACAAGGAGGTCTTGACCATGTATAATCGACTACTCGTTCCGTTAGATGGTTCCAGCAATGCTGCTGAAGCCTTAAACACAGCCGTTTCACTTGCCAAGGACTGGCACGCAACTATTACGATCTTACACGTCATTGATATTGCGCAGTTTACCTCCCGCGGATTAGGCGCGGGTTATCCCGAAGTGGTTACCTCAATGCGGCAAAACGGTCGTGAATTGATGGAAAAGGCAAAACAGGTCGCTGACAACGCTGGGGTTCATGCTGACATGATCCTCAAGGAAGGTGCTCCTAAACAAATTATTACGGAGATTGCCAACGATGCTGATTTAGGTATTGATTTAATCGTTGTTGGTAAGTCCGGGACTAACGCCTTCTCCCGGTTAGTGATTGGTTCAACCACTAACTATATTGTTCAGCACGCCGAGCCGAATGTCTTTGTCGTCAATGACGTTCCCGAAGAAGACGACCAATAATTTCAAGTTAATCAAAAGCGCCAATCAGCTTTCCTAATCGGAAGTTGATTGGCGCTTTTCTACTTAGTACTGCATTAAACTAAAAATGTCATAACCCTTTAACTTGTCACGACCATGAAGATCTTGTAATTCAATCAAAAAGGCCGTTCCAACCACGATACCACCGAGGTCTTCAACTAGTTGAATAGTTGCGCCAATTGTCCCACCAGTGGCCAACAGGTCATCTGTGACCAAGACTTTTTGTCCTGGCTTAATCGCATCCTTGTGCAAATATAGGGCTGATTGCCCGTATTCTAGATCGTAGCTGGCTTTCACCGTCTCCCGTGGAAGTTTACCTTCCTTACGAGCTGGTGCAAAACCAATTCCCATTTCATAAGCCACTGGACAGCCCACAATAAAACCGCGGGCTTCCGGACCAACCACCATTTCAACGCCCTTATCCTTGGCGTAAGCGACAATCTCATCAGTTGCCGCATGGAAGGCTTGACCATCTGCCATCAGTGGTGAAATGTCACGGAACATAATCCCCTTTTCAGGATAGTCTGGAACACTTGCAATGTATTTCGTAAAATCAGTTGCCATAAGATTGAGTAGCTCCTTTATTTTTGTTCAAATGGGGCATGTAGACGTTGCAACAAAGCCGCGGTTGGACACTGCAAGAGTTCTGCTTCCGTTTGCATTTGTTGTTGTCGTAATTGGTAACTCGGTGCCGTCGTTAACTCTTTATGCGCCGGGTTTGCCACACCGTTCATCATTCCATGTGCGATTGTGATAAAGCCACACTCGAAGAACACTTGAATCATGAATACCAACTGGGTTTTCGGTATTTGTAAAAAGGTCGCCAATTGGGCCAGTTGATGCCCCACATCAACTTGTTGATGGGTTGCAACGAACTTAAATAGTTTAGCATACTGGGCGCGAGTTGGCATCCCTAATTGCGAAAGACTTTCTTTCTTATAGAGATAAACCGTCAGCTGAGTTGGTCGTAATTGCTGTAGCACGTTCGTTAAGTCGACTGTCATATCCGGGCAATCAACGATAAATACCCGCTGTTCAGCCGTTACTGGTGCCTGCGTCGTCCCATCAACTAGGATTGCCGTGGCCTGCTCCGGCAGTTGTGACCGCAATTGTTGATAGATATTGCGGTGAAAGAAAACGTAGACACCCACTGTCGTAAACATTTGGGCATGCAACGTCGTTGTTCGTTGATCTTGAACGGGCGTTACACTCGTTTTGAGGTCTTTGACCATTACCTGCAATGAATGGCGACCCTGCCAAACATTATCCTCAATCGTCCCCAAAACAGCCGCATCATCTGGTGCTGCGGTAAGATCATCAACGTACTTTGCCGCGCCAAATTGAATGGCATTCAATTGGTGTTGTCCTTCTTGTAACTGAAATTTCAAATGACTATGGTCTTTACCAATCACCTTAACTTGAGTAACCGTCGCCGATTCAAAAGCAAATAGCGGCTGTAGATTATCCGTCCCAAACGGTGCCAGCTGCGCCAACTCCTGATATAAGGATGGCGTAACGGCCGCAACCGGTAACGTCGCGGCTACCGGCAGTTCGCTAGGACCACTTTGAGCGAGCGCTTGCGTTTGAGCCTCATCATCTAACGCATCGGCTAAGGCTGTCAATTGGTCTTCAGGGACCGTTAAGCCAACGGCCATGTGATGACCACCAAAGGCCGTCATCAGGTCTCTATGACCATCTAAGGCCGCAAATAAGTTAAAGGCTTCCACACTTCGACCAGACCCTTTGGCACGACCTGCTTGAATGTTCAGAACCAAGGTCGGTTTTCCCGTTGCCTCAACCACTTTGCTGGCTACAATTCCCAATACGCCCTCATGCCAATCATGACCACTAATGACAAGCGTGGCCCGGTCTTGGTGATCTGCATCCACTGCTTGTTGTAAAGCCGCGGTGCTAATCGACTGGACGAGCTCTTGGCGTTGACGATTCTTCTGCTCCGTCATCTTGGCCAATTCTTCTGCCTTAGCTTCATCGACGGTTGTCAATAACTCTACCGCCGGGCTGGCATCATCTAACCGTCCAAGTGCATTCAGCCGTGGTGCGATCCCAAATCCGATAGACTGTTCCGTCAAGTCATCGGATTTAATTCCAGCTGTTTGCATTAAGGCCAGTAAGCCCGGCCGCTCATCTTGTTTAAGTAGTTGTAAGCCAAAATAAACCAGCACGCGATTCTCGTCCACCAATGGCACTAAGTCCGCCACCGTTCCGATTGCCGCCAAATCCAATAGGTCTTGGGGAATTTCTTCTCGTAACGCCTGTGCCACCTTAAAGGCGACCCCGGCTCCGGACAAGCCACCAAATGGATATTCAGCTCCGGGATACCGGGGGTGAATAATCGCGTAAGCATCCGGTAATTCTTCTGGCAGCTCATGGTGATCGGTAACCACCACGTCAACCCCAGCTTTTTTGGCCGCTGCAATGGCCTCATTACCGGCGACCCCATTGTCCACCGTCACAAATAACTGTGTGCCGGCCGCAATTAGTTTTTCAAATGCCGCGACGTTCGGTCCATAACCGTCACTGAAGCGATTAGGAATATAGTAATTAACCTTAGCCCCCATCTCATTGAGCGTTTCATATAGAATCGCGGTACTGGTAACACCATCCGCATCATAATCACCATAAATTGTAATCTGTTGTTCTTCATCAATTGCAGTCTCAATCCGCTCAATGCCTTTATCCATATCATGCAACAAGGAAGGATCATGCAATTGCTCCGGCCCCGGATTTAAAAAATCATGTGCAGCTGGTGCCGTCTGGTATCCCCGATTCCACAAAATTTGGGCCACGATAGGCGAAATGTCCGCCGCAGTTGCCAAGGCCTGAGCTTCAGCTGACGGCCGGTCAACGTGTTTAATATTCCAATGATAGTGTGCAGCAATCACGTCCGAACCACCCTTTCTAAAACGGTAAAGAGCGGTGTCAATGGCACCACTCTTCTCAATAAACCTATTTAATTGCTAATTGTTTCTGCAAGTCAGCAATCTGTGCTTGAAGTTCCTGCACTTGCTTTTCTTGTTGCCCCGTTATCTGCTTACTCTTAGAGTTTTGCAGCCGTTTGGTCAACTGATCATTTTCCTTTTGTAAAGCAGCTAACTGCTCCTGACTGGCTTGTTCTAAGTCCTTATATGCGCGATTATGCTGGAAAACCGTAATCGTGGAGAACAAGATCATTAGCACCGCACCGATCAGAATGGACACCAACAAAATGAGAATCAGTGGCCAGTGAACCGTTGTGAATCCAAATGAAACTGGGACACTCTCCACGTTAAGAATTGCAAAAACGGCAACCACAATAACCAATAAAATAGTGATCACGATTCGCCACTGATTTTTCATGACGGCGTTCCCTCCTTCGTTAGCTTCTCAAATGGTACCTCAATCTCATCAAAGTCCTTGACGACCCGCGTCTGTTTAAAGACTTCACGCGCCTGATGCTGCAACTCAGCCGCCATCTTTCCGGTGTAACGAGCCGAAATATGGTTCAACAGCAGTTGCTTAACGTGCATCCGTTTTGCCAACTCCGCCGCTTGAATATTCGTTGAGTGGTAATAGGATCGGGCCAATTTACTTTCACCCTTGGCAAACGTACTTTCATGGACCAAAACATCCGCATTGATCGCCAATTTTTCTGCATTGGGCGTTTGTCGCGTGTCCCCTAAAATGGCCACAATTCGCCCTGGTTGTGCCGGCCCTAAGAAATCAGCGCCATTAATCACGCGGCCATCTGGTAAAGTCACCGTCTTACCGGCCTTTAATTGCCCATATACCGGCCCAGAAGGAATTTTAGCCGCTTGAAGTTGCTCAACTTGCAGTTCACCCGGATGATCCTTCTCCTCAATACGATAACCAAAGCATTCAATCCGGTGGTCCAAGTGTTGCGCATACACGCGGAATTTACCGTCTTCAAAAACTAAGCCATCAGTCGTTAATTCCTGATACCGAATCTTGTACGACAACTTTGTTTCCGAAACACGCAGACTCACCTCAACAAAATTTCGAATTCCTTTGGGTCCATAAATGGTTAGCGGGGCATCGCCGCCCTGAAAGGAACGACTGCTTAGCAATCCTGGTAACCCAAAAATGTGGTCACCATGTAAATGGGTGATAAAAATTTTATCAATTTTACGTGGTTTGAGCGTTGTCCGTAAAATTTGATGCTGAGTGGCTTCCCCCACATCAAACAGCCAAACGGAATTTCGCTCGTCTAACAGCCGTAATGCCGTACTGGTTACATTACGGAACTTTCCTGGCGAACCAGCGCCCGTTCCTAAAAATTCAATTTCCATATTTTTTTCGTTCCTATTCTATATTTAAAGTCCGTTCACTATTTTAGGGGATTTTAGACCAAACCGCAACTTTTCCCGCTCCGTTTATCCAAATCAGTAATTTTGCTAGGGTTCCCCACCAAAATTCGGTATACTTAAAGCAGAAAAACCAGACTTCGGGGGAGGAAGTTGTATGCAACTCATTGACTTTAACCGTTCCACTGCTGATTTACATCCCGGACTGGCCCTTTACTGGGAGCATCACGACCAGCGTTTCGCCATTACTGATTTACAGACAGGCCCGCATCAACTTTTATTAATCACGCGTTCTGGCCGGCCCCTAACACTCGATCAGTTTCGGGCGCGCTGTCAGCAAGTCGATCCGCACGCCGCCCTCTTCATCGCCGGCACCCCGGCACAACGACTATACGGTTATCGTTTAGTTACCCATCTTATTTTATTAGGTTGAAAGGAGTTTTTTTCATGAGATTACATCAAACCTTGGTGTTAGCCGGTCTAAGTCTTCTAGTACTCGGATTGGCTGGCTGCCAATCATCCGCACAAAAGAGCACCACTAGCTTTAAAAACAGCAGTAGCCAGTCCAGCCGCCATTACAGCGCCGCCAATCCCGACGCCGCTGTCTCGGCCACATCATCGTCTAGTTCCTCAGAAGCGCAAACTTATCGACCTGCAGCTTCTCAAACGAAGCGTGCCAGCTACGTAAAGTCCGGTAACCTAAAGAAGTCGGGACAGTTCACTTACGATAAGGTCGGCACACGGTTACAACTGACCAAAGTAAAGCATCCCCAGACAACCTTAAAGAGCGGCCAATTAACTTATAAAATTACGACTGTTCGCCTGATTAAAAACACAGCCGAGACTGCCGCCGCCAAGCGAATGGCAGCTCAAGCCCTAAACCTCAGCGCGTTGAAGAGTCCCTACTATACGATTCAACTTAAGTTTACCATTTACAACCACGGAAAGCAGGCCGTCACGACCGATGGCATTAAAGCGATCCGCTTATCAGCTAACCAGCAACTAAATGCGACTAACCAATTAAGTGATGCCAGCGCAGGTAAAACGATTGCTGGTAAGGGCCAACTAGCCACCTTTGCGACTGGCCTGGCCAGCGAAAAAACGAAACCAACGTTCAAAACCATTAAAGTGGCTTTTGCTGGCGCTTACGTTAACCAAAAACAAGTGGTTAGTCCCACTGACTGGTTAACACTAACAGTTTAAGCCCAAACAAAAAAGACGTCCCGTACGCAACGGTCACGTCTTTTTTGTTAGGCCATATATTCAAAGGTAAAGTCGTCGATTTTAACCAAATCGCCGTTCTTAGCCCCATGTTCACGGAGGCTATCATCGACACCCATCCCCCGCATTTGGCGGGCAAAGCGTAGGAGACTTTCTTCATGGTTAACGTCGGTCATCTTAAATAACTTAACCAGCTTGTCGCCACCCAAGATCCATGTACCATCGGCATCCTGATTCAAGGTGAATCCGGCTTCTGGCTGGAAGTTATATTCCGCCGTTGTAGCCACTTCTGGCTGCTTAACTGGGAATTGTGGCGTTTCTGCCAACATATCCGCCGTACGTTGCAGTAGCGGCGTCAATCCGTCGTGAGTTAAGGCAGAAACCGCAAAGATTTCTGGCGTTTGCGCTAATAGCGTATCCTGCTTCAAATCTTCTTTAAATTGAGCCAAGTTTTCGGCAGAATCCGGCATATCCATCTTATTGGCCACCACAATTTGTGGTCGCTTCAAAATGTCAGGATCATAGGTCTGCAACTCTTGATTAATCTTTTCAAAGTCATCATAAGGTGTCCGTCCCTCGAGACCACTCATATCAATTAAATGTAGAATGACCCGGGTACGTTCAACGTGGCGCAGAAATTGGAATCCCAAGCCTACACCATTAGCGGCTCCTTCAATTAAACCAGGTAAATCGGCCATCACAAAATCACGACCATCTGGCAACCGCACCATACCTAAGTTCGGTACTAAGGTTGTAAAATGATATTCCGCAATCTTGGGCTTGGCACTCGTCACTGTAGATAGCAAGGTTGACTTCCCAACGGATGGGAAACCCACCAAACCGACATCGGCGAGCACTTTTAATTCCAAACGAATCTCACGTTCCTCACCTGGCTCGCCATTTTCTGCGATCTCAGGTGCCGGATTCTTGGGCGAGGCAAAGTGAATATTTCCCCGTCCACCACGACCACCATGCGCCACAATAACGGAATCATCGGGGGCCACCAAATCACCAATGACTTGGTCAGTTTCCGCATCCATAATCGTGGTTCCTTGGGGCACCTTGATAATTGTGTCCTCTGCCCCCCGACCGGTCATCGATTTGATTGCCCCGTTGCCACCGCTCTTCGCCTTGAATTTACGCTGATAGCGAAAATCCATCAGTGTCCGTAAACCTTCGTCGACCACGAAAACGACATTTCCACCACGGCCACCATCACCACCGGCTGGCCCACCATTGGGCACAAACTTTTCCCGGCGAAAGGCAACCATTCCGTTACCACCGTTACCGGCTTTCACATTAATTTTAACTTGATCTACAAACATAATTAATTTCCTCGTTTTCTCAGTCAGCCCGTGCTGTCTGCTCTGTTAATCTCCTGCTAGTCAGTATACCGGCAAACGGCCGTCACGTCAAAGACTCGTTGGGGTTCGAGGATTCTTAATCTCGGCCGTTTCCGCGGCTAAGGTAACGTGAATCGTTCGTGCCACCGCTTCGCTGATACCCAACTCCCGGATTTCGGCCATACTAGCCTCACTAATCTTCTTTGTCGAGCCAAATTTGCGCAATAATTTATTCCGAGTTTTAGGTCCAACTCCCGGAATCCGATCTAAACGTGAACTCAGGGAATGCTTGGTGTGCACTTGCCGATGGAAGCTAATGGCAAACCGATGGACTTCGTCTTGAATCCGCTGAACCAGATAGAAGCCCTGACTTTTAGGGTCCAAATGGACATGGTGGTCATCCGGTCCAAATAAGAGATCGGCCGTCTTATGATGATCATTTTTCACCATCCCAGCGACTGGAATATGCAAGTCAAACTCGTCTTCAAGGACTTCTTTAACGGCATTCATCTGGATGTCACCACCATCCATCAAGATTAGATCGGGCATTGGCGCATGTTCTTTAAGCAATCGCCCGTACCGCCGCCGGATGACCTCTAACGTGCTAGCCGTTTCATCAGCATGATCGACCGTTTGTAATTTATACTTACGGTAAAGTTTTTTATTCGGTTGACCATCGACAAAGACCACCATTGCCGAGACCAAATCGGCGCCTTGGATATGTGAGTGGTCAAACGCCTCGATCTTGTGTCCCGGTGCAATCCCTAACGCATCTGTAATTTCTTTCATCGCGCCGGTTGTCTTGCCTTCATCCAGCTCCAATAACCGAAATTTCTCTTCTAAGACCAGTTTGGCATTCTTCCCTGCCATCTCTAGCAAATCGCGTTTAGTCCCCCGCTGAGGCGTTCTAACGGGCACCTTTAGCAGCTCTTCGATAACGTCATGGTCGATACTGGCCGGAACTAAAATTTCACGCGGCAAGACTGTATTTTTGCGCTGATAAAATTGAACAATAAAGCTAGCCAGTTCTTCTTCCGCTGAGTTGACCACCGGAAAGAGTCGCTTTTCGCGCTTCATTAGGCGGGCTTGGCGAATAAAGAATACCTGAATGGATAACCAGCCCTTATCCAGATAAAAATTAAAAATATCTCGTGGCGTACTGTCATTAGAAATGATCTTTTGCTTTTCAACTGTCGCTTCAATGTAGCGAATCTGGTCACGCAGATCGCCGGCACGTTCATAGGCCATATCCGCCGCTGCTTTTTCCATGCGTTGCGTTAGATCCTTCTTCGCATGTCCCACGTTGCCATTTAAAAACGACTTAATTTTGCGAATCTGCTGGTCATACTCCGCTTCTGGCACCTCTTTAAAACAGGCACCCAAACACTGCCCCATATGATAATAGAGGCACGGTCGGCCTTGATGTCCAGGACACCGACGTAACGGATAAACCTTTTGCAAGAAGTGCATTGTTTCTTCTGCCGCGTAAACATTCGGATATGGTCCAAAATAATAAGCGCCATCTTTCCGAATATCACTCACTAAAAGCAGTTGGGGATCCCGTTCATTAGTAATTTTAATGTAAGGATATCCCGTTCCCCGCTTCAATTTAATATTAAAGTAAGGTTGATGTTTTTGAATCAACGTAATTTCTAATAAGAAAGCTTCCTTATCTGTAGACGTAATAATTGTCTCAAAGTCAACAATCTCACTGACTAACTGTGCCGTTTTCCCAGTGTGACTACTCTTAAAGTAAGACCGCACCCGATTTTTTAGGTTCTTAGCCTTGCCAACATAAATGATTTGACTATTAATATTTTTCATGAGGTAACAGCCGGGAAGGCCCGGCAGTAACGCAAGCTTATGCTCCAAGTATTCTGATGCCAAGGATAATCCCTCCCGTTTAGGCGTGTTAATAAGCTAATAAAGTATATGCCGAATGTTTGTTTGGTGCAAGTGAAATCCCTTTTGACCAGCATGAGTCAAAAATGACAAACGCGTCAAATTCTGCTATGATAACGGAAAAGCAAGGAGGTGCCTCAATTTGGCATTAAAAGTTAAACGACAAGATGACCTTGATTCCATGTTTGGCAAATTCGCCCAAATGGACCCTACTGACGTTAAGCGGGACAAGTTCTTAAAGCGTCAAGACGATCACAAGGGTGACAAGAAGGGTAAAGCGTTGATCAAAGACGATCAACTCAAACATGACCAGAAACACGCCAACGATTAAATCAATCGAAAAGGACGACCACAAGGGTCGTCCTTTTTTGTTACCGATTTGGTTGGTAACCATGTGGATAACGGGCATTCAGGCGTTTAATATTGGCCTGTGCCACTTCATCAAAATCAATATCGGCCCACTGGGCAATTTGACTCAGATACCACAACACATCGCCCATTTCTTTCACAATGGCATCGTGGTCGAGATCCTTGCCGTGGAACGTATACTTCTTAACCAAGTCTACCACTTGTCCGGTTTCTCCGGCTAAGCCGAGTGCACAGTTCGTTAAGACCTGTTCGTTGCCATACAGGGTTCGATTAGCAGCTTGTTGATACTCATTAAATTCCATGTTTATTCGCCTCCAAATGCTTGGGCTTCGATCCAGTTCCACACGGCATCCTTACCCATTTTCTTTGGCGCCGAAAACATCACGATATTATCTGTATTAGGCAACTCCAGTGACTTCTTAATTTGACTAACCGCCTGATTCCACTTTCCGCGAGCAATCTTGTCACTCTTCGTCGCCACAATCAGCGTTGGTAACTCATAATAAGCCAACCAACGATACATCTGAATGTCATCCTCAGTTGGCGCATGCCGGGCGTCAACTAACGAAATCACACCGCGCAATTGATCGCGTTGAGTCAGGTAGGTTTCGATCATCTGCCCCCACTTTTCTCGTTCTGTTTTGGAGACCTTTGCATAACCATAACCGGGAACATCCACAAAGTAAAGCTGGTCCTCAACGTTATAAAAGTTCAGCGTCTGGGTTTTCCCTGGTTGACTGGACGTCCGGGCATACGAATTACGGTTAATTAACACATTAGTTAATGAGGACTTTCCCACGTTCGAGCGCCCCACCAACGCAATTTCTGGATACCCCGTTGTTGGGTATTGAGCGGGATCAACCGCGCTCATCACTAATTCTACATGATTGACTTCCATTAGTTCATGCCATCCTCTCCAAAATCTCTTTCATCATTTTAACACAGAACGTGAGCTGACTGGCATGAATCTCTTAGCTTTTTATGTGAGATCATCGAATAAAGCCCGTCTGGCCCTACTTTGCGTCCAACAAAAAAGTGGCTAGCCCATCAGCTAGTCACTCTCCGTGTAAATGAGTTCTTTATGATGCTTTTTGATCCTTTAAAACTAATTCTGGTTCAGCGTGTTCCGTCACTGTTTCTGGCGTAATCACAACTTTAGCCACATCGGTACGGCTTGGCAAGTCAAACATGATGTCACGCATCACATCTTCGATGATGGACCGCAATCCCCGGGCCCCAGTATTACGAGCAATTGCTAGCTTTGCCATCTCACGCAGAGCCGCTGGTTGGAATTGTAAGTCGACATTATCCAAGGCCAAAAGCTTTTCATACTGCTTAACCAGTGCATTCTTAGGCTCCGTCAAAATCCGGACTAAATCATTTTCGTCCAATTTTTCAAGTGCCGTCAAAATCGGCAACCGGCCAATGAATTCAGGAATTAACCCAAATTCTAATAGGTCTTCAGGAATAACATGTTGCATCAGACTATCACCGGAAGACAGGACATGCTGTTCCTGACTATCAGCACCAAAGCCAATGGTCTGATCCCCTAAACGACGCTTAACAATGCCTTCAATCCCATCAAACGCGCCACCCACGATAAAGAGGATGTTGGTCGTATCAATTTGGATGAATTCTTGTTGGGGATGCTTTCGTCCGCCCTGAGGTGGCACATTAGCAATTGTCCCTTCTAAGATCTTCAATAGGGCCTGTTGGACCCCTTCACCAGAGACATCTCGCGTAATGGAAACATTTTCAGCCTTCTTGGCAATCTTATCAATTTCATCGATATAGATGATACCCTTTTCGGCCCGATCAACATCGTAATCGGCATTTTGCAACAACTTCAGCAAAATATTTTCAACGTCTTCACCAACGTAACCGGCTTCCGTTAAGGTCGTCGCATCAGCGATAGCAAAGGGAACGTTAAGAATCTTAGCCAAGCTTTGCGCCAAATACGTCTTCCCTGAACCAGTGGGTCCAATCACGGCAATATTACTCTTTTGCAATTCTGGACCATCATCATCAGTCTCCTGAGCCATTTCGTTAACCCGTTTGTAGTGATTATAGACGGCTACTGACAAGGTCCGCTTAGCCTCTGTTTGACCAATCACGTATTGATTTAACGTCTTGACAATATCGGCTGGTGTGGGAACTTCCAACGTTTCTTGTGCAGCAGTTTGATTAAATTCTTCATCAATAATCTCTTTGCAAAGGTCAATACATTCATTACAGATGTAAACACCTGGCCCAGCAACGATCTTTTGCACCTGATCCTGTGTCTTGCCACAAAACGAGCAGGTCACTGGTCCTTCTGTTTCGGTGTTTTCAAACAATAAACTTCACCCTTTCTCTTCAAGCGCTTGCTATAATTACAAATTGCTTAGGTCAGTAAACCGGAAAAATACACCCGATCCCTATCAATCGTGTACTATACCACAGTTATTGACCGGAGAAAATTAATTCGCCTCGCCAATTCCTTTTAAGGTCGCAAAAACTCACAAAATAACAGAAAAACCGGAACAACAGTGCCTGTCGTCCCGGTCATGTCTAACAACAGCGATTATTCGTCGTCTTCGGCATCCTTCTTCTTGTCTTGCTTAGCAGAGTCAGCAATCAAGTCAACCGCGCTCTTAATAGCAATATCGTGCTTCAACATGTCATCGGACAAGGCACTGCGTACAGCACTTTCTTCCATACCATATTGGCTAGCTAAGTCCTTAACTTCGGCAGCAACTTCGTCCTCGCTAGGTTCGATCTTTTCAGCTTCGACAACGGCTTCTAGTACCAAGTTGGTCTTAACCCGCTTTTCAGCCCCATCAGCGAATTGCTTACGCAAATCGTCTTCGGTCGTTCCAGTCAATTGGAAGTACATCTTAGGTTCGATACCTTGTTGTTGCATGTTGGCCAAGTATTGGTCCATTTGCCGATCGATGTCATCTTTGAGCATAGCTTCAGGTACTGCAGCAATTTCAGCATTGTCAACAGCTTCGCTGATGGCTTCGTCTTCGATTGCATCATGAGCAGCCGTGACTTTTTGTTCCTTCAAACGATCCTTGGTCTTGGCTTCTAATTCTTCTAAGCTGTCAACATCTTCGTCAACATCCTTAGCAAATTCATCATCCAATTCAGGCAATTGCTTTTCCTTAACTTCGTGGATCGTTACCTTGAAGGTTGCTTCTTTATCACGCAAATCTTCAGCTTGGTAATCAGCTGGGAATGTAACCTTAACATCAACATCTTCGCCCGCCTTGTGACCAACTAATTGATCTTCAAAGCCAGGGATGAAGGAGTTAGAGCCCAATTCCAATGAGTAGTTATCAGCCTTACCACCATCAAATTGCTTGCCATCAACGTAACCGTCAAAGTCGATCACAACTGTATCGCCCTTAGCAGCAGCTTCGTCTTCTTTAAGCACTAATTCTGCTTGTTGTTGACGTTGCTTTTCGATTTCAGCATCGATATCTTTTTGGTAAACCCGCGTGTTTTGCTTAGTAACACTCAAGCCCTTGTATTCGCCCAACTTAACGTCTGGCTTAACCGTGACAACGGCCTTCAATACCCATGGTTGATCCTTGTCCATTGATTCAACATCAACTTGTGGTTGATCAACAGGTTCGATGCCAGCTTCTTTAATCGCAGCATCGTAAGCTTCTGGTAACACAATGTTTAAAGCATCTTGGTAGAGTGCTTCTTCACCATACATTTGGTTAAAGATTTGACGAGGAACACGGCCCTTACGGAAGCCAGGTACCGCTAAGTTCTTTTTTGTCCGTTGGAAAGCTTTGTCTAAACCTTCCTTAATTTTATCTGGGGCAATTTCAAAGGTTAATTCGCCTTGGTTATTGTCCTTTTTTTCCCACTTTGCAGCCATGATTTTCCCTCCGAAATGAAAGATAATAATCTATTTACAATTCTATCAATTGCATACTTTCTTAGTGTACCTTACCCATCGACAATTGTAAAATGATTTTTGCCGAAAGTCCATGAATGACGCGGATTTATCCTAAAATTCATTTCCACAGAAAACCGCTATCATCAGTAGTCTTTCGCCACTCAATTTTGCGTAAAATAAAAGGGCCGAAAAGTTAAACTTTTCGAGCCCTCTCGGTACTAACTAATCGAAATTAGTCGTCAATTTCCGTAACGGTACCGGCACCAACGGTGTGGCCACCTTCACGAACAGTGAACTTCGTACCCTTTTCAATGGCAGCTGGTTGGATCAGTTCAACAGTGAACGTCACGTTATCACCAGGCATAACCATTTCTACACCATCAGGCAATTCGATAACACCAGTGATATCAGTGGTGTGGAAGTAGAATTGTGGACGGTAGTTTGAGAAGAATGGCGTATGACGGCCACCTTCTTCTTTGCTCAAGATATAAACTTCACCCTTGAACTTTTCATGAGTTTGGATTGAACCTGGTTGTGCAAGCACTTGACCACGAACAACTTGCTCACGGTTAACACCACGAAGCAAAGCACCAACGTTATCCCCGGCTTCACCAAGGTCCAACGTCTTACGGAACATTTCAAGACCAGTAACCGTCGTCTTCAGTACGTCTTCATGTAAACCAACGACTTCAACTTCGTCACCGACTTTAACAGTCCCACGGTCGATACGACCAGAAGCAACAGTCCCACGACCAGTGATCGTGAAGACATCTTCAACTGGCATCAAGAATGGCTTGTCGTTTTCACGTTCTGGAGTTGGGATGTAATCATCAACAACATCCATCAAGTGAAGGATAACCTTTTCTTGTTCTTCGTCGCCTTCAAGAGCCTTCAAAGCTGAACCGCGGATAACAGGAATGTCATCACCAGGGTAATCGTATTCAGACAAGAGCTCACGGACTTCCATTTCAACCAAGTCAACCAATTCGTCATCATCAACAAGATCAGTCTTGTTCAAGAAGACAACGATGTAGTCAACACCCACTTGTCGCGCAAGCAAGATGTGTTCACGCGTTTGTGGCATAGGACCATCAGTTGCGGCAACAACCAAGATAGCACCGTCCATTTGAGCGGCACCAGTGATCATGTTCTTGATGTAGTCAGCATGTCCTGGGGCATCGATATGCGCATAGTGACGCTTTTCCGTTTCGTATTCAACGTGGGCAGTGTTGATCGTGATACCACGTTCACGTTCTTCTGGAGCAGCATCGATATCTGCATAATCTTCGGCCTTTGCTAAACCTTTGTCAGCAAGTACCTTAGTGATAGCAGCGGTTAACGTCGTTTTCCCATGGTCAATATGGCCAATAGTACCAATATTTACATGGGGTTTAGTTCTTTCATAATGTTCTTTTTCAGCCATTAATGAAACCCTCCTGTATTTTATCGCAAGCATGACTAACTCTCGAAAACGAAAATTAATCACCCTTTGCGTAAAATTATACTACTTCTTTTCGGAAAGGGAAAGCTGGAACCCTCCCAAAAAAGAATCCTTGACCAGTATATATGCTGCAGAATTATTTGTAAACTAAAAAATCACTCATTTTCAGGTTTTTCGGTATTTTACCCGATTATTCACCTAAAAGGGCACTCAGATACTTGTTCAAACGCGCTTGCCAGTCACGTATCTGTGCCAGTTGCTCATCAGAAACTGTTCCAGTTACCGGTAAGTCTCCCGCCAATTGGACCCAAGCTTGCGGATAGGTGATTACGCGATCGATGAACGGATAGAGCATCATTAACTGTAACGTAACTGTTTGCTGTAAATTAGCAGCCAAGATCGGGTCCTGTTGTCCCAGTTGTCCTTGGAGATAAGTCTGAATAGCCGCAGCCGCACGACTGGCATTAACTGGTCTTAAATCCTGGGTCTTCAACGTGTGAACTTGGTCATCCAACCAATGAAGTTTCACGGTAGCCGTTACTCGTAGTCGCAACAACTCCTCCAGTAAAGTTGCTCGCATTAGTGGATGTAAAAATGGATCAACTAGCAAGTACTGAACTCCCTGCATAAACAAATCTAATGGTAGTTGACGCGCCTGTTCTAAACGTTGGCGTTGTTCCAGGAAGCTCACATCTCCCAAATGATAGAACTGCTTGGCCACAATCCGCTGCTTTTCTTCTAAGCGTGATTGCGAACGTGTCTCGGCCTGCGTAATTTGAGCCAGTCCACTTTGACGCCAAGGCTTGGCAGCTGGTAACATACAAAATTCACGGGCAAAAATAAACTGCTGGTTTTCTAGGGCCACATCTAACCGCAGTTGAAAATCAGCTTCGCTGTCTAAATAACTACCGTCCTGCTCAGCAGCAAGTTGTTCTGCCTTTAAATACTGCTGATCGTAATACAGGCTGGCAACCACTTTATGATTAAGCTGTGGGGTCTGATCGTCCGTGTATAAACGTTCAAACAAACTGCTGGCCTGTGACCACTGTTGCTTGTCAAAAGCCTGGCGAGCGGCATTTAATGCCTCCTCGCGTGCAGCCGGACTGGAAAACTCTGTCATAGCCAATAGGCCTCCTTAAAGTGATGGCAAAACGGGTCGCTAGCCTAACTGGACTGGCGACCCGTTTTAAATTTATGCGTTATCTGTTGTCGTTTTTTTCGTTGGCCGCCGCTTACGGTTACGACGTGGCTTATGCGTCGGCTTAGCTGTTTGTTCAGCTTTAGCTTTAGGCGCTGACTTAGTAACCGGTTTTTCATTTGTTGCACCGGCACCTGGCTTTTCCTTAGTCGTCCGTCGGTGATGTTGGTTAACTTCCATAATGACCGGTAAAATAACGGGCCGGCGGTGAGTTTGTTCAAACAGGTAATGACTAAGGTGTTCCCGAACATCTTGCTTCAAGTGTCCCCAGTCAAACTCTTTGTTATCCAAATTATTCTGAACTGCCTTACGAATAATTTGTGAACTTTCCTGCATCAAGTCCTTATTGGCCTTAACATAAACAAACCCACGTGATGTAATCTTAGGATCAGCCACAATTTGTTTCTTCTTACGATCGATTGTCACCACCGCAATAAAGATCCCATCGTCTGCTAAGACCTTACGATCACGTAATACAATATTTCCAATGTCACCAACACCAATTCCGTCAATCATGGTATCACTCACATCAATACCTTCGCCTAAGCCCATATCACCCTGAGCATAAGTTAAAACATCGCCCTTAGATAAGATAAAGATGTGATCGGCTGGAATACCTAACTCCATGGCCGCGTCAGCATGGGCATTGAGTAGCCGATATTCACCTTGAATTGGAATTAAGAACTTGGGCTTCATCAAGTTTAACATCAACTGTAAATCCCGCTTGTAAGCATGACCTGACGAATTCAATTCATCAGAAATGGCTTTTACTTCGCCACCCGCTCGATAGACCATATCTCGCGTCTGGGCAACCGTCGTATCCATCGCATGTGATGGCGTTGTCGTGATGTACACCAAATCGCCCGCTTGAATGTTAAAGTCCTTTTCCTGCTTATTAGCCATCCGCTGAATGGCTTTAATTGGCTCGCCCATCTTCCCAGTTTGTAGGATAACAATCTCATTGGGTGCCAAATCATCCAATTGATCCGTAGTCACCAATAAGTCGGCATCAAACGTCAACTTGCCAAGTTCCATGGCCGTATTCACGATTTTTTCTAAATCTTTACCGGTTAAACAAACCTTGCGCCCCGTCTTAGCGGCTGCATCGAAGACCTGCTGGATTCGCAGAATGTTTGACGCCACACAAGCCACAATCACACGACTATCTCGATAGTGAAATGTTTCTTCAATCGACTCTGCTAAGCTCTGTTCAGAGGCGTTCATCGCCGGATTTTCAGCGTTAGCCGAATCGCTTAACAGCGCTAAGACCCCGGCCTGACCAATTGCGCCTAAACGTGCGTAGTCAGTTTGATAACCCGGCTTAGCCGTTTGATCGAACTTGAAATCACCCGTATAGATGATTTGTCCTTCATCTGTCTTCAAATCAATTCCCAAAGATTCAGGAATTGAATGCGTGGTTGAGAAGAATGAAACCACTACATCGCCAAAATCAATTTCTGTTTTTTCATCAATGACGTGAAAATCATCAAACTTTTTAATTTTCGGTTCATCGGCAACATTAATCTTAGCCAAGGCAATGGTCATTTCTGATCCGAAGACAGGCACATTAAATTCGCTCAGAAAATAAGGTAGTGCCCCAATCGCATCCGCATGACCATGTGTTAGGAAAACCGCCACAATTCGGTCCTTATTCTCCCGTAAATACGTCCAGTCTGGAATGACAACATCAATTCCCAACAATTCATTTTCCGGGTACTTCAACCCACAATCAAGAATGTAAATTCCGCCGTTAACATCGACGGCATACATATTTTTCCCATTTTCGCGAACACCGCCAAACGGGATAATTTTAATCTTTGCACTCATAAGTTCACCTCAAGTATCTTTTATCGTTTCAATTCAATCCTAGCTGATTGCCAGTGTTTTCTGCTGGGCAGACTTGCCCACATTCGTCCATGATTAAACTTCTTTCAGTCTACCATACTTTACAATTTTAGAGAACTATCTGGTTGCGAGGGCAAAGAAAAAAGCCCCTCTCCAAAGATGGAAAGGGACTCGGTGCGACGAATTAACGACGCAAGCCTAAGCTCTTGATCAATTCACGGTAACGTTGAACGTCAGTCTTCCGCAAGTAAGCTAATAAGTTACGACGGTGACCGATCTTCTTCATCAACCCACGTTGTGAGTGGAAGTCTTTACGGTGTTCTTGCATATGAACGTTGATTTCGTTGATATCAGCGGTCAAAACAGCCACTTGGACCTCAGTTGAGCCCGTGTCACCTTCGTGACGAGCGTATTGCTTGATGATTTCGTTCTTCTTTGCTTGACTAATAGCCATGGTAAAAGTACCACCTTTCAAATAAGTGCCCCGAACTGAGTAAGCCGGCGGTGGCCGCCTGACGAACTAAGTAAGAGGTTTGTGCTTAGCACAGTTATTTATCATACGAGAATTCGCATTAAATAGCAAGCTTTTTCCCATTACAGCCTATCAAGTAAAATTACTTTACATTTAATCGTTCTCAGCTATTGCATTCGGTCGGCGGCTTCTGTATAATAACTTACGTTGAAATTAAGATTTCCGGTACCAGGATATCTCATTCGGAGGTGAAATTTTCATGCCAATTATCAAATCAGCAATCGAACGTGCGAAGACGAACGTAAAGGCTAACGAACGTAACTCTGCTCAATTGAGTACGATGCGGACTGCCGTTAAGCGTTTTGAACAAGCTAAGACCGCTGGCGCCGACAATGCGGAAGAATTATACCGTAAGGCTAGTGCCGCAGTTGACAAGGCTGCTTCAAAGGGCTTAATCAAGCGTAATAAGGCTTCCCGTGACAAGTCACGGATGGCTGCACGTTTAGCTAAATAATCAATTAATCAAAATGATTAGATGATGCAATCAGGGCGTTGACCATATGGTCAACGCCCTTTTTTGCTGCTTCTTATGCTGCCGTCCCGGCAAACTGGGTCATAAATAATGAAAATAACAATTCAGGATCCATAGTGGTCGATTTCATTTGCTTCTCCACCCGAAATAGGCCCAAATAAGCGCGATTCAAGTCTGTCAATTGGAATCGGCGATGCGTTTGCAGTGCTAATTTAATCCGGTACGGATGTACTTTAAGGATACTGGCTAGCTTGCCTTGGCTATATCCCTGCTTGGCCAAAACCTTGGTTTGAATCAACAATCGAAATTGTCCTTGCAAAATAGCATTAATCTTTAGCGGTTCTTCTTTTGCCTGCAATAACTCCCGGTACAAGGTTACCGCCCCTGCCGTATTCTTTGCTAATACACGATTAACCAAATCAAAAACATTTTGGGTCAATGTTTGGGTAACTAACCCAGAGATTGCCGCTTGGGTAATAGTCTTTTCAGGTAATGTATACAACTCCAACTTGGGTAGTTCACTCATAATGAGTGTCAAATCAGCATCTGTTCGTTGAATCAAGTCATTTAAAGCCGCTGGTTCCAGCGTATACCCATCCTGCTTTAATTGATCCGTCACAAACTGTCGCACATCACGTTCGCTAAATTGATTAATTTCAACTATAGTTGCCACTTTTTTTAATTGTTTGGTAACCTTCTTGCGGGCATCCAATTTGTCATACGGCGCAAAGAACACCAGCACGGTACTCGGCATCGGTGATTCTAAGTATTTTTGGAGACTATCTATATCATGCTCCACCTTTTGTTTTTTCGTTTCCCCAGTCAAAAACTGGGGATTATCAATGCATACTACCCGACGTTCACCAAAAAACGGCGCTGCCATGGCATCATCCAAAGCCACCGCCAGAGGTACCGTATCCATATCATAACTGGCAAAATTCATCGTTTGTTCTTCCGCTGGGACTTGTTGTTTAAAGCCCCGCTTGAGTCGTCGTTGAAAATAATCCGCTTGTCCTAAAATGACATAAACATTAGATAAGGTTTGCCCCGTTGCCAAAGTCTTTAAAAGTTCATTAATGGTCACTGTTTGACCACTCCTTTTAGTTTAGTTTGCCAGTATCCATGGTCACCGGCGTAAACATAGCGAATCATACCGCTTGTTTGGGTGCTGATAGCTGGAACTTGTGCCTGCCGTAGGGTCGTCAAGGTCTCTTCATGGGGATGACCATACCGACTTTGACGACCAGCCGAAATAATCGCTAACCGTGGCTGAATCTGGGCCACAAAGTCCGGTGCGGTTGCCGTCTTACTGCCGTGATGTCCTAATTTTAACACGTCCGTCCGTAAGTGCACATCCGCCGACAGCATCGCCCGTTCTCCAGCCTGATCCAGATCCCCCATAAACAAGAAATTCAAGCCACCAAAGGATCCCTGAAGGACTGTTGATTGCCCGTTTTCTGCGGGGGCTGCCGTAAATGGATGCCGAACCTGTAAGCGTGGTTGCAGCCCAACCGTGATGGGCACCACAGGCGGTGATTGACGCACGCCCCGTAATAGATGTTGCCAGCCCGTCTCGGTTTCCATCCCAGCCGGGACTAAGATCCGCTCCACTCGAAAGGCTTGTAAAATTGCTGGTAAATCGCCAATATGATCGGCATCATGGTGGGATAAATAAAGGTCATCAATATGACTGATTCCGCGACTCTTTAGATAGTTAATATTGGTCTGGGTGGCGGCGTACGTGGGAACTGTTTTGGGCACCCATTTAGGCTGCGCAAAGGACAAATGCCCACCCGTATCAATTAAGGTCACCCGACGATTAAACGGCTCGCGAATTAAAATACTGTCGCCTTGTCCCACATCAAAGTAAGTGACCTCTCCGTGGAGTGGTAAATGAATGACACCAAACGCTAGACCATAGCTAGCCAATAAACCAAGTAACCAACGCCGGCGCTGAGCAACTGGTTTTGAGAACAGCCACCACGCACTGCCCCACCATAACCAGCAAAATCCCCACCACGGCTTACCAAACAAAATATTCCCTGGCCAACTACCAACAAGCCGTAAACCATGGTCTAACTGTTCTAATAAAAAGGCACACGCGTGACTAAGTCCTGGTAACCAAAGAAAGCTAAGCGTTCCAACGATGGTTATCGGCAAAATAACGACCGGAAACAGCGGGACAATCAACCAGTTGGCCAGTAACGTTAAACCATGCCATTGATAGACACCATTAAGCAGACTAGGTAGCCCGAGTAAGGTTAACCCGATCTGCCGCCACCAATGTGTCTCTTGCGTTAAAAAAATCAGTCCCAGCGACAAACCATAACTCAGCTGACTTCCCAATTCAAATACTAATCCCGGATTGATCAGTAAACCCACAAATAATGCCCATGACCAAGCCGTTAACGTGTCTACCTGGCTTCCCAGTTTTTTACTAGCCAGTTGGCTACCACGCATCAAACAAGCCCGCAAAACGCCACTATTACTCCCAGCCAGTATAAAATAGCCGGGTAAGCTGAGTAACGTGAGCCACTCCCAATGTTCTCGAGGTATTTTCAGATGCACACACACCCATTCCAATGCTGTTAATAATAGGGCAACGTGTAATCCGGAAATTGCAAACAAGTGCAATAACCCCAATTGCTGCATCCCTTGAAGTTCATTGGCCGTCTCTGCTGCCCGACTCCCCGGAAATAATCCCAATGCATAAATCCGTAGTGCACCGGGCAACTGATCGCAATACTGAATAAGTTGTGCTCGCCGAACATGCCACCAATCGTTAAACCACTGATACCAGTGACTCGTTGCCGGTGATCTTTGATTGACTGTCGTTATTTTAAGTGACTTAACAATTCCGCGATGCCGCCAATAAGCTGCTGCATCAAACTGATTAACATTTGTCGCCGGTAGGATTCCTTGCTGTTGTCCTGCCACCTGCCAGATCTGCGGTTGCTGCAGTCGCTGCAACGCATGCAGCTCAACTGCCGATTTGGCATAGCCCCGGACACTCATCCACTCACCGGTTTGAACGTTTTGGGCGACCAGATAATAGGCAGCGCCCCGTAAAACGACTGCGTCGGGCTGGATCCTGAGTGCCACATTAACCGATTGATTAGCATCAATTGGTAACTGTCGCCGATTAATTTGCTGCTCGCGACCTAACAGATAGCCACTAAAGCCCCCCACGGCAATCACCGCCATCAGGGCTACTTTCCAATTTCGTAAGGCAAGAATACGCCCCAGTGTTAGGCCTAAAAGACCTAGACCACCCCAAAAGTGGCCGCCAACTATCACGCTTACCGCTACCAACGGTAATACCATAAAGAACGCGTATTTATGACCCACTAATGGGTTTCGGGTTGATCAAACGAGAGGTGCGTTAACAACGCCGGATCGACAGTCACTTGATTCAAAGTGACGTTCTTTAGAGCGATTAACTTCTGAGCGTATGGATCATTATGATAATTACGCATATACGTAATTTTAGTAATCCCCGCTTGTAATAACATCTTTGTGCATTGTAAACATGGAAAATCCGTGACATAAATTTCCGCACCATCAGTTGCTTCACCAAACTTGGCACACTGCAAAACGGCATTCATTTCAGCGTGAATGGTTCGAACACAGTGCCCATCGACTAGGTAACATCCCTCATCTAAGCAGTGATCATCACCCGATACTGAGCCATTATAGCCGGCAGCAATGATTCGCTTATCACGGACAATTGTTGCCCCAACTGACAGACGGTTACACGTGCTTCGTGTCGACATCACCAACGCCTGTAACATAAAGTATTGATCCCAGGGAATTCGTTCTCGTTTCACGTTGATTGCTCCTTTAATTAAGTTATTTTATCAGTATACCACCACCGGCTAAGTAGTGAGCTGATCTTGTAAATTAGCCACCGTTTTTTCGCCAAAACCCGGTACTTGTGCGAGGTCCTTAACCGATTGGAAATGACCATGATCCGTGCGATAATCCACAATCTTCTGGGCCTTTTTTTCACCGATTCCGGTCAACTGTTGGAGCTCGGTTACGGTTGCGGTATTCAAATTGACTACCGCAACTGGTGTCCCTGTCGCCTGACTGCTTGCCGTAGTGGCGGTTGACCCGCTTGGGACGCTTCCGGCTGTTTCGGACACCTTTTCCCCCTTCAGTGGGATATAAACCTGTTGTTGATCCGTCAGGCGCATTGCTAAATTAATCCGTTGTCGATCAGCTCGTTCCACTAGTCCCCCCGCCGCCTTCAAGGCATCAGCTATCCGCATGGTTGATGAAAACTGGTATAACCCCGGATGCTTAACTGCGCCTTGAACGTCCACAAATACTCGCTCATCGTGACTACTGGCCACCTGACTATTACTGGCTGTCGGGCTGGTTGCCACTTGACCAGCTCGACTTGTTGCCGACGCTTGCGTTGCACTAGGGACACTTGCTGGAAACGCTGGGTTAGCAACTGGTCTGGTTAACCACCACCCACCCATTCCTAATACCCCAACGATTACCAGCAGCCCGTACCATCGCTGTCGCTCACTAAGTAGTGACCACCACATTTTGATTTTTTCCACATTCACGCCTCCTTTGGGTTAACTCCGAAATAACTTTCCCAAATATTCAAAGACATTAAAAAAAGCCTGGTCGGCAATCCCAACCAAGCTTCTAAGTTATTTAACGGTGTGTCCTTAAGTAATGAACTGCATCGTCAAACGATTTTACTGGCACAACTTTCATATTCGGCGCATACTTTTTCGCTGTTGCCTTAGCCAATTGATAATTCGTTTGGTGTTGTTCTTCATACTTCAGTAACAATTTTGTCGGTTTCACGTAGGGTGCAAAGAAGACCGTCGCCCCTGCGCGCTTAGCAGCGATAATTTTCTTATCAATACCACCAATCTCGCCAACGTTGCCGTCACCATCAACCGTTCCGGTTCCTGCAATCTTACGCCCGTGACGTAAGTCTTGCCCTGTCACTTGCGTATAAATCTGTAAGCTAAACATTAAACCGCCTGACGGACCACCGATGTTGCCGGGGTTCACCTGCACTTTAGGCCGAGCACTAACTTTGATGTTATCCGTTAAAGTAATTCCAATACCCGCTTTTTTCGTTGGCAATCGCATCAATTTGGCAGTTACGTGGTGTGTTTTACCATTGCGCTGATACGTAATGGTCGCCCGTTGTCCCACTTTTTGTCGCTGGATATATCGTTGATATCCCGTCATAGAGTTGAAATGATGACCATTTACCTCCGTCACCGTATCGCCCACCTTTAACGCTTGGGCAAAGGGTGACTGACGATCAACACTCAAAACGTAAATTCCCAAATAATGACGCTTCACCGTTTTATGGGCCGCCCGATATGCGGTATAAATTGACTCATTGATGGCGCTTTTCATATAAAAGTTCTGAACTTTATCGTAGGTCGCATTACTCTCGCCACCCGTCACTGACGCTACACTCTCAATGCTGTAATAAGGATTAAATTTGGCATAGAGGTAGGAAACTGGACGAGCTTGCGCCAACGCAACTGAGGTAATCATATATTTTCCCTTATGCTTATCGGGATGTTTGTCAACTGTGACAAATGATTTCAAATTGTCTGCCTCACCGGGACCCTCAATATACTTGGGCAATGGCCACAGAAAAAATAGCAACACTGCAAGTGCTAATATCACCGTTACTAGAATCTGCCGCCATTGCCGTCGCGTTAAATTCCACACCTAATGGTCACCTTCTAACCGGGCAACCATCGCTTTGGCAACCATTGATGGGACCAACTGCTTAAGGTCGCCACCGAATCGAGCAACTTCTTTTAACAAACTAGAAGAAACATATTGATACTGAGGATCAGCCATTAAGCAAGCCGTGTCCACCTGAGGTGCCAAGTGACGGTTCAAATTAGCGATACCCTGTTCATATTCAAAATCAGTACTATTCCGGATACCCCGTACTAAAACGGTAGCCTGTACTGACTTCATGAAATCAACCGTTAATCCCTGCTCGACTTGAACTGTCACATTTGGAAGAGCAGCAATCGCGGCCTCAATAAAGGCCACCCGTTCAGACGTGGTAAACAGGCCCTGCTTTGAGGTGTTTTTTCCAACCGTCACAATTAACTGATCAAACATTCGGCTAGCCCGCGTAATCAGATCGACATGACCATTGGTTAAGGGATCGAAGCTTCCGGGAAATACTGCAATTGTCACTGATCATCACTTCCCAACCGATAGATTGTCAACTCCGTAATACCGTAATCTCGCCGCTCAACAAATTCAAATCCCGGTACATCATCTCGCAACGCAGCCTGTTGATCAGTCTCACAAACAATCCGAGCTGCTGGTGCTAGCACTTTCAACTCACGTAACTGTGCCATTTGCGCTAGAATTTTTTGTTGTGCGTAAGGGGGGTCAAAGAACACCAAGTCAAACTGATCTCCACGACGACCCAATTCAACTAGCGCTTTATTGGCGTCTCGTTTCAGAATTTCAAACTTCTCGGGTGCCTTAGTGACTGCCACGTTATCTTTAATCGTTTGAATTGCCGCATATTGTCGGTCAATTAAGACCGCCTGGGAAATTCCCCGCGAAACGGCTTCAATACTGAGTCCACCAGATCCCGCAAAAAGATCCAAACTACGACCCCCATCAAAATAAGGACCAATTATGTTAAAGAGTGCTTCCTTAACCTTATCAGTTGTCGGCCGTGTGGCCATTCCAGGGACCGCCTTTAACCGACGCCCACCAAAATCTCCAGCTACAATTCTCATTCATCATCATCCTCGGTTTCCGTTGTTGTGACCATTTCGGCGGCGACACCATTGAACGTCTCGTTAATCGTTGGCCGTGAAGAAGCAACCACCCGCTTCACAAACCGTAAATGGGTCAGTTGATCCGTGAGTTTCGTTACATCTTCTCGGTTCACATATAAGACCACATAACGCATCTTTTTAGAGACATACATCACTGTACCATAACGCTTTAACTGTCGCGTTTGTTTTAAGCTATACGTATACACGATCAAACTTTGTCGTGGTTGAATCGTAAAAGCCATCGCTAAAACCCTCCTCGAAAATTAATGAGTTGCTCGATACCGCTTCTGCCGGGCACTAATGTTCATCACCAAACCTAGTACCAATGCCAATGTCCACGTACTGGAGCCCCCATAACTGATAAAGGGAAAAGTTACTCCCGTAATGGGCAACATTCCTAGCACACCACCAAGATTAAACAAGGTCTGCACTGTTAGGTAAGTCGCGGCGCCATAACAAATTAGCGCTTGATACGTTGAATTACTTCGAACCCCAACCAACGTGGTTCGCAGGATAATGACAAACAACAGCATAATCACTGCCAGAGCTGTAATCAGCCCCAGTTCTTCCGCTAAGATAGCCATAATAAAATCGGTATTGGGTTCCGGTAAATAGCCCGTTTTTTGGATACTATTTCCCCAACCAACGCCAAAAATTCCACCATTGCTCAACGCATAATATGAATTAACCAGCTGTTGCCCTACCGATTGCGAATGCTCAAATGGGTTCACAAAAGCCACAATCCGTTGTAGTTGATAAACGTTCTTAGCAAAACCCAGTTCAGATATTTTGATCAGAATGGGAAAGAAAACACCAACGATGATGAAAAAGGCGCCAACAAATATCGTTTTAGCTAACCGTGAATTAAAGCCACTCGCCAAAATCATGACAAAAATAATGGCGCCGTTAATCGTTGCACCACCCAAGTCAGGCTGCAACAAGATCAATCCAACAATGCCACAACAAATGATGAGGGGTTGACGCATCGTTACCCACCAACCCTCTAGCTGGATTCGGTCCTGTCGTTGGGCAATCACATTAGCCAACCAAATGATCAAATAAAATTTAACGAACTCGGCTGGTTGAATACTAACCGGGCCAACATGAAACCATCCTGCTGCCCCATTAATCGTCTGTCCCATTACTAATAATAAGAACAAAGATCCTAGCGCCACATACCCCGCGTATTTTAAGACCGTTTTATCCCGCAGTTTCTGTAAATTCATCAAAACCATTACCGTCAGGATCATTAAGCCCAATACCACATAAATAGCCTGCTTCACCAGATAACTGCCCGGACTACCACCATTTTGAGTTCCAATATCGGCACTCGCTGAATAAACCATGACAATCCCAAAAATGCTTAAAATCATGTAAGGCACTAATAGCCAATAATCTAAATATTTTAACTTTCGCATACGATTCATTCGCTCCAAGTCTACTCTACCGCCACGCGGCAATCGAATGTTTTCATTATAGCATAGCTGTTGCCGGTTTTTACCACAAAAAAACCGGCAACAGCCGTGGTAGACCCACGACTCTCACCGGTAAAGATTCAATTAAATTTTAAATTACTTACGAGCGGCAGTCCGGCGCTTCTTAGCAGCCTTTTCCCGTTCACCCGTATTTAAGATTTGCTTCCGCAGACGAACATGTTCTGGTGTAATTTCACAGTATTCGTCTTCGTTGATGAATTCCAATGATTCTTCCAGAGACATCTTCAGTGGGCTCTTAACCTTGGCAATATCTTCAGAACCAGCGGCCCGGACGTTAGTTTGGTTCCGGCCACGCGTAATGTTCACGGAAATATCATTATCCCGGCTGTTTTGCCCAATAATCATCCCTTCATACACTTCTGTCCCGGCATCGGTGAAAATAATTCCCCGATCTTGAACAGCCATGATGGCATAAGTCGTCACCTTACCAGAGTTAATTGAAACCAAGGTCCCATTGTGACGACCTGGGTTCCAGTTCTTAATAACTGGTAGGTACTTAGAGAAGGTATGGTTCATGATTCCGTAACCACGTGTCAATGATAGGAATTCAGTTGAATAACCGATCAACCCACGAGAAGGTGCCAAGAACGTCAAACGAGTTTGACCGTTACCAACAGCTTCCATGTTCTTCATTTCACCCTTACGTTGTGACAAGGTATCAATGATAGAACCCGTGTATTCATCCGGCGTATCAATTTGAACGGATTCAAATGGTTCGCAACGAACGTTATCAATCGTTCTGTAGATAACTTCTGGACGAGAAGCTTGTAGTTCGTAACCTTCACGACGCATTGTTTCAATTAAGATAGATAAATGCAATTCCCCACGGCCAGAAACAATCCAAGCACCTGGGTTATCGGTATCATCCACTCGTAAGGAAACATCGGTGTGCAGTTCACGCTTCAAGCGTTCTTCGATTTGACGAGACGTCACGAACTTCCCTTCACGACCAGCAAATGGTGAGTCATTGGTCCGGAAAGTCATTTGCAACGTTGGTTCGTCAATCCGTAAAACAGGAAGTGGCTCCAACGTATCTGGGGCAACAACCGTTTCCCCAACGTTGATTTCGTCCATCCCAGAAACGGCAATCAAATCACCCGCTTGGGCTTCGTTGATTTCCAAACGCTTTAACCCGAAGAAACCAAAGAGCTTGGTAACCCGGAAGTTTTGCTTGCTACCGTCAAGTTTCATAACTGTAACGCTGTCACCGACTCTGATCTTGCCCCGGAAAATCCGGCCAATCCCAATCCGACCCACAAAGTCATTGTAATCCAGCATAGCAACTTGGAATTGTAAAGGTTCATCCGTGTTGTCAATTGGTGCTGGAATGTGCTTAACAATGGTGTCAAACACTGGCTTCATGGTGTGTTCTTGCGTATCCAATTCTGGTTCATAGCTGGAGGTTCCGTTCATGGCAGAAGCATAAACCACTGGGAAGTCCAATTGATCTTCGTCAGCACCTAATTCGATGAATAGGTCCAAAACTTCATCAACCACTTCACTAGGACGGGCACCTTCACGGTCAACTTTGTTAATAACCACGATAGGGGTTAAGTGTTGATCCAGCGCCTTCTTCAGAACAAACCGAGTTTGTGGCATCGTCCCTTCATAGGCATCGACAACCAACAAAACGCCGTCAACCATGCGCATGATCCGTTCAACTTCACCACCAAAGTCGGCGTGTCCTGGGGTATCCAGAATGTTGATTTGCTTATCACCATAACGAACGGCCGTGTTCTTGGACAGGATCGTAATGCCCCGTTCCTTTTCAATGGCGTTCGTATCCATGGCACGGTCTTCGATTGACGCGTGTTCATCTAACGTGTCGGATTGTTTAAGCATTTCGTTAACCAAGGTTGTTTTCCCGTGGTCAACGTGGGCAATGATGGCAATGTTGCGGATATCATCTCTGATTTTCAAGTGTATTTCTTCCTTTCATGCTTGGTAAATTAGATGGATCACGGCGCGCTTACCTCGGTAAGTACGCTTATTGTAGCGTCAATAGCTGGTAAAGTCCATCCGTACCGGCCAGCCGCATAAAAAAACTGTGACAGGGGTCACAGTGAGACGTCATCTTCTTCAATTTGGAGAATATCACGTTGCGCTTTTTTCGTCGCTACTAGTACAAGGTTAGATGATAGCATATCGAGTGGTCGCCCGTCAATAGTTGAGACCTGAACGCCCAACGTTTCCAACAAGATTTTTCCAGCCGCAATATCCCATGGCTTCAAATGTGAAATATAACCCAATGACTTTCCCTCTAGAATATGGATCATTTCAATACCAGCGCTACCGTACACCCGCATTCCAGCACTAGCATGAACAATCGCTTGCATATGTGCAATGTCGTGAATGACCAGCGGCCCACTGGCACCAATCAGGCCCTCAGACAATGCCAAATCAGTCGGCGCCGTCAATTGACGTTCGTTAGCCCACACGCCACCTAACTGTGGTCCACCGGCGTATAAGATATCATTCATCACATCATAAATGTACCCCAACTGGCTGACACCGTCTTGATATATACCAATCATCATTGCGAAATGATCGTGTTGTTTGACGAAGTTCATCGTGCCATCGATTGGATCAACAATCCACACGCGGCCCTTTAAGTCCGTCAAAGCGTCACCAAAGCCTTCTTCACCTAAAACACGCGCGGTAGGATCAATTCGGCGAATACCAGCAATTAAAAATTGTTCATTGCTCTTATCAATATTCGTAACTAAATCCTTACGATTCGACTTTGCTGCCACCGTCAGCGGTTCTTGCATTTTTTGTAAGACTTGCTGGCGTGCAGTTTTTAGCAACGACACAACCTGTTCATTTAGTTGTTGCCACTCCTGTTCCATGCTGATGCTCATCCCTTCATTTTAACCATACCGTCCGTTGCCCGGGCTTGTTTAACAGTCCGATAAATACTATATCCGGAGACCGTCTGAAACGCCTGATCAAGTTGCTTTTCTTCAAACTTTTGTGGAACCACTTGTTGAAAATCCTGATAAGCCTGTAATAAGGCGTGCCGGTCAACTCCTTGTGGTTGTTCATATGCTGCTTCTACACACTGATATAGTGTTGTAACGGCAATAATATCCGTTGTTGACCACTCTGCCATCAATGGGTACTCATAACTATCTGCCAATCTAACCCCGTCCCTCCGTTTGCTGATTTTCAATCGCATCAATATTAGCTCGCAAAGTTGTGACTTGTTCGCTGTAGTCTTGTTGTTCATCTTCCGACAAAATTAGATTCGTCAAATGCTTAACGCCACTAGCCGTCACTAGCACCGGTGTTGCGGCCGCAAAATCCGGAGTTTCCGTGTGAATTGTCGTTGCTGGAGCAATTAATGGTTGATCATTTAAAGCGGCCTCTAACAGCTCAATAAGTGCCATTAAGCGCAAACTAATTTGATCTCCCTTGGCCTCCCGTTGCAGCCAATTTGCCATCTTATCCAAATCATCAGCACTAATTTTCGTATCGGCATTGGCCAAATACATCAGGATGGGGACTGGACCAATATATGTTCGACTCCAAACGACAATGGGCAAGTCTGCCGTTCCAATCACCGTCGCCTGTACGGCAGCTGAACCAACGCCTAAATGATCTGCCAACCTAGCCGTTAATAATCGAGCCAACGGGTAGGTGCCTAATCCCCAAATTTGATTTGCTTGAAGTCCAGAAAACTTCCAAGCAAAGTAGCTTAGTTGTTCGTCATGCGCGCCACCAAAAATGAGCTGTCCTTTGAACCCATTTTGAACAATCCGATTCATAAAGACCCGCAGTTCCGCTATTTCAGTCGCCACAGCCGAATCATCCGTCGTTCGATCTAAAATGACCAACCAGGTGGCTTGCCCATAATCAGCGGTTGTTCCAACACGCAAGTCAAAGTGTGAACATAATGCACTGGCGACCACTAACGACTGGTAACGCGGTGTATCCTCTGTTCTATCAGGCATCACCACACAGTCTAAAGGTAGATCCGCAATTAATAATTGTTGTAATAATTGACTGGCCTGGGTAATGGTCCCCTGAATAATTAACGTCGGTTTCATAACACCCCTCCTCGGTGTATTCCGTAAATAACCACATAGCTACATTATAAATGAGCCCCACTGGATAGCAAGTTTGTTAGTCGGCTTTTTTCACAAATGCGAGGTATTTCACACTATTGGCTGATCGATTCCAGTATTATACAAAAAAAGAGATCAGAGCTTTCGCCCTAATCTCTCAATACACATACTGCTTATTTCACAAAACTTTAGATATGCGTTGGGAAGCCCAAAGCAATATCAGCCGTTTCTTGAATTGGTTCATTTAACGTTGGGTGTGGGTGAATAGTCAACGCCACATCCTCAACATTCAAGCCATCATTAACGATCACTGATAATTCACCAGCCATCGTGCTGGCTTCAGGACCAACTGCTTCAGCACCTACGATGTTTTGGTTGTCATCATCTGTATAGATGAATCGAACAAAACCATCTGGGGAATCCAAAGATACAGCCCGGGCATTCCCAGCAAATGGGAACTTAGCCGTCTTCACTTTGATTCCTTTATCCTTTGCAGCTGATTCACTGTAACCAACGGTCGCAATTTCTGGATCAGAGAAGCAAACTGCTGGAACACTTAACCAGTCGTTAGCCGTCTTCTTACCAGCAATCGCACCAGCTGCCGTCTTGGCTTCGGCAAAGGCTTTATGAGCCAATGCAGCACCAGGAACCACATCACCAACAGCCCAGATGTGTTCGGAAGCTGTCCGGCCTTGGTTATCGACCTTGATTTGACCATGATCGTTTAACTCAACCTTGGTGTATTCAAGCCCTAAGTCATCGGTATTTGGCCGCCGACCAACAGTAACCATGCAGTAATCGGCTTTAATTGTCGATTCCTTGCCATCAACCGCATAGGTAACACTAACGCTTTGATCATCTTGGCTAGAACTCTTGGCCATTGCGTTAGTAATAACGTCCACACCTTTTTTCTTCAACTTCTTCAGAACAACAGAAACCATGTCCTTTTCAAAGTTAGGCAGAATCGATGGACTTCCTTCAAGAATGGTAACATGAGCACCTAAACTTGCATAGGCTCCGGCTAATTCCGTACCGACGTAGCCACCACCAATGACAACAAATTCTTTAGGAATCTCTGGCAGATTCAGGCCACCAGTTGAATCCACAACCCGACCATCAAACTTAAAGCCAGGAATTTGAATTGGGTGTGACCCAGAGGCAATAATAATATTATTGAACTCGAAAGTCTGACCCGTGTCAGTTGACATGAATTGCTTTTCGCCTGTCGGCATTACCCGTAACTGTGTGTCACTGAGGAAAACAGCTTCACCACTGACCACGTCAACATGGTGCTTCTTCATCAGCATCTTAACGCCGCTGGTCATACGATCAACGACCTTCTTTTGCTTCCATTCTTGGGTCTTCTTAAAATCAATTGTGGCTGAGTCTGTAGAAATTCCATAAGTGGACCCATCCTTGGCCTGTTCCAACCGGTGACCGGCCTGAATTAAGGCTTTAGACGGTACACAACCAACGTTCAAGCAGACACCACCAAGGGTATCGGACTTTTCAATTAAGGTTACTTTTTGCCCCAATTCAGAAGCCCGAATGGCGGCAACGTAACCGCCGGGTCCGGCACCGATGATGACGGTGTCCTTTTTTTCAACATCTGCCATATTATTCCTACCCTTCCATTAACAACATTTCTGGATCATGCAGCAAGGCCTTTAATTCATTCAAAGCATTCTGAGCTAAGGCACCATCAATCAAACGGTGGTCGTAACTCAAGGAAAGCTTCAACATCCGGCCAACAGCAATGTCGCCATCTTCATTAACATAAGGAGCCTTTTCAATCCGGCCAACCCCTAAAATAGCAACTTCAGGTTGGTTGATAACTGGTGTGAACCAGCCACCACCAATAGAACCAACGTTAGAAATCGTGATGGAACCACCGGCCATGGAAGCAGGGCTTAACTTGTTATCGTAAGCGGCTTGCGTATTTTCAGTGATTTCCTTGGCAATTTCAAACATACCCTTAGAATCTGCTGCTTTGATATTTGGCACATACAAGCCATCATCAGTATTGGTAGCAATCCCAATGTTGTAGTAGTGCTTGTAGACAATCTCTTGGGTAGTGTCATCAATAGAAGCATTTAGTTCAGGGAACTTCTTCATAACAGCAACCAAAGCCTTAACAATGTAAGGTAAGAAAGTCAGGTGAATGTCGCGATCTGCAGCGGCTTGCTTGTACTTCTTACGGTTAGCCATTAAAGCTGAAACTTCGACTTCGTCAAAGGACGTTACGTGTGGCGCAATGTCTTTAGAAGTCCGCATGCTCTTGGCAATGATCTTCCGCATTGGTGACATTGGTTCACGAGTTTCCAAATCAGGGTTATCAGCGTTCCAAGGTTTGATTGCTTGACCTGCAGCTGCCTTACCAGCCGGTGCAGCGTCAGTAGTTGCTGAAGCCGTGGCCGCTGGTGCAGCCGCACCATTAAAGTTGTCAATGTCAGCTTTCAATACTTGCCCATGATTCCCAGTTGGCGCAACTTGAGTAATATCAACGCCTTTGTCACGTGCATACTGACGAACCGATGGCATCGCCATAACCAATTTATTGGGATCAGAAGCAGCAGGAACTCCAGTTGGAGCCGCTGCTGGTTCAGCAGGTGCTGCTGGCGCTTCGGCAGGTGCCGGTGCTGCTTCTTCAGCAGGTGCTGCATCATTTTCTTCGCCACCCTTGCTTAAATCAGCTGGGGTATCTGATCCATCATCAATCACAATCAGTGGATCACCAATTTCAACAGTGTCCCCCTCTTGGGCAACAATTTTTGAAATCGTACCTGAAACGGGTGATGGTAATTCCGAGACCGACTTATCGTTTTGGATTTCGACTAATGTGTCGTCTTCCTTAACCGCGTCTCCTTCTTTTACAAGCCATGAAGAAATTTCACCTTCGGCCATTCCTTCACCAAGCTCTGGGAGTTTGAACGTATAAGCCATGGGAAAACTTCCTTTCTTTCATCTAATGCAGGATGTCTCCCACATCGTTAATTTTTATCAATTAGTTTAAGATTTTTAATAGTTATAAATTTCACGTGCCTTGGCTTCAATATCATCGGCATTTGGAATCCAATCATTTTCAGCTTGGGCAAATGGGTAAACGCTATCTGGTGCTGCAACCCGACCAATTGGTGCATCCAATGACATGATCTTTTCTTCGGCAATATCGGAGGCAACAACCGCACCAACACCAGCCATGCGTTGTGCTTCTTGAATAACAACCACCTTGTGGGTCTTATCAATAGAAGCAAAGATCGTATCCGTATCAATTGGTGACAAGGAACGTAAGTCAATGACTTCAGCAGAGATATTGTCCTTAGCCAAGGCATCGGCAGCCGTCAAAGCTTCGTTGACTTCAGCACTGTAGGCAACCAACGTAATGTCGGAACCTTCACGAACAACCTTAGCAGAGTCTAACGGAACCGTATACTTGTCATCAGGCACTTCATCCTTCATGGAACGGTACAACTTCAAGTTTTCCATGAATAAGACTGGATCATCGCTTTCAACCGCAGAAATCACGAGGCCTTTAGCATCATAAGGATTGGAAGGTGTTACCACTCGTAACCCTGGGGTGCTAACAAAGTAGTTTTCCAAGTTATCAGCGTGCATTTCAGCGGTATGAGTCCCACCACCAAATGGTGTCCGGATCGTAACAGGGAAGTTCTTTTGACCACCAAAACGATAGTGATCACGAGCTAATTGGCCTACAATCCCATCCATGGCTTCAAACGTAAAGCCCATGAATTGGATTTCAGGAATTGGCCGCCAACCAGTTAATGATAAACCAATAGCTAAGCCTAAAATACCTGATTCAGCTAAAGGTGTATCGAAGACCCGATCTTCACCATGCTTGTCTTGTAAATCAACCGTTGTCCGGAACACACCACCGTTTTTACCAACGTCTTCACCGAAGATTAACGTCTTAGGATCATCAGTCAACACTTGATCCAGACCGGAAGTGATCGCTTTGATATACGTCATTTTAGCCATGATTACTTCGACTCCTTTGCTTCAAATTCTGCAATTTGTTTCTTAACAGCTGGAGTAGGCACATTGTAAGTCCACTTCAAGAAATCAGAAACCTTTTGTGCAGGGGCTGCTTCAGCTTCCTTCATTGCTTGCTTGAATTCGTCTTTGTATCCGTCGACTAATTTGTCTTCTTGATCTTGTGACCAAACACCCTTGTCAGTTAAGACCTTCCGCAAACGAACCAATGGATCGGCATCGAACCAAGGCTTTTCTTCTTCCTTAGTCCGGTAACGCGAAGGATCATCCCCAGCAGAGGAGTGAGCGCCATACCGGTAAGTTAATGTTTCGATGACTACTGGACCATTACCAGCTGCGGCAAATTCACGAGCGGCTTTAGAAACTTCATGAACCGCCACAATATCCATCCCATCAACTTGGACAGAAGGAACACCCATGGCAACCGCCTTTTGAGCTAACGTTTCCGCAGCCGTTTGCTTCTTCCGTGGGACGGAAATTGCCCAGCCATTGTTTTGAACAAAGAAAACAGCGGGTGCTTGATAAGCACTGGTGAAGTTAACCCCTTCATACCAGTCACCTTGTGATGTCCCACCATCACCAGTGTAAGCAAAGGCGACACGATCTTCATCGCCGTTCTTCTTAATTCCCAAAGCAACACCGGCAGTTTCAACATATTGCGCACCGATAATGATTTGTGGGAACATCATATTAGGGTTTTCATGTTGATTACCTTCAACATGCCCCTTTGACCATAAGAAACCTTTTGCAACGGTAGTCCCGTGTTGAATCATTTGTGGTAAATCACGGTAAGCTGGTAACAGGTAGTCTTGTTCCTTAAAGGCGGTAACACTACCCATTTCACTAGCTTCCTCACCGGCAGTTGGAGCATAGAAACCGAGGCGACCCTGACGGGAGAAGTTCATTGTTTGTTCGTGTAACGTACGCTCCCAAACCATTTTCTTCATGAAGTCAACAAGTTGGTCATCTGAATATTTTGCCAACGTGTCTGGATCAACAACCTTGCCTTCGCGATCGATGACTTGAACCGGGTGCTTGTATGGGTCAGCCATCGTAGCTTTGATTTTGGCAAAGTCTACAATCTGTTTGCTTCCATTAGCCATAAGTAACACTTTCCTTTCACTTGATATGAAATTGTTAACTAAAAGTGAGTTAACGTTGCGTTTCCTGACTACGCTTATAAAGTACCATTTTTTCACAGGCCTTGCAAGCCCTTTCATACTTGTGAATAAACGGATTTGTTGGGAATCATTGCGGCTATTGTGTTCGCCCGTTTTCGTCTTTTTTTGAAAACCGCAACCGTTTTCTTTTCATTTCATTTTTCACAATACCTATGTTATAATAGGTGGTAATTATGATTTAATTTCGGAGGTAATCGCTTTGTTTCTTATGAAAGATATTGTCCGTGATGGCGATCCAGTTTTACGCCAAGAAGCAGCGGATGTAACGTTCCCACTCTCAGAAGAGGATCAACAACTGGCTAAGGATTTAATGGAATATTTGGTCGTTTCACAAGACCCTGAACAATGTAAAAAATATGGTCTACGTGCTGGTGTAGGCTTAGCCGCGCCTCAGGTTGGCGTTTCCAAAAAGATGGCTTCCGTCTTAGTTCCTCCTGTTGAAGAAGATGGTAAGTCGCCCTTTACGGATGTTATTATTAACCCAGTAATCATTTCCGAATCAGTCCAAGCTGGTGCCTTGACTGAGGGTGAAGGTTGCCTGTCAGTCGATAAAGATGTACCCGGATTTGTCCCTCGACACGATCGGATTACCTTACGTTATTACGATGTAAATGGTGAAAAACACCAAGTTCGTTTAAAAAACTATCCAGCCATTGTTTGTCAACACGAGATTGATCACCTACATGGCACATTATTTTACGATCACATTAATAAAGACCAACCATTCAGCCGTGATGATGACATGATTATGATTGAGTAGTTACAATTAAGAAGATAAATAAAAAGGATACCAAATTTTGGTATCCTTTTTATTTATTCAACAACATCGTCTAACTTTTTCAGATCTTTTAAATATTCTACGGTTGATTCATTGACCAGGTAAGCGACATCTAAATGCAGTTGATTTTCATATACCCAAATATCACTGACAACAAACGCTGAACCAGTGCTAACTGTTTTAACCTGATGATCCGCACTAAAACTGGCTAGAGCCGCGTTAAATGCCCGCTCAAGCTCCGGCAACCGGTGTTCAGCCGCCATGCCTACGGATAATGTGTATTCAAACGCCATAACCCCCCGGCCCCAAACATCTGCGACCGTCACGGCTGATTGAATTTGACATTCTGCTTCACTCAACACCTGTTCATTAACTAAACGTTGCAAGGCCGCTTTGACAGCGACATCCGTTTCATCTTGTGCAGATCGTCGCACCATCCTTGTTGCTCGTTGCACTACCATTCGGTGAATAACTTCGTAAATGACTCCCGCAATGACAATGCCAATAATTACTTCTACTATTAATGAAGTCATGGCATTTCCTCCATTCGTTTCGTCTTTCTTTTATGATAGCATGTTTTACGGTCTAGGGGTAATTCTATACAATCAGCGGAAACTATGCTAAAATTGTGCTAATTGTTGTGTAAGCAACCCGCAGTTCGGAAAGAACATCCATGATTCGTTGTTAGGCCCTAGGTCGTGACGGATTAAATCGTTTAATTAAAGGAGTTTTGTCTGTGATTTATAAAGTATATTATCAAAATGACCAAAAGCGCAATCCTAAGCGCGAGGATACGCATTCGCTTTATCTAGAAGCCCCAACGGAAGTTGAAGCGCGGGCTCTAGTTGAAGCACACACGGAACACAATATCGAATTCATTGAAGCCATCGAAGGAGAAACCTTGGCTTACGAACAACAGAATCCGAATTACAAATTAACGGAGTTCAGTGAATGAACAAGTTAAACGTCAAAAATAACGAAACTGCTATCTTTGGCGTGGGTGGACTTGGTGAAATTGGAAAAAACACCTATGGTATTCAATTCCAAGATGAAATCATCTTAATTGATGCCGGGATTAAATTTCCAGAAGACGAACTATTGGGGATCGATTATGTCATTCCCGATTACCAGTATCTCGTTGAGAACCAGGCTAAAATCAAAGCGCTTGTGATCACCCACGGTCATGAAGACCATATTGGCGGTATTCCTTATTTACTCAAGGCACTCAATGTCCCCGTATATGCGGGACCATTAGCCCTTGCGTTAATCAAGAACAAACTTGAAGAACACGGATTACTTAAATCAACTGAACTACACGCAATTGATGATGATACAGTGCTTAAGTTCCGCAAGATGAGCGTTTCTTTCTTCCGGACAACCCACTCGATTCCAGACACATTAGGGGTCGCTGTGCATACACCGGTCGGGGTTATTGTGGAAACGGGTGACTATAAGTTCGACTTAACACCCGTTACCAATCAGCCGCCTGATCTGCAAAAGATGGCCAAGCTCGGAGCTGAAGGCATTCTCTGTCTTATGTCTGACAGTACCAATGCTGAACGCCCGATCTGGACCAAGTCGGAAAAATGGGTTGGTAAATCGATTCGCAAGATTTTTGACCAAGTCGAAGGTCGCGTTATTTTCGCCACTTTCGCATCTAATATCTCTCGGATTGAAACTGCCTGTGAAACAGCATTGGCTCATGGCCGTAAAATTGCGGTCTTTGGTCGTTCGATGGAAGCAGCCATTGTTAACGGTCGCGAATTGGGCTATCTAAATATTCCCGATGACGCCCTAGTTGACGCAAATGCTATTCGTTCCCTACCTGCTAACAAGGTAATGATTCTTTGTACCGGCTCTCAGGGTGAACCGATGGCTGCATTGTCACGAATCGCCAATGGAACCCACCGCCAGATTGCTATTCAACCCGGTGACACGGTGGTCTTCTCCAGTAACCCAATCCCTGGTAATACCATTTCGGTCAATCGGGTGATTAACGAACTGGAAGAAGCTGGTGCTAACGTTATCCACGGTAAGGTCAATAACATTCATACGTCTGGCCATGGTGGTCAAGAAGAACAAAAGCTCATGCTACGCTTGATGCAGCCTAAATTTTTCATGCCAATTCACGGTGAGTACCGAATGTTAAAAATCCACACAGAGTTAGCCGAACAATGTGGCGTTCCCTTAGACCACAGCTTTATCCTTCAAAATGGGGATGTTTTAGCCCTAACTAAGGATTCTGCACGGGTAGCGGGTCACTTTACCGCTGGGGATGTTTACATCGACGGCTCTGGTATTGGTGACATTGGTAACGTGGTTTTGCGTGATCGCCAACTACTTTCAGAAGAAGGTTTAGTCGTAGTCGTTGCAACCATCGATTTGAAGAATCAAGAGATCAAAGCTGGTCCTGATTTGTTGTCTCGTGGATTTGTTTACATGCGTGAATCTGGTGAACTCCTTAATGAAGGACGTCGTCGCGTCTTTCAAACGATTCGCCGAGCCATGCGTAATCCCAAAGCAACGGAAGCTTCAATTCGGAACGCGGTGATTGATGACTTACAAAATTTCCTGTTTGAAAAAACAGAACGTCATCCGATGATTTTGCCGATGTTCATTATGACTAAGTAGCTTAAAAGCCGAGATTGCTGATCTCGGCTTTTTTTATTGTCTTAATTCCTGAATTAATTCTTATGACCAGACAAAGTTATTGGAGAACTACTAGGCACCATGCTGGTTTTCGTTTATAATAAGATGGAATAAAATTTGAGAGGAGCAGTTCGGTGAGTGTCCAGTTCTATATCATTTTAAATGAACATGCGGGAAGTGGTCACGCCGGCACGCTTTGGCCGCAGATCAAGGAACGGCTTGATGCCGCTTCAGTCTCCTACCAATTGGCCGTTTCGGAGTATCCCCGCCATACCCTATTATTAAGTGAACAATTTGCAAAACAACTGCCTGACAGCCCCCATCAGGATTGGGTTGTCTTAGCCGTTGGCGGCGATGGCACCCTTCACGAAGCTATCAATGGTCTAACCACTATCAAGCGATCCCATCCCATTCCAGTAGCTTACCTACCTATCGGCTCTGGCAACGATTTTGCGCGCGGTGCTGGTCTGTCTTTGGATTGGCACCAAGCCCTTAACCAGATCATTCATTGTACCCACGTCACCAATTACGATATCGGTACTTACAACGAAACAATTAAACAAGAACGGGGCGTCTTTACTAATAATTTAGGCATTGGGTTTGATGCTGCCATTATTTCTCAGGCTAATCAATCTAAAGCAAAAATTTGGTTAAACAGGCATCACTTGGGTTCCCTGTCCTACTTGGCATCCGCGCTCAGTGTGTATTATAACCAAACCGGTTTCACCTTAACGGTCCATGTAGGTAATCAACGCGACATGTTTCCCCATGCTTTTCTAGTAACCACGACAAACCACCCTTACTTTGGTGGCGGCGTTGGCATTGCACCCGGCGCCACGATTGACGATCATCAGATCCATTTGGTCGTTATTGAGAAACCGAATTTCTTTAAATTGGTTTGGTTGGCCCTACGACTTGTATTTAAGCGTCATTTGACGTCTAAGGCCGTTCACTACTATCAGGTATCAAAGGTCCACCTGACAGTTCCAGCCATCGAATACGGCCAGTTAGACGGAGAAGAAATGGGTGGTCGCTTCTTCGATGTTTATGTCGGTGTCACACAGTATCCTTTTTGGTTCGACATCACACTCTAAGATCATAGTAAAAGAGGCGTCATCACAATTGTGATGACGCCTCTTTTCAATATTAGCATTATTAATCTTCTGAAGCTTCCATGGCTTCGAGAATCATGTCCAGCTGAGCACATTTCGTAGATAGATCATTCATTTCTTGTCCATAACGCGGCTCAATTTGTACCGTTTCAGAACTAGAATGAACACATTCCGATTCCTTCCGTTTTAAGGTCGCCAACTGTGAATTAGCCTGCCGATACTCTTCCAGAATCTCCATCCGATTACTCATCTTTAACAACTCCTCTTAAATAATTGCATAACATGCTGATTTGCCCGGCTAATCCACTACCGGACTGCCTTAATCTCTCTTCGCTGAAAATTAAGGTTCTTAAGAAAACCGTTAATCAATGCAATTACATTATCACCAAAGAATCCCGGATGCAACCCCTTTTGAAAAACTTTTTTAACCACTTTTCAATTTGTGTTCCATTGATTACTTTCATGAAAACGATTGCTTTCCCGTTAAGTAACTGATTAGCTTATCGGTCATGCTCCACCAAAATAACCCGACCTTTGCCAATCTTAAAACCGGCAAAAGTCAGGTTATCATTCGGATTCATTCAATTACTTAAGTGTTCCAGCAAAAGACGGCATGAAATACTTACTGATTTGTTGAACTTCAACATTTTGTCCCGGTGCTGGTGCTGCAACAAACTGATTATTTCCTAAATAAATAGCATCGTGATACGTCGATCCTTTAGCGCCCCAGAATAAAATATCTCCTGGTTTTGCGGAACCAACTGAATGCGTCGTTACGTAGGATTCTTGGGCTACTGTACTATGAGGTAAACTGATTCCCATGGCATTCTTATAGACATAGGCCACCAATCCTGAACAGTCCATCCCGCTTAATGATGAACCACCCCACACATAAGGGATGTTAGCAGAGGCTAACTTCAAAGCCAGTTCCGTCACAGAACCTGACGTTAGCCCACTTGTACTAGTCTTTTTGGCACTGCTGCTAGTCGACGTTACTGTCGATGAACTAGCCGAAGCACTAGCTGTCGATGATGAACTGACACTATTAGCCGATGAACTAGTTTGACTGGTTGTATCAGTCGTTTGACTCGTATTGCTTGCCGACTTTGTGGCTGCTGAACGTGTCATCGTCTTTAGCCGCTTGGTGGTCTTAGCCACCGAAACGTTAGCGGTGTTCGACTGACTAGTTGAACTGGTTACGGCCTGGCTTGCTGTGGACTGACTAGCAGCCGAAACACTAGACGAACGCGTAGTTGACTGGCTACTCTCATTAGCCGGCGCTACCGGAGTTGCCCGGCTTTGCTTTGTCACTGATTGGTTACTAGTCGTTGAGCTATTAGCCGAAGTTGCTTGACTCGTCTGCGTTGTCTGGCTCGCACTACTGGTGGCCGTCGAAGTCGTTGCAGCCGTTGATGTACTCGTTTCATCTACTGCTTGCTTCGTGGTTGCTGGCGTCACCGAACTAGCACTGCTTGCCGCTGGCGTTCCCTGATTCTGACTCAGTGTATGCCGCTGGCTGGAAGTTGCAGGTGCTTGTTGCCCCTTTGACTTGGCAGTCGTTGTTGCCGCGGATTGATCTGTTGTCGTTGACTTGGAAACGGTTGATTGACTCGCTGAAGTTGTCGCAGCCGTTCCCGTCTTTACCTGTTGTTTTTGTTTGCTAGCTGCTGCCTGTTGTGCTGCCACAATCTGGGCTTGAACAGCATTAGCCTTTTGCGTCGATTGATGCGTTGCGGCTGGGGCCGAAGTCGTACCTGATGCATCGGTGGTTTGTGATTGACTCGCTGTTGCTTGTGGGATGACTAACTGTTGTCCTACACTCAGCCCATCACCCGTTAAATGATTGGCTTGTTGTAACTGGGCAACCGTCAGGTGATAAGTTTGTGCTAAATCCCATAATGTATCCCCAGATTTAACCGTATATGTTTGTTTAGTCGATGCGGACTTGACCTGTAGTCGTTGACCGACAAAAATCAGATCCGTTTGGGCATCAATCCCATTTTTCTGTTCAAGATTGGCGACCGTTGTATGATACTTCTGTGAAAGATCCCAGACTGTATCTCCTTGCTTGACTTGAATACTATCCGCGTTAGCCGTAATTGTGGCACCAGCTGCGAAAGCACCGATGGCACCAACGACCCCAACAACTGCTTTTGTTTTCCGTTGTCCTGTACTCATCTTCATCAACACGTCCTTTTAATATTTTTCAGCCAAAGTGATACCTGAGCTTACAATGTAAGTGTCACCCAGTCGTTTACAGTAAATACAAATCACAAATTAATAGTACCACACGTTTTCCCAGTTTCTTGTGAATTATTAAGGAATTATTAACCGTTTTCAAACTCAGAACTGAGGTTCCCATTCTAGCCACTAGCCACCATGTGTTACGCTAGGAAGCCTATGATACCGGTTAATCACCGTTTTAATAAGAAAACGTACGTTCTTTTTTGCTATTCAAGTAGTTCCCGCTAATTTCTCTCTAACGCTTAGAGATCGGTTTCCAGCAAGTTATTGTAAAATACAAATTACTATTGAAAACGCTTTTTGTATCTACCAAGTTAACCCTCATGTCCTTTAACTTGTGAAATTTTAAAAACAGCACAAAAAAAGACGCTCATCGCGTCCATTTTGTTTTCTTATTGTACTAACCACCAATTAAGCCCTTAAAGAAGTTAACCACATTATGCCAAATCTGCACAATAAAGTTCTCGGCTTGTTTGGCATCCGCGCTGTTAGCAAAATCTTTTACACTGGCCATCTTATTACCAATGCTGTTAGCTAAATTATCAGCAACGTTCGTCACATTCTTGATATACGTCTTACTAGTCGAAACTGGTGCCTTTTGTACCTGACTTAAAGCAATCGCAATATTGGTAATCTGAGTTGATGACGTTTGATTAGCAATGCCTTGTTTAGCTAAAGCCTTTTGTAGCATTTCTTCAATATCCGCCTTAGTCGCCAGTTCATTTCCATTTTGACGTTGCTTGGCCAAATCGGAAGAAACTGAGCCAACTGCTGACATCAATTTTCCTGGATACTTTTTATCGCTACTATTTGAATCAATCGCTGGTTGCGTCGCATCCAACACGCCATTTGCTGCTTGTGTGTTTTGCGAGTTCAGTGTCAACCCATCGGCTGCTAATGCCTTATAAACCCCAGTTAAGGCTGATTCTCCAGAAACCGACTTATCAGCCGTTACCGTGATAATCACGTCCTTAACCCCGGCCATTGTCGCCACCATCGCATACTGTTGTGACGTCACTTCTGTAATATTATTACTACCATTATACTTGGCAATATTGACCTTAACCCCGGTTCCCGGATCGGCCGGCGCTAAAGCGACCGAGCTAATCATGCTGGCGTCCGTTGTCCCAGCCGCGTTCAAATAAGTCGCATAGTCGCTACCGGTTGCGGTTAAGGCTGTGTAATTGGACTTCACACCTAAGGCTGAAGCCACTGTATCTTTATCTTCGCTCGCTAAACCCGCACCATAAACGACATAAGCCTTAGATAAGGCCTTAGTTTGGACGGTACTACCACTATTCGCTGAGGTACTTGAGCTGGTTGTTGTATTATCCGTGGTATCCGCATGGCTAAGTGTTTGACCACCTAAGCCAACCGTCAACAAAACGGTAGATAGACCTAAAATAAGTCGCGTAAATTTCATCGTGATCCCTCTCTTTTTGGCTTTCATCTACTCTCCCAAAATTCAGTATAGCATGTTTGCCAATAGCAAAACCGGCTTGCTGGTGACCTTAGAGAATTCTTCAGAGTTGAGATTATTGCCAAAACCGCCGAGCACCTGCGTACTCTGGCGCTAGCTCAGTTGTCGTTAAGGGCGCCAGTTGAACCTTCTTTCCCGGCTTGGGTGCATGAATCATCTGTCCATTTCCAGCATACAAACCAACATGATGAATCGTTCCGGTGCCGTGATCCTGAGCAAAGAAAACCAAATCCCCAGCCACCAGTTCCTCTGGGGCAATCGGATAACCATTAGCAAACTGATCCTGCGCATCACGTGGAATGGCATAGCCTAAGGCACGATGTAGTGCATAAACCAATCCGGAACAATCAACCCCAGCTGGGGTTATTCCTCCCCATAAATAAGGCGTATCCAAAAAATGTTGTGCTAAAGTCAATAGCCGTTGACCGTCATCTCCACTAATACCCAGTTGTGCTGCCTGAGCCGTGATCCAACCTTTCCCCAATGGGGTGACCACCTGAATCCAGTCTGCATCTTGCGCTACCGTTGTTAAGATCGTCCCCATTGGCAGATCCATCACTGGTTGCCGACCGTCATCTAACAACGGTGTCGTCAGCTGAACCAAGCGAACTGTCGTCGTCGGATAAGCCAACTCCTCATCTTGTGTCGTCAATTGGTTCAGAGGTACCCATCCTGGATAGCCGCGACGCTCTTGCCGATTTGCCTGTCGTTTGACAAAGACATGGGCCCAATTCCCTTCAATTCGGTCCAACACCACCCGATCGTTAAATAATGCTTCGGTCACAATGACATTCTGATCGGCTAATCGGATCTGATCTACTGGCTTCAAAGCTTTCACCCAAGTTGTTAGGTCGCCAGTTTTCAAATACGCTTGATCTGCTCGATTACTGGTCGTTGGGGTTGCCCAAACCAATGCTGTTGCCACCTTAATTCGCCGAATTTCCATGAAAAACCGCCTCCAGTGTCTTTACCCCCAATATACCAATAAAACGACTCGCTGACTAGCTCTCGGATCAGACTTTTCAAAAAACGACCCGCCGCAGCGAGTCGTTTTATCTTTTTTACTTAGTTAAGTTTCAAGTACGCATCAACAACCGCCTCTGGTATAAATCCGGCCATGGCCATAACCGCGGCTCCCTGACCACTAGCGCCAAATTGATCTTGTGTGACCAGCGCGCCATCAAGACCAATATATTGTCCCCACCCCAGACTGCTAGCCATCTCAATCGCCACGCGCCGTCGTAACTGATGAGGCAGAACTTGTTCCTGATAGGCTGCCGGTTGGGCGTTGAACCGCTCAAAGCTTGGCAGGGAAACGACCCGAACATCCCGGCCTAATTCAGCCAATTTCTTTTGTGCGGCTAGCGCCAGCTGAACCTCTGACCCGGTAGCAATTAGAATTCCTTCAGCGACTCGCTGTGCATCAGCCACCACATAGCCACCACGCTTGACCCCAGTATGCACCCGAGATGCTGGCTTAGGTAGCGTTGGTAACCCCTGTCGTGACAATACAATAGCTGTCGGATGATCGGTTGCTTTCAGGGCTTCCAACCAGGCTGCTGCTGTTTCGTTACCGTCAGCTGGTCGATACACGGTCAACCCCGGAATTGCCCGTAATCCTGCCAACTGTTCGACTGGTTCATGCGTCGGTCCATCTTCCCCCACTGCCAAGGAATCATGGGTTAAGACGTAAATAACTGGTAAGTGTTGCAACGCTGCCAACCGAATTGCTGGCTTCATATAATCGGAAAAAATAAAGAATGTTGAACCGTAGATTCGAGTTCCGCCATGTAAGGCAATGCCGTTCATTGCCGCTGCTTCAGCAAATTCGCGAACGCCAAACCACAAGTTTTTCCCAGTTGGATTATCTTTGCTAAACCGATCAGTGGCCGCAACATTCGTTTTATTTGAGCTGAAGAGATCGGCGGAACCGCCCCATAGATTGGGATAGGCGGCACTTAACCGTTGTAAGACTTCATGACCACTAGCACGTGAAGCTAAATCATCTTTCTTATAATAAGTAGGTAAGGTTGCTTTTAAATCAGCCGGTAACGTTTGACTAATCCCCTGTGCAAACTGCGCGGCCAATTGGGGCTCATACGTAGAATAACGGGTAATCACACTCGACCACTCTTGATGGCTGGCCCACCCGCGTGCCTTAATCGTCGTCATAAACCGTTCATGAACGGTCGCTGGCACAGTAAATGGATCACACTCCCAGTGATAATGCGCCCGCGTTGCCGCTAAATCCTCAGAATTTAATGGTGCACCATGAACCTTATTGGTTCCGGCATTTGGACTCCCTGCACCAATTTGTGTTTTCACTTCAATCAATGTTGGCCCACTCTGATTGTTTTTAGCCGTCCGAATAGCCTGATCGATGGCCGCCAAATCATCACCATCTGCTACTCGTAAGTAATTCCAGCCATAACTTTCAAATCGTTCGGCCACGTTATCATGACAAGCGTTGCTAAGTGGTCCGTCGAGTGACACATCATTTGAGTCATACAGCACAATTAATTTATTTAATTGTAGTTGTCCAGCTAAGCTAGCTGCCTCAGCCGCGACCCCTTCCATAAGGTCCCCATCACCACAAAGTGCATACGTATAATGATCCACCACACTTAAATTCGGCCGATTGTAGCTAGCTCGTAAATGTTGTTCGGCCATTGCCATCCCGACGGCCATCCCAATCCCTTGTCCCAAGGGGCCTGTCGTTGCATCTACCCCTGGAGTTACCCCGTACTCGGGATGACCGGGAGTTTTACTTCCTAACTGCCGGAAATTCATCAAATCATCGCGACTTAATGCAAAGCCGCTAAGGTGCAACAGACTGTATAGCATTGCCGATCCATGACCTGCCGAGAGAACGAAGCGGTCACGATTAAACCACTGGGGAAACGATGGATCCACTCGTAAGTGACGAGAGAACAAAACATAAGCCATGGGTGCCGCCCCCAACGGTAATCCCGGGTGGCCCGACCGTGCTCGTGAAATCATATCCATACTCAGCATGCGGACAGCCGTAACAGCCTGTGTATCCACCTCATCAAAGTTAACTTGTTTATTCAGAACTTCTTCATTCAACATGTTTAAATAACCTCACTTAAATTAGCCGGACCAATCACGGCTATTTTCTAAATTACTGAAATTTTCAAGTGTTGAATCTACCGGTAAATTCGACATTGTCTATCGACTTTCACAACTATACCAATCTAACGATATAAATGCAACCCATTTTATAAACCGCCGTAATACGGTGATTGTAATCTGATACGATCATTCAAATTAAATATACCGGTTTTAAGATATTGCAACCGGTTGCCTTATGAACACAAAAAAACCGATAATTTTTCTGAAAAAATCAGAAAAATTATCGGTTAGACCAATTTATTGAAAATACCTACTTCTTGCTAGCGGCCTCAATTTGTTCAACCGTTGGGATAGATGGCATAGCACCCAAACCTTGCACTGTTAAGGAACTTGCCCGTTGCGCGAAGACCAACGCCGTTGCAACATTACTAAGATCTGGCTTCAATTGTGAACTCAAAGCACCAATAAAGGTATCTCCAGCTGCGGTCGTATCCACAGCTTTAACCTTAAAGGCCGGCACAAATCCGGATTCCTGTTCAGTTGCGTAGTAAGCGCCTTTACTCCCAACTGTGATAATCAGGTTCTTAACACCCATTTCTCGGAACTTCTTCGCATTGGCATCCATTGAGGCTTCGTCTGTTACCTCGATTCCAGTTAACTCCGCGCTTTCCGTTTCGTTAGGGATGACCAAATCCGTCACTTTTAGAATCTCTGGATCAATTTCAGCAGCTGGTGCCGGGTTCAAAATAGTTGTTACCCCGTGTTGCTTAGCCACTTTAAATGCTGCCAAGGTCGCTGCTTGTGGCGTTTCAAACTGGGTAATTAAGAAATCAGCATTGGCAATTTCATCTTCACGAGCAATGACTTCTTCGGCCTTAATCTGTTGGTTAGAACCACCATAAACCAAGATACTGTTCTGACCAGCTTCATCCAAGAGAATGAAGGCAGACCCGGTTCCTACAACTGGATCGGTAATGATTGCGTGTGTATCAATGTGGTCATTATCTAATGACTCTACCATGAAACGACCAGCATCATCATTCCCCACCTTACCAATAAAGCTTGTTTCGGCTCCGGCCCGTGCAGCAGCTACCGCTTGGTTGGCACCCTTACCGCCAGCAGCACTACTCTTGTTTTCAGTCGATAATGTTTCCCCTGGTTGCGGCATCCGCGCGATCCGTAGCGTCGTATCAACATTCAAACTTCCCAGAACCGTTACTTTATTTGCCATAATTAACTGTCACTCCTTAAGTGGTATTTGTTTGTAAAACGTTTTACGTATTGCTGACACACCGAGCAATTCGTTTTTTTCGATTACTCATAGCGTATCATGTTTCGAAAAGGCTTACAAGAACTAAATAAAATTTATTTCACGGGCCCCGTACTTTCCCGTTGCTTTAAGACGACAGGCAAATCCACCATCTGGGCCGGTTGCCGTTGGTTCTGAACCCGATTGATCAATAGCTCTGTTGCCTGCTGTCCCATAGTCACCACCGGCTGATGGATGGTTGTCAGTTTAGGGACGACATACTCATCTAAATCAATATCATCATACCCCAATACTGAAATATCATCTGGAACTCGTACTCCCTGTTCATGAAGTCCCCGCATTAACCCTAGCGCCGTCTCGTCATTAATCGCAAAGACTGCCGTGGGGTGTTGCGCCAACACGGCGGCGGTCGCTTGATATCCCCCCAGCTTTGTCATTGGCGATGTGATGACCGCACTATCGGCCAAGGGTATTTGCTGATCGACCAATTGTGCCTTGAAACCCGCTAAGCGAATCCGCAAATTTTGGGTCGGGTGCTCTGGCATCACCACAACAATTCGCTGATGACCCAGGGTCAATAGGTGCCGCGCCGCTAATTGGCCGCCTTGTTCATCATCAACCCGAATACGATCAACACTAGGACCGCCATTTTGATCGATTAACAGATACGGAATCCCATTCTTTTTCAAAATATTATCAATGGCTTCTCCGGTAATCGAAGCACTTGCAATAATTAACCCATCCACTGCTCGTTTAATCAATTCCTGCAAATAATAGCTTTCAAGTTGCTCATCATGATTCGCACCAAAGATCAGTGGGATGAAATGCCGTTCTCGACTGGTTTGTTGAACCCCCCGAATAAACATACTAAAAAAGGGATTCCCCAAATTAGGGACGAGTACGCCAATTGTCTGTGCTGACTTCATAATTAAGTTCCGCGCATTAAAATCTGGCACGTATCCCAGATCCTCTTGTAATTGATGAACCCGTTGGCGTGTTTCTATGCTAAACCGCTCACCCTTACCATTTAAAATCTGTGAAACCGTTGTTACCGAAACGCCAGCCGCTTCCGCAAGATCTCGAATCGTTACTTTCCGTGTCATAGCAACCTCCGCCATCAAAATTCATCCTTACTCACATTATACCGCATGACCTCCAAAAATTTGCGGTCAATTTGTGGTTTCCCCCATCCACTAAACACGATTCGTCACCCAACTAAAAAAGCGGACCCAATTAGCTTTAGATCCACTCCCTATAACATTATGCTTTTAAAATCTTATCAATCGCTTGTAGTTGTTCTTCATCAAAGGCCAGGTTTTGAACAGCTTTCACATTTTCAATCAAATGCTCTGGCTTGGAGGCCCCAGTAATCACACTCGTAATCACTGGATTGTGCAAAAGCCAAGCGAGTGCCATATGCGACAATTTTTGCCCCCGACTCTGCGCAATTTTATTTAAAGCTTGTAGCTTTTGCAACATCTTATCACGACCGTTATCCAAAACAAATTGGTTTGACCAATGAATATCAACGTCAGCCGGAATACCGTTCAAGTATTTATCCGTCAGCAAACCTTCCGAAAGTGGTCCATAGGCAATTGCACCAGCATTATTTTGCTTCAACAGGTCAAACAGGCCATCATCATTGGCCGTTTGATTCAACATGTTGTATGACACCTGATCAATCACAAATGGCGTCCGTAAGTCCTTGAAGATCTTAATCATAGCTTCTGCTTGCGGTGCTGTATAGTTGGAAATTCCCACATACAACGCTTTGCCTTGGCGAACGATGTCATCCAAAGCCACAGCAGTCTCTTCAGGAGAGGTTTCTGGATCGAATCGGTGACTATAGAAAATGTCCACATAGTCCAAGCCCATCGTTTGTAAGGAACGGTTCAACGACGCCATCAACGCCTTACGCGAGCTCATTTGTCCATAAGGACCTGGCCACATATGAAAGCCGGCCTTACTACTGATGACCAATTCATCACGGTAAGGCTTCAATTCACGTTCCAAGACTTCGCCAAAGAGTCGTTCGGCTTCGTAAGAACCAGGCCCATAATTGGCGGCCAAATCAAAACTAAAAATACCGGCGTCAAAAGCTTTTAGAATAATGTCTCGAGTATCACCATAATTCGCATTTTCACCAAAACTGTGCCACATCCCAAAAGAAATAGCTGGTAATTGGAAACCCGTATTCCCGGCGCGTCTGATGGGCATTTTTTCGTAACGATGTTCGTCTGCAAGATACATGCTGTCACATTCCTTTCCACTTATACCTAAGTTAAAGTATAAAGAATTGGTGTGGACCAGTCAAGTTTCTCACCGGTTTAGTGCTGCTTGTCATTTAATTTTACAGCCTGTGAAACATGCCCATTAGTTGCTGCTAACAAAGCCTTTGCCTCAGCAATCGTGCCCTTGGTTTCGATCAATACGATCGCTAACGGCACGTGATTATTTGCGCGTTCCAAAGCACGTTCCGCGGCCAACAGTGACGTTTGCGTGGCTTCAGCAATAATTTTTTTAGCCCGTTCAAAGGTCTTACCATTGGTCGGTACCACATTAATCATGAGGTTCTGATAAACCTTACCCGACTTCACCATGATCCCTGTTGATAGCATGTTGAGAACCATCTTTTCAGCGGTTCCTGCTTTCAATAGCGTTGCCCCGGTAATCACCTCCGGTCCAACGACTGGGGTAATTGGATAATTGGCTAGTTGTGCCAAAGGACTATCTTCAACGCACGAAAAACCAATGCCTAGGGCCCCTTTTTCCTGCGCATATTGCAGTGCCGCTAGGGTATAGGGCGTTTGTCCAGATGCGGCGCTTGCCACAACAATATCTTGGACCGTCAATTGAACAGCGGCCAAGTCTTCTTGTGCCAATTCAATAGAGTCCTCAGCCGCCTTAACCGTATGTGTTAACGCTGGCTCGCCACCTGCGATTAGTCCAAATGTTTGTTCAGCAGTTAAGCCATAGGTTGGCTGAATTTCGGTCGCATCCATAACCCCCAACCGACCTGATGTCCCTGCTCCCACATAAATCAGGCGACCGCCCTGATCAAATTTCGGGTAAGCCGCATCAATCGCAGCGGCAATTTGGGGAAGCTCCTTTTGTACAGCCCGTGCGACTCGATGATCTTCCCGGTTGATCGTGGCCACCATCTCTAGCGTGGATTCCCGGTCAATGTGGGTTGAACGGTGATTCCGTTGTTCCGTTAATAACTCATCAAACTGCATCGTGTCAGCCTCCTGCTTCATAAGTTCCGCAATTATGTATTCGCTTTCATGATTGCTAACTTAGGTATAACATGTTTCATAGTTAATTTCAATTCCGAATCTTTCACCTTAACTTTTTCATCATTCATTTGAGTGGTCAAAAAAAGCGACCCGCTAACGCTGGTCGCTTTCAGAAAACTATGCGTTACTTTTCAACTTTCATCCATTGATAACCACGGCTCATCCCGGCTGGATTCCAAACGTAGCCAGAAACTTTTGCATTCCACATCTCGGCGGTCGCCGGTTGATACAACGGAATAACCCCCTGTTTCGTCATCAGCCGCTTTTCCGCGTTGCCTAAATCCTGATAACGAGCTGTTGGGTTGTTAGCATCTTGGTTCTCGGACTTCTTTACATCACGATCGTATTGGGCGTCCGAAAAACCACCATTGTTGTTCGTATTACCCGTACTCATTAATGATAAGAAATTAATTGGATCAGCGAAATCGGCTCCCCAACTCGACAAGACTAAGTCAAAGTTTCCTGAATTAGACCGACTCAATCGCGTCTTGTAAGGCAAACTATTAATCGTCACCTTCACATTAGGTAGCTTCTGTAGCTCCGCTTGGATATACTGGGCCACTGTCTTGGTTACCGATGTGTCGTCCGCCATTAAGGTAACCGTCAACTTCTTAGTGCCCGTTTCCTTTAAGCCAGCCTTCATCAATTGCTTAGCCTGTGGTAAGTCATAGGCCACGCCACTCTTAACGTAGGCGTCCGTGGCAAAATCCTTTTTTGTCTTGGGATTTTGTGTCAGATTTTGAGAAACAAATCCTAGCGGTGCCTTAGAACCATCTCGTAAGACACTCTTGGCCAACTGTTGCTTGTCGATTGCTAGAGACAACGCCCGGCGAACCTTTAAGTTTTTCAAGGCTTTGACCTTCTTTTGGTTCATCTGCATATAATAGGTCGTTCCGCCAACAAAAGTTTTGAGCTCACTATTATTCTTTAGATTAGCGACTTGGGTCCCGTCTAACGTTGTCGCATCCAATTCTTTCTTCTGGAACAAATTAAGTCCGGTTGAGGCATCCGCTACCACTTGAAAATTCAGTTGTTTTAACGTAATGGCTGATTTATCCCAGAATTTCGTATTTTTAACCAGCTTCCAGCTTTGGTTGGTCCCTTGCCAGTTCTTCATCACAAATGGCCCATCGTAAGCCGTCTGTGCGCTGGAATGACCATAGCTGCTCCCATATTTTTCAACCACACTTTGTTCCTGTGGGAAGAAAGTCGGAAACGCTAATAACAACTTAAAATACGCAACCGGCTTACTTAACGTTACCACTAACGTCTTCGTTCCTTGGGCTTTAACCCCTAACTGGCTAGGTGCCAGCTTACCACTTTGAACTTGACTGTAGTTCTTAATTCCAGCCATCAGGTAAGCATATTCAGAGGCTGTCTTAGGATTCACCGTCCGTCGCCATGAATAGACAAAGTCCTTAGCCGTTACTGGTTTTCCATCGTTCCAATGGTTATTGCCACGTAATTTAAAGACGTATCGCTTACCATCTTTAGAAACGGTGGTCTTGGTCGCCATCGCATTAATCAACTTTTCCTTTTTCCCCAACCGATATAGGCCTTCTTGGGTATGATACAGCTGCGTTAAACTGACCGAATCCGCCGCTTTGGAAACGTCTAAAGTCGTAACCTCAGACTTGGTCGATAAATTAACGATCTGTTTAGCTGCTAGTTGTCCCGATTGGTTCGTTGACTTAGATGTGGTTCCACAAGCCGCTAATCCTCCCGCAATCACAACTGCTGCTCCAACTAAAATGCCTAAATGCTTTCCTTTCAAAACGTTCGCTCCTCAATCTAATTTTGTCGCATGTAACCATTTTAACTTTCCCGCGCGTTCAAATAAAGCACCAAGCCTCAGCAATATTAATTCTTGGCCCTTGGCTGCATTAAATTGAATCCCCAATGGTAATCCAGTTGCGGTAACCGCGGTTGGCAAACTAATGGCTGGTTCCCCCGTCAGATTAGCCTGCTGCGTAAATGGCGACCGCGTCAGGGCTGGTAACCATTGGTCATAAATTAATTGTTTTTGCGCTGCTGGTCGCATCGTCGTAATCTCTTCCATCTTGGCCGCGTCACTGGCTGATACCAATGGATCACCCACTTTGGGAGCCGGCCAAGCCGTTGTTGGTGTCAACATAATCGGATAAGTCGCATGTAACTGGGCCATTTGCCATGCTGCTTGATCCCACTTACTTAGCGCTAAACTATAATCTGCGGCGGAGGTGTGTTTCCCCGTTTGATAAAGCGCCCACGTCAACAACTCCATATCATCTGCCGTTAGCTCCCGACCCAAGCCAGCCGCTAGTTCCGTCATGAAGGCTGCTGTCTCACCGGCATTCATGGTGTAGTAACTTTCCATTAAGGCCACGCCATCAATCGGATTATGGATTTCCTCGACGGCAAACCCTTGCTCACGTAAGAAAGTCACCGCATCTTGAACCGCTTGAACCGCTTCGGGACTGACAGGCGTCCCCACTGGTGATTCGGTCGTAAAGCCAATGACCCCCGGGTGCACGGGTTGATCGAGCTGGGCGAAGAACCCGGATCGTTCTAATGGGGTTTGAAAGACCGCAGCTGGTTGCAGGGTTTGTAAGCTGTCTAATAGCGCCGCTGTATCTGCAATTGACCGGGTTAACGCAAAATCAATGGCGGCGCCCTGCCATGATCGCCAATCGCTAGGCCCAACGGGAACCCGCCCGCGCGTAGGCTTCAACCCAATCGTTCCCGACCACGATGATGGAATCCGAATAGAGCCACCGCCGTCGCTGCCGGCCGCAATGGGAACCAATCCGGCCGCAACCGCAGCGCCCGCGCCGCCAGACGAACCGCCGGGCTGATAGTCTAAATTCCAGGGATTACGCGCTGGCCCGTAAAGCTTCGCATCCGTGATATTCTTGAACCCAAACTCTGGAAAATTGGTTTGACCAATGATAATAAATCCGGCGTGTTGTAAGGCCCGCACAAAAAAACTCGTTTGGCTGGCAACATTGGTTGTTAATAGTTTTGATCCACTAGTGCTTGGTTCGCCCTGCAGTTGCTGGCCCAGCCCTTTCAAAAGCAATGGGACACCGAGAAAGGGCTGGCCCGTGTCTTTCTGCGCTGCTGCTTCCGCTAAAGCCTTCTCGCGGCGAGTTGTGATGACCGCATTTAGCTGTGGATTTTGCCGATCAATCTCCGCTAACGCCGTTTCAATGAGCTCCTGGCGACTAACCTCTCCCGCTCTAATCCGTCGGGCCCAAGTTAACGCTGGGGTCCCAATCCAATCTGTTACGACCATCCAAACCGCCTCCATTGATTTTGTTCTAATCTTTAGTAAGTTACCAGCTTTATTTTACCACCATTCGGTTGTAAAAGCGGTTTCAAATCGGTATACTGAAAAAGTCTTAGGTCATAAATTGAAAGGACTGAAAAAGGATGAATAAGACGAAAAAATGGTTGGTTTTAGGTTTAGGGTTAAGCGTTATCTTGAGTGGTGCTCTCGTTGGTTGCGGGACCTCCTCAAAGACGTCAACGAATACTAAGGTGGCTAATAAGAAGACCTTAATTGTCGCAACGTCGGGAACGTTATATCCCACATCGTTCCATACGTCAAAGAATAGTAAGTTAACTGGCTTTGACGTGGAAGTCGTCCGGGCGGTTGCTAAGGGCTTGCACAAGAAGGTACAGTTCAAGGAACTAAGTGTTGACGGACAACTGACGGCTGTCAACTCCGGCAAAGCTGATCTGGCCGCCAATGATTTTGGCTTGTCGCCAGCTCGAAAAAAGCAATATGCTTTGTCGACCGTGTACAAGCACTCATTTAATAGTTTGGTGGTCCGGGATAAAGACGATTCCGGGATTCACTCTTGGGCAGATATCAAGGGGAAAAAGGCTGCCGGCGAAGCGGGGACTGGTTATCAACGCTTGGCGCAACAGCTAGGTGCCAAACTGGTCAACTATGATAATGTCTCTAACGACGTCTACTTAAAAGATGTCAAAAATGGCAAGACCGATTTGATCATGAATGACTACTACCTCCAAAAGCTTGCTCTCAAAGCGGTACCGAATAATGGCCTACACATTGCTAAGAACATGTACTTTACCACCAGTGATGATGGCCAAGGTGTTGGTATTTTGATGAAGAAGAGTAATACCAAACTGAAAAAAGAAGTTGATCGTGAAATTCAGAAATTATTGAAAGATGGCACAATCAAAAAGATTTCCGAAAAATATTACGGCGCTGATGTAACGCAAAAACCAACTGTCCATATCTCTAAGAACTTTACCATTAAGTCTAAATATACGGGCCAATAGAAAACTAGGTGACCAGCGATGCTGAAATATTTGTCAATCCCAGGATTCTTTAATGCGCCGTTAGCGTGGTCGTCAATTCCACAAATTTTGAGTGGGTTACCCATGACCATCTTTCTAACCGTCATGGCTTTCGGACTAGCCACAATTTGGGGCATGTTACTCACTCTGGCTCAATTGAGTCACGTGCGGGTGCTCCATGGATTAGCCCGCGCCTATATTTCCTTTATGCGTGGCGTGCCGATGTTAGTTGTCTTGTTTATTGTCTACTTTGGCTTTGGCTTAACGGCCGTTCCAGCGGCGATTATTTCCTTCACTTTAGGGGCTGCAGCCTTCGTCTCCGAAGTCTTTCGTTCCGCCTTCTTAGGAATCGATCACGGGCAATATGAGGCGGCTTATTCGATTGGGCTACCCTATCGGAAAGTTATGCGTTTTATCATTATTCCGCAGGCTTTTCGTATCAGTATTCCCGCACTTGGTAATATTTTGCTGGATATGTTTAAGGGAACGTCGCTCGCTGCCATGATTACCGTGACAGACATGTTTATGCAAGCTAAAATTGTAGCTGGCGCTAATCAAGATTATATGACTATTTACATCACCATTGCCATTTTATATTGGCTATGTTGCGTGGTCATTACCACCGGACAGAATCAATTAGAACGGTGGTTGGACTTTGATCGTCCTAAAGCACATTTGAAACTACTCTAATCTGTCAGTTAAAAAAGGGAACTGGCCTGTTCACCACAGGTTCAGTTCTCTTTTTAACTTGCTCATTGATCGAACGCATCATCTTGGCGCTTAAACAATAACCACGTATAATAACCACCAACGATCAGCAAGAGGCCGGCTGCACACCAAATCGTTCGACCTAAAAGCCACCCTTGCAATAACGCTGAAATAATCGCTCCGCCTGCAAAACTGACGACTAAACCACCGTAAATGATCCCGGTTGTCAGTGTTCCGGGCTGTCGATAGATAAAATAATCCGTCAACGCCGATGTTGCTTTTTTTAAATTACCGGTTGAAAAAACATTATTGTACCCATGCCCTTCAATGTGACCAAAGGCCGTCGTCTGCATTGCCATCACAAACGCCAGTGGCGGCGTCACAATCAAATTAGGAACCGTCTCTGGCAACCCACCAACGACTAGGCAAACTACAAACTCTGCCAATAACGTGGGTAAGCGCCAGTAGTGAGAGGTCGGCCGCAATCGATAATTAAGTAATCCCACGGTCACAACCCCGAGGATAAAGAATACTACCGTCAATAACTTTGTGAGCACACCCGGCAAGTTATGCTGGGCAATGTCAACACTGAGAAAAATCAAGTTACCCGTTTGACCAGCCGCTAGAACCCCACCCCGTTGACCAAACGTATACGCATCGATAAAACCACCAATAAAGGTCAATCCCATAGCAATCTCGCGTAGTTGAAATAATTGGGCTTGTTGGTAACGTCGCATTTACGCCACCTACTTTCTTCATCAAAATAAAAACCGCCACCAGCTAGTAGCGGTAACGGTCAACACTTATTGCTTTTGACGTTTCAATGAACCGTGGAATAAGGAATCCACCGGTTGCTCATGATAAATCAAATCAATCGCCTTACCGAATAGTTCACCAACAGATAAGATTTCAAACTTATCGCTCTGTTTGTCCTCCGGCAACTGAATCGAATCGGTAATTACGACCTTTTCCAACACTGAATCATCAATTCGTTGGGTCGCATCGCCGGATAGAACCGCGTGCGTCGCGCAAGCAAAAACATCAGCCGCACCTGCCCGTTTCAACGCTTCCGCTGACACCGTAATTCGAATTGCCGTATCAATGATGTCATCCACTAAGATCGCGTGCTTTCCAGTCACATTTCCAATCACCGCATCCGGATGAGCCGCATTTTCTGTTTCTGACCGATTGTCGATAATAGCAATTGGGGCGCCCAATAATTCGGCTAAGCGCCGCGCACGACTCACGCCCGCGTGATCTGGTGCGACAACCACAATATCTTCATCTGCTAATCGTGGATTCTGGTCAAAATAGCTCGTCAGTAGCCGGTCACTTTGTAAATGATCGACGGGAATATCAAAGAACCCTTGTAATTGCGCCGCATGTAAGTCCAGCGTAATGACCCGGTCAACCCCATCCATCTGCATCATGGAGGCAATTAACTTGGCCGTAATTGGCTCACGAGAACGGGCTTTTCGGTCAGCTCGTGAGTAGCCATAGTAGGGCACCACCACGTTGATCTTTTCGGCACTAGCGCGTCGGGCCGCATCAACCATGATCAACAGTTCCATCAAATTCGTATTGACTGGATCAGAAACCGACTGAATTAAAAATAATTCATCGCCCCGAATACTTTCGTCAATACTTATTTGAATTTCACCATCACTAAAATGCTTAATGGTGGACTTTCCAAGCGTCACACCCGCTGCTTTTGCAATCTTTTCAGCAAGTGGCCGGTTTGAGTTTAAGGCAAATACCTTCATTTTACCAGCTTCAACGTGTTCTGCCATGACAGCCTCCCTGTGGGATCTCCACAAATCGTAATTTTAGTCTCTCTATATTATCGCAATCTTTTTTCAGAAACGCAACGCCTACAACCGCTATTTTATAACGATGGCATAAATTGTTGCGGGGTAATGCCTTGCATGCCAATCATTGGATCAATCTGTCGCGCCTGAACTAGCGCCGGTGTCAATTGATAGTCCTGAGCTGTGGCAGTTGCCGCGTCATGATCGGTCGTTGGGGCCGAAGCATCGGCCACTGCAACCGGTGCAGCTACCGCCACCGGTTGTGGTTGTGCGTCATCAACCGACTTTGACGATACTGTTGCCGTTTTATCTGGATCTAAGACCGTCTGAATCCGCGTTGTCAGGGTTGTATGCCGGTTAACGGATAAATTCGTCACACAGGTTTCAAACGCCTGCGGTTCTCCCAGTAGAATTAACATATCGGCAGCTCGCGTTACGGCCGTATACAATAGATTCCGTTGGAGCATCCGATTATACTGGCTCACCATTGGCAAAATGACCAGTTTGAACTCTGAGCCTTGGGCCTTATGAATCGACATACAATAGGCTAGCGTCAGCCGAATCCAATCATTACGTGCATAGGTTACCTCGGTTTGTTCAAAGGCAATTGTTAATTGATCACTTTTAACTTTACTATTTTTATCGCTCGCCAAATCAATCCCCGTGATTGTCCCAATATCACCATTAAAAACATTATTCTCCGGACTGTTGACCAAGTGTAAGACTTTATCTCCAATCCGAAACTGTTGATTGCGAAAAGTGACTTCTTTTTGCCGGGCCGTTTTTTTCGGATTTAAAATATTCTGTAACACCACGTTCAGTCGATCAATCCCCGCTGACCCCCGATACATGGGCGCCAATACTTGGATATCACTGGCAGAGAATCCCTTAGCGTGCGCCTTAGCGACAATCTGATCAATGACACTTTCTACTTGGTTGGCATGGCACGCGATAAAGGAGCGATCGGCGTGGTTCTGGGTAAAATCGGCTGGTAACTTTCCCGCCTTGATAGCGTGTGCTAACGGAATAATGGATGATCCATCACCCTGCCGATAGATCGTATCCAGTTGAATCTTTGCCAATTGATCACTCGCCAGTAAATCATGGAATACCTGACCAGGCCCGACTGATGGCAGCTGATCCTTATCACCTACCAAGATGACCTGCATCCCCACCGGAACTGCTCGCAACAGCGTCTTCATCAGATAGACATCGACCATGGAGACTTCGTCAATAATCAGCAGTCCCCCTTCTAAATCTTTGGTCGTAGCCGCATCGAGATCTGTTTCCCGACCGGTTAACCCTAATAACCGATGAATAGTTGACGCTGGCAATCCCGTTGATTCACTCATACGTTTAGCCGCTCGACCAGTGGGGGCCGCTAACAGAATCGGAAAGGGTTTATCTTTATACTCATTAATATCCAAGGAGACCTCATGCAGCCGGGCATATAAGTTCACCAGTCCACGAATAATCGTCGTTTTTCCGGTACCAGGGCCACCGGTTAGGAGCATTATTTTTGCTTGCAAGGCTGCCGTTAAAGCCGCCGTTTGCGAATCATCATAGACAATATCGGCCTGCTTTTCAACAATCCGCAGTTGTTTGGCAACCGCCTCGTCACTGAACGTCGCTTGATGGGTATCCGCTTGTAACAACCGTTGCAAATGTTCAGCCACTTGCCACTCAGCATCGTATAGGGCCTTCAAGTAGATCCGTTGGTCATCGCCCACCACTTTTTGCTGTTTAGCCAATTCTAAGAGTTGATCGGCCAGCTTAGTTGGCTCTAATCGCACATTGCGCGAATTTTCCAACAAGCTCAGCGCTTGGTTTAACAGTGGTTTGGCCGTTGTATAGGTATCCCCATTAGCAACTGATAAATCTGTCAAGGTCTGTAAGAGTCCCGCCTGCAGTCGCTCTGGTCTATCCGCGGCATAACCCAGTTGCGTGGCAATCTGGTCGGCTCGTTTGAAGCTGACTCCCGTAATATCCTCAGCTAACTGATAAGGGTTCTCGTGAATGACGTCCAAAGTTTTTTCTTGATATCGATTATAAATGGCTGCAGCGAGCGAGCTACCAAATCCATATCCATTCAAGCCAATGATAATCTGCTCCATCCCATTATTGGTCTGCAATTGGCTCACCAATGTAGCCGTCACTTTAGGTGACAAACCCAATGGCGCTAACACCGCACTGTCATTTAGAATTTCTTCGATTGCGTTGGTGCCCAACGCATCAACAATTTTTTCTGCCGTTTTCTTACCCAGTCCCGGGAAATCATCACCACTTAAATAAGCAATCACCCCACTACGGGAGGTCGGTGTTTCATTTTGATAGTTATCGGCTTGAAACTGTACGCCATACTTGGGATGTTCGACACGTTTACCCGTAAAGCGGTACGTCACGTCATCCTTAACATCGGCAAAGTTGCCCGTCACCACAATCTCATCTTCGTGCCAATCCAGACTCGTTTCAGAAACCTTAACCAGCATCACCTTATAAAAACTATCATTACTGGCAAAAAAGACCGCACTGACAGTGCCGACCACAAAGTCTGGTTGCCCAGCGTTATCGGTTGCAAATAAGTCTAGTGATTCGGTTGCCATCTGTGTCGTCTCCTTTACTGCTGATCTGAATCAGGGGTTTGTTGCATGAATTTTTCAATATCAGCCAATCGTTGTTGGCCTTGCTCGAAGTATTGGGGATCTAACGTCTGGGCGCGTTCAAAGTAATCGGCGTAAGGTGTTCCTAGCACCATCGCCACCAGCCCGCGATCAAAGGTTGCCCGCCCATTTTTAGGATCAATCGCCAAGAGTTGATCATAATACTGAGCTGCCTGGGTCATATTCCCCAATGCTAACAAATTTTCGCCAACCACTTGCAGTGTGGCAACATCATCAGGTTGACTGGCGAGAGCCGTCAACGCAAACGCTAAGGCTCGTTTGTGGTCACCATTGGCCATATAGCTCTGAGCCAACATCAAATAACCGGTCCCTTTCCACTGCGCGCCTAAACTGTCAAACTGTTGAATGGCCTTAGGATAATCTTCGGCAGCATAGTAAACGTTGCCTAGGCCATAATGTAGTTTATCGACAACTGCCGGCTGCGCTTGGAATAGCCCAAGTGCTTTCATCAGCAATTCTTCTGCTTGGGCAAATGATTTCAAATCAACTAGAACGGTGGCTAATTCATAGTAGGCGTCAGCATCCCCCGGATGGGTATCGATCCGCGTTATCAATTCATGTACGGCCTGTTCCGAACGCTTTTTTGCTGCCGTACGATCACTCTTTTTTTCTGTCATTTTCTCACCTTAAATTGTATCGGTCGGCGTGGCCGTTGCCGTTAAGAAACTCGTATCATTCCAGTCAATTAACTTAAAGGATTGTCCATCCGTCGTTTCCAAGACTGTCACACTGGTATTACGCAGCCCGCCGCGCTTCCGATAGTCGGCTAGCGGCGTGCCAATTAACGCATTGATTTCTGCGTTAAGGGCCGCCCCATGGCTCACGACCAAGACGTTATCTGTGGGGTGATTGTGAGCCGCAACAATTTGACGGATCGCTGGTGTCATTCGAGCTGTCACCTCGGTAAATGTTTCACCACCGATGGTTCGGGCGTCGTACCGCTCTGGGTGATTGCGAAACGCATCCAGCTCAGCCGGATACTGATCCTTAACCGCACTAAATGCCATGCCCTCCATCTTACCTAAGTGAAATTCTTCTAGCCGATTTAACAGTGTCAACGGGACCGATTGATGCAGTTCCTTGATAACGCGTTGAGCAGTTATTCGGGCGCGTTTAATTGGGCTGGCATAGGCGTGAACAAATGGCGTTTGCCGTAAAAATTGGCCTACTTGAATCATTTGTTGATAACTTTCATCCAGTAGCGGTGAATCCCCACCAGCTCCCTGAAACCGACCTTCCAAATTCCACTGGGTCTTTCCGTGGCGAATAAAGTATAATTTCACGCTGCGATCCGTCCTTTCCATAAAGTCACATAGTCTATATTATGCCAGTTTTAACCTGAATTTCAAAGCCGGGATATCAGAAATACGAATTTTTTTCAAATAAAAAAAGCATTGCTAATTCATAGCAATACTCCTTATTTAACTAGATTAACTGTAATTCACGTTCCTGATTATAGGCTGCGTCGATAATGGCACTACCTAAACACTCGTCTCCATTGTAGAACACGACTGCTTGCCCAGGTGTGATTGCTCGGGCCGGATCATCGAATTCAACCGTCACTTGCTGACCATCGTCGTTCAAATGAACCGTAACCCCTGTATCCTTTTGCCGATAACGGAACTTCGCTGTACAGTGGAAGTCACTACCACGGTCAATCGTGTTGACCCAGTGAATATCTGACGCTGACAAGTGAGTCGCGTACAAATGCGGGTTGTGATAGCCTTTGCCCACATACAGAATATTCTTTTGCAGGTCCTTACCAATCACAAACCAAGGCTCGTTGTCGATACCATCGCCACCGATACCCAGGCCCTTACGCTGACCAATCGTGTAGTACATCAAACCGGCGTGATGGCCTTTGATTTCACCATCAACCGTCATCATGTCACCCGCCTTGGCTGGTAAGTAAGTCTTCAAGAAGTCCTTGAAGTGTCCCTTCTCACCGATAAAGCAGATTCCCATGGAATCCTTCTTCTCAGCGGTCGCCAGCCCAGCTTCCTTAGCAATCTCACGAACCTGAGGCTTGACTAAGTCACCAATTGGGAACATTACCCGATCTAGCTGCTCAGTCGACAACTGACTCAAGAAGTAAGTCTGATCCTTGTTCTGGTCAACTGCACGCATTAAGTGGGCATGCCCAGCCTCGTCACGGGTCAACTGTGCGTAATGTCCCGTGGCAATGTAATCGGCACCCAACTCTAACGCGTAATCCAAGAACGCCTTAAACTTGATTTCCTTGTTACAAATAACATCTGGGTTCGGTGTCCGCCCCTTCTTGTACTCGTCCAAGAAGTATGTGAATACCCGGTCCCAATATTCTTTTTCGAAGTTTACGGAGTAGTAAGGAATGCCGATCTTGGCAGCCACCTTAGCCACATCTTTGTAATCTTCAGTGGCGGTACAGACCCCATTTTCATCTGTATCGTCCCAGTTCTTCATAAAGACGCCGATTACATCATAACCCTGCTGCTTTAATCGCAAAGCTACAACGGAAGAATCGACCCCGCCACTCATACCAACGACAACCCGTGTTTGGCTGTTGTCTTGCATGGTATCACCATCATTTCTATCAGATTCTGGAGAATCTACGATTTGAAGGTCGCACAAATCCAGTATGACCTAGTTTACCGATTCTGACAGCGTTTTGCAAGCCTGGCGTATCACAAGTGAAACATGGTGGTCTTGACTATCCAAGAATGGCCGGTCGTCAAATCCAGATTCAAAAAAAGTAGGCCAAAAAGTCATGTCTTTTCGGCCTACTTGTCTCATTATTTTTTCTGTAGAATTTCTCGGTCCATTAAATTCTGTAAGATAAAGTGATATTGCTCGACATTTTCAGTGGCGTGGGGCCCTTTAAAAATGTTAATCCGGCGATTACCGGAAGCGTTGGTCGTGGCCATCTTAAACCCGCTCAGATCCTTGGCTACCGTCACCTTTAACATTTGATTCTTATTGTATGGTGACGTGGGATCAACGGACCGCTCCAATGTGTAATTACCAGCGTTGGACACTTGAAAGCCAACATCCTTTAATGCATACGGCTTGATGTTGGGGTGCAGTTCATATGTCTCTGTATCACCATCAACTTGCATCTGTTTTTCAAATAACATCCTACTTCACCTCACTGTGGGATAACCGATTGACAATGGTCGTCACATTGTCAACGAATGCCTGAATATCATCACGCGTTGTTTGCTGACCAAATGATAATCGAATGGATTCGGCGATGCGGGGACTGTCCGCACCAAACATCGCAGTCAACACGTGCGACGGTTCAATCGATCCGGCCGTGCAAGCTGACCCACCCGAAACGGCAATTCCGGCCAAGTCCAAGTTTGTCTGCATGACATACGTGGAAATCCCCTTAATCCAAATATTCAAAACATGTTCCAGATTTTCGCCTTCAAGTGACCCATTAACAGCAAAGTCAACGCCGTTAGCCGTCAAGCCTTGAACCACTTGCTCTTTAAAGCCATGGAACCGTGTTCGCTTTTCAGCCTTCACCTTTGGCGTTAACAACTGCGCTGCGGTAGCAAAGCCTGCAATTGCCGGAACATTTTCAGTGCCTGCACGTCGCTTTTCTTCTTGGTCGCCGCCCTTGATTAGACTTGGAAAATTAACGCCCTCATGTTTATAGAGAAAACCAATCATCTTAGGGCCGTTAATCTTGTGTGCAGACGTCGATAACATATCAATATGATCACGTTGCACATCAATATCCAATGAACCATAAGCTTGGACGGCATCCGTATGGAACCAAGCTTGGTGGTCTTTCAAAATATCGCCAATTTCATGAATGGGCATCCGACTGCCAACCTCGTTATTCCCCATCATGATGGTTACCAAGATCGTATCATCTCGCAAGGCTGCTTTAAAATCATCTAGGCTGATCCGTCCCTGCTCATCAACTGGCAAATAGGTCACCTCAAAGCCTTGCTCTTCAAGAGCGTGTAACGGCCGCAAGACTGCTTCATGCTCAATCGCGGTCGTAATAATATGCTTACCCAATGATTGACGGGCCATCGCCGTTTGTGTGATCGCCGTATTATCACTTTCACTGCCCCCACTGGTGAAGATAATCTCTTCGTCGTGAGCGGCATTAATACTCTGCGCAATTACCTGCCGGCTATTTTCCATAATCGTATGGGCCTGACGACCTAAGCCATATAACGTTGACGCATTACCGTACACCGTTGCCAGCTTATTGGTCATTTCTGCCAAAACTTCTGGGGCTAATGGGGTCGTCGCCGCATTGTCTAAATAAATTTCGTGAACTGCATTGCTATTGTCAATGTGAATCTCTTGCACGCTCAAAACCTCCTGAATCACCCGTGCTAGTTCTGTGCTGCTAGCAGAGCTAATAACATCTGTGCGGAACGATGACCCGCATCAATAATAAAATCATCAAAATCAACGCCTGAATTATTGTCGGCATTGTCGGACATTGCCCGAACGACCACATAAGGCACATCAAATTGATGCGCCACTTGGCCGACCGCCGCGCCTTCCATTTCACCGGAAAGGGCATCTGGGAAGTAACCCATAATTTCTTTAATGACAGCTGGGCTATTTAAGAATTGATCACCAGAAACAATCAAGCCTTGCTTCGTTGTCAGCCCCGTTTCACTGGCAGCGGCCACAATCTTATCGCCCCATTCTTTAGACGCAATGAATCGGGCAGGTTGCTGGGGCAATTGCCCGTATTCGTAGCCAAAGGCCCGGGCATCGGCATCATGGTAGGCCGTTTCGGTTGAAACCACCACATCACCAATATTTAAGTCCGGTGCCAAGGCTCCCGCAGAACCAGAATTAATCACTAAATCTACATTGAATTGTGTAATTAACAGGGCCGTCGTCAATCCGGCTTCCACTTTACCAATTCCAGAACGAACCAACACAACCGCTTGGTCATGAATGGTACCCGTGTAAAATTCCAAACCGTGAATGCTGGTTGTCTTAGCATCCACCAAGGCTTCGTGTAATTCTTTAATTTCTTCTTCCATGGCGCAGATAATGCCAAATGTCATGTTGCTGTCCACTCCTTAAGTCTTAATCAACTAAAAATAAAATTAGATACACAATGACAATTAAGACGACAAGCCAGCCAATGGCCCAATTTAATCGTCGTCCCAAACGTTGTTGCTTTTGTTCCGCCGGACTGATGCGCTGATGATCATCAGCACCATCCTCGGGCATCGATCGACCATGCGTGCGGGCGTACTCTTTTTCCACTTCCACCCGTTTACGATCGCGCTCCTGGAAATCCTGCTCAGCACGTTCTTGTTCTCGCCGATAGTCAGCTCGTGTTTTGGGTTGTTCATCTTGATCTTGCCAATCGTTACGCATATCGTCACCTACTTCTGTAATAGCCAGTAATAGATGGCCGTAATCGTTTTGGCGTCATTGATTTCGCCACTATCAATCATCGCTTGGGCTTCTTCCTTGGTTACTGTCAGCAACTCCAGATTTTCCCCCTGATCTCGCGGTAATTCAGTCGTCACGGGTTTTAAATCCGTTGCCAAAAATAACGTCATGTATTCATCGGAAAAACCAACACTGGAATAAAAACCGGTAATCCGTTTTAGTTGCCCGGGTTGATACCGAATCTCTTCATTTAATTCACGAATGACGGCGTGTTCAACATTATCCGCATCACGCTGATCGAGTTTTCCGGCTGGAATCTCTAACGTTGCTGCCGCAATTGGTGCTCGCCATTGGCGTTCTAAAATCATTTTATTATCTGCTGTCAGGGCTAAAATCCCCACAGCACCAGCATGTCGGACAATTTCACGAGAAGCAGAGTCACCATTAGGCAAACGCACTTGTTGGCGTTCAACCTTGATGATTACCCCATTATAAAGCTCCTCTGTCGATTCAACATGTTCTTCTAAATCCATGTTAATCCTCCTCAGTACTTGCGGTGACAACGGGGGTCACTTTGGCCGCTTGAGGACCACGCATCCCTTGGACAATCACGAATTGGACAGTTTGTCCCGCTTCTAATTTACGAAAGCCTTCGCCAATAATGCCCGTGTAATACACGAACACATCACCATCAGCGGGGGTTGTGATAAACCCAAAGCCGCGTTGCTCGTTATAACTCTTCACTTTTCCGGTTAACATGGTATCCCTCCCATTACATAGAACAAATTATACTCGTTTTCACACAAAAACGACAGTCCCCGGTCTCCCGGAGCGCTGCCGTTTCCTAAAACTTAGTGATCTTTAGTTTTCGTCAAATCCCTCAGTAGCCGTTTCCGGGAAATTCTGCCGCACAATAGCGGCACACCGGGCACAGAAGTGTGGGTAAGCACTGTCGCTCCCAACGTCTTCTTTGGTCAACCGACAACGATCACAAACCTCACCGGCCGCTGGCGTGACCTTCACCGCTAAGTGGTCAAACGTCAACGCATCTGCTGGTGCTTGATCTAAGCTGGCGACGTCTAAACCAGAAACCAACAAGATTTGTTGAACATTCACATTCAATTGATCGAGTAGGTGCTTAGTTTCCTCGTCCACGTACAAGTCAAGGTGCGCTTCAGCAGCCTTCCCAATTAACTTAGCATCGCGGGCTTCTTCCAAGGCCTTTAAAACATGACTTCGTAACGTCATGAAATGATCCCACGCTGACTGATGTCCATCGTCCGGTTGTTCGTTAGCATCGGTCAATTCTAGAACAGCCGGCATTTCTGCTAATTGAACGAAGTCTTCTGGTTCCTTCAAGAAGTCCCAGATTTCTTCAGCCGTATGTGGCAGAATTGGCGTGATTAACTTGGTCAAACTTACAGCAATCTGGTAGAAGACCGTTTGCATCGACCGACGAACTGGACTATCAGCGGCTTCGATGTACAAGATATCCTTGGCGAAGTCGAGATAGAACGCTGACAAGTCGCTGACGACAAAGTTAATCAGCTCTTTGTAGATATTCAAGAAGTCATAGTGATCATAGTGAGCACGAACGCTCTTGGCAAATTCATTAAGCTGATACAACATGTGGCGATCAACCGGTTGTAAATCATCAACTGCAATTGCATCTGTCTGCGGATCGAAATCACTGGTATTGGCCAGCAAGTACCGCATGGTGTTCCGCAGTTTCTTGTAACTATCCGAAATCTTCACAAAGGCTTCGGTAGAGACGCGAACGTCGGCAGAAGAGTCAACGGATGTCACCCAGAGCCGGACAATGTCGGCCCCCATTTTTGAAATGATTTCGTCTGGGGCAATTGTGTTGCCTAAAGACTTGGACATCTTGTGCCCATCTTTATCCAACGTGAAGCCTTGAGAAACCACTTGTTTGTACGGTGCCTTACCAGTCGCCGCAACACTAGTGATCAGACTTGAGTTAAACCAACCACGATATTGGTCGGACCCTTCAAGGTACAAGTCGGCTGGGAAATCCAAATAATCCCGTTCAGCCAACACGCCTTGATGGGAAGTCCCTGAATCAAACCAGACATCCATAATATCAGTTTCCTTAGTGAACTCGCCATTAGGTGAATGTTCACTAGTAAACCCATCAGGTAAGAGATCCTTAGCCTCTCGCTTGAACCAGATGTTTGACCCATATTCAGCGAATAAGTCCGCCACGTGATCAACCGTTTCTGGTGTGATGATGGCCTCACCATCTTCACCATAGAAGATTGGTAGTGGCACACCCCAAACTCGTTGACGAGAGATGACCCAGTCGCCCCGGTCCTTGATCATGTTGGCTAAGCGCCGTTGACCCCAGTCTGGTTGGAACTTGACGTCTTTGAGTTGGGCTAAAATTTCATCCCGAATCTTGTCAACAGAAGCAAACCATTGTGGCGTTGCCCGGAAGATAACTGGCTTCTTAGTCCGCCAGTCGAATGGGTAGCTGTGCTCATAAGGCATGTACTTCAGCAGTGCGTTAGCCGCCTTCAACTTATCCAAAGCGATTTGGTTTGCGTCTTCGTAGAAGACACCCGCAAAATCCGCACCGGCTTCAGCTGTCATGTATCCTTTGTCATCAACGGGAACTAAGACTGGCAAGTGATACAAGGCACCCACGTTAAAGTCATCTTCCCCTAAACCTGGTGCCGTGTGAACCAAGCCAGTCCCAGATTCAGTTGTCACAAAGTCACCCAGCATCACAACTAGCTTTCGATCCGCAATAAATGGGTGTTGTGCCGTCACGTTATCTAGATCTTGACCCATGACCGTCTTGATAACCTGAACGTCTTCCCAACCGAACATTTCTGCATTTTGATCGACCAGATCAGCAGCCAACACAAACTTGCGGTCATCATTAGCTGGTTTAACCACAGCGTATTCGATCCCAGCATCAATTGTGATTCCTTCAGAACCCGGAATCGTCCATGGCGTGGTGGTCCAAACAACTAGGTACGTATCCGTATCTAAGACGCCCTTACCATCGACAACTTGCTCACCATAAAAAGCAGAAGGTGACGTAACATCGTGATATTCCACTTCAGCTTCAGCCATCGCTGATTCAGATGACCAGGACCAGTAGACGGGCTTCTTTCCTTTATAAATCAAGCCCCGTTTAGCCATTTCACCAAACACGCGAACTTCGGCGGCTTCAAATTCTGGCTTTAGGGTCAGATATGGATTATCCCATTCAGCAGAGACCCCTAGTCGCTTGAAGCCCTCTCGCTGTTGATCAACTTGCTTTAATGCATATTCCCGACATAAATCACGGAATTCGGCCGTTGACATCTTCTTGCGGTCGTAACCGGCCTTCGTTAATTGCTGTTCAATTGGTAGGCCATGGGTATCCCAACCGGGAACATAAGGTGCCCGGAAGCCACTCATTGACTTGTAGCGGACAATGATATCCTTGGAAATCTTATTCAACGCGTGCCCCATATGAATCGGACCGTTCGCATATGGCGGCCCATCATGTAAAATAAATGTGGGCTTCCCTTCATTTAACTTTTGGCGGGCTTCATACATTTTGTTTTCGGCCCAAGCTTTTTGCCGATCAACTTCCTTGACCGGTAAATTACCGCGCATTTTGAACTTGGTTTTGCCTAAGTTCAGCGTGTCTTTTACTCGCATACCATTTCCTCCTTAAGTGATGTTTCTCGGTTGGTGAACCGGTGAGCTCAAACCATGTCTGGTCTCAGCTCACCGGTCCACCAAATCAATTGCCTAGAATCAATCTAACTGATGGCAAACAAAAAACGACCTCGTCAAGGGACGAAATCGTTCGTGGTACCACCCAAATTCGGTTAATGTTCAACTAACATTAACCCTCAATCGTCATATCGCGACGTTCTCGCTATAGCTTACTGTGATTCGGCTACAGAGCTTGGAAGAGTGATATCACCTAAAAGAGCGGGCTGTTAGCCTTCCACTATCGCTAACTCGCTAAAACCATCTTTTTAGTTGACGTGGTTCTTCATGCCATTATTTATTTTGATCAAAATGCTCGTCGTCATTTTCAGGGAAGATCACAACAGTTTCACCATTGTCCCCACCATCCGTAACGGGTGCTTCAGTCACAGCTTCTTCAGTCGGTTCCGCAACTGTTTGTTCAGGCTTTGAGTGTACGCCCTGAGCCGCTTCATTGTCAAGTCGATCGCCAACGACCTTCTTGATTTCTTCGTAGCTCGACATGGAACCTTCCTTAAGCAAGCTGTCCCAATCGTTAGACTTGACCACTTCTAACTGGCTTTCCAACATTACCTGAAGCCGTTGGCGGAAGACCCGGGTACTCTTCTTCAAGTCGTCCGTTTCGACAGCCAGCTTCTTCGCTCGCTTCGATGCTTCCGCCATGATTTGGTTCCCCTTATTAGTCGCTTCAGAAACAATATCTGAACTCTGCTTTTGGGCTTCGCGAATGATAATTTCCGATTCCTTTTGAGAGTTGGCTTTCACCTTATCGGCGGCCTCTTGCGCGACTAAGATGGACTGATTCAAGGAATCCTTCAAGTCGTTAAAATACTTGAGTTTCCCATTAGCCGCATCCAATTGTTCTTCTAATTCTTTGTTGTGGTTCAACGTGATTTGGTAATCCTTGATGATCTGATCCAAGAAATCGTTAACCTCATCGACGTTGTAGCCCCGCATCTTGGTGCCGAACTCTTTATTATGAATATCTAATGGACTTAATACCATTGCACTGTTCCCTCCGCATCTATTTCTGTAGTACCGCTAGTGTGACGCGTATTTTATCTTTCTTCGTCCGACCGCCGACTTCATCTAAGCGAATCCGACCAAATCCCCGGACCGAAACAATATCGGCCACATCTAGCTCATAGTCAGGCTTTTGCGTTTCCGCCCAATTTAATCGCACATGACCGGCTTCAATCAATTCTTTAGCGCGGTGCCGGGATAAATGAAACCCAGTCCCCACGATGTTGTCCAACCGCAATGATGACAGGGTCGCACCTTCTGCTGTCCACTCACTTAAGGGGTGCACCAAGTCAGCAAAATCGGCGAGCTGTAACCGCGCCTTAACGCGACCAATTCGGTCGACCTGCCCAGTTAAGTAATCGGCCATCCCCGCCTCAGTGACGACCTGCCAGGTAGTGCCATCGGTTAAAATGTCACCAAGAATTTCCCGTTCAATCCCAGCGCCTAGCAATGTCCCCAGAATCTGACTATGATGTAAGGTGGCAAATTTCACTGGGTAATCGACCCGCAAAACTGCTAATTCAAAGTCTTTAGCCACGGGTTCATAGTAGTCTGGATAAAATAGGGCCCGCTGCATTTCAGCGTGGGCATAACCCCCATTAAACCGAACTGGCACATCGGCTCGCTGTGCGAGAGTTGTTGCGATATAAACCTGCCGCGGATTCAAAAAGTTGGTGAGAACGGGCCGGTATTCGTCTTGTGACTGCTGAATCCAGCCCCCCACAGCATCAATCAGCGGCGCTTCATCCGACCGAAAATGTTGTAACACATTCTCATCCAACGTTTTCGCCTCCTAGCGTTGCTACGTAAAAAGTAAATTTAAAATCATTATTTGTAGGGCCTGTAACCCATATTGGACCAACGATAAGACCACAATCGCTACTACTGGCCCAAACCCAATCGGTCCCAACGAAATAAATTCGAAGTACCGCAAAAAGGGTTCAACCAAGCGCCCCACAATTTGGCCAAATCTAGACTGATAACCGCCAGGTAACCAGCTTAATAGGGCATACACCACGATCAGTAATATATAGGCACTGACTAGCCAGTTTAAGGCTTTAAAAATCCATAAGACTAAAGTTAACACAATGTCGCTCCTTTATCGTGTGACTTGCGTGCCTAGATTAGCGGCCACATCACCACTAACTTCGAAATTATGGGGCGTACATAGAAAAATCTGTTCCCCAATTCGTTTAATTTCGCCACCTACAGCGTACGCAGTTCCATTAAGGAAATCGACAATTCGCTGGGCCTGTGCTTCATCAACCCGGGCAAAATTAACGATGACTGCATCACCGTTCGTCAATTGTTTAGCAATTGACTTGGCATCCGAGTAGATTCGCGGTTCACAAATCGCGATATGACTGGCATTAGGTTTTGCAGTTCGCATAGCAACCACCTTCCGACTATCATTCGGCCGAGTTGGAGGTGTTGGCGTTGACTTAGTTGCCGGTGTTGGCTCTTCCGCGTAGTCATCGTCATACTCATCATTCATCCCGAAAAACTTGCTGAGACTAAATTTTTCCGCCATGATTCGCCACTCCTCTCACAACGAATTCCAAACGGTTACTTACGCCGCCGTTTGAAAAATGGTGGTGTATCTTCACTCTTGTTATCATCTGAAGCCGAGCTATCATTCTGGTTCGGATTGAAAATATTAAAATCTGGTTTATCAACCCCAGCGAATTCGTTATTGGTGTTAGCCGCCGAACTAGTTGGTTCTGGTCGATGAGCTGGTTCACGAATGTCCCAGTTTCCGAATGGATCCTTTTCGGTTTCCTTTGCTGGTGTTTCGGTTGCATTATCAGCCCGGTTTTGGCTTTCAGCCCGTCGTGCTACGCGACTGTGAGCCGCTTCGCGTTCTTCTTTTTTCTTATCAATTCCTGTGGCAATAACCGTAACCCGAACTTCATCGCCCAGATCTTCATCAATTGATGTCCCGAAGATAATGTTAACGTCACTCGTAGCCGCATCGGACACAATTTGTGAGGCCGCTTGTGCTTCGAACAAGGACAAGTCGGGACCACCAGTGATGTTCAACAGGACCTGTTCAGCCCCATCAATTGACACTTCCAGAAGTGGTGATGAGATAGCCTTCTTGGTTGCGTCTTCTGTCCGGTTTTCACCATTAGCAGACCCAATTCCCATTAAGGCCGCACCTTGATCCTTCATAACCGTTTTAACATCAGCAAAGTCCAAGTTAACGTAGCCAGGACTCGTGATCAAGTCAGAGATGCCTTGAACCCCTTGACGTAAAACATTGTCAGCTTCTTGGAAGGCTTCCATCATTGGCGTCTTCTTGTCAACAATTTCCAATAAGCGGTTGTTAGCAATGACGATCAACGTATCAACGTTTTCCTTCATTTGGGCAACCCCTTCAGCAGCGAACCGTCCCCGCCGTGGGCCTTCAAAACTAAATGGTCGGGTCACGACACCAACAGTTAACGCGCCGCTTTCCTTGGCAATCTTAGCCACGATCGGTGCGGCACCGTTACCAGTACCCCCACCCATTCCGGCAGTAACGAAGACCATATCGGCACCATCCAAGGCTTCGGTAATTGCTTCTTCGCTTTCTTCAGCTGCCTTGGCACCAACTTCTGGATTGGCACCCGCGCCAAGTCCTTTCGTTAATTTCGGTCCTAATTGAATCTTGGTTTCGGCTTTTGAGGCCTCAAGTGCTTGAACATCGGTGTTAGCGACGATAAACTCGACACCCTTAACGTCTTCCGCGATCATCCGGTTAACCGCATTGTTTCCACCGCCACCGACACCGATAACTTTAATGATTGCGCCATTGTTCTGCGCAGAATCTAATGAGTATTCCATTGTGTATTCCTCCATCTCAGGTTAGTCGAAGAAGTCGCTGAAGAACTTTTTAATGCCTTCGGTCCGATTTTTCTTCTGTTTTGGTTTCGCTGATTTGCCTTGAGTTACCTGCGCCGCTTCGTTGGCCGCATCTTCAGCAACCTGTTCGCGTTGACGAATCTCGTCGGTTTCATCGGCTAATTGGGTGGAGCCCGTTAATGCACTCTTAATGAGTAAATCAATTTCACTCAGTCCCCCATAGTAGTTCACCAAGGCTAAAGCCAAAGTGAATGATGGATGACGTAATCCCATCTGATCCGGAACGTAAACCCGGACATTGGTATTAAATTCATCCGTTGCCAGATCTGTAATGCCCGGCAAAGCTGCTACCCCACCAGTTAACACAATGCCACCTGGCAGTTCCAAAGCCTGTACCTTATCTAAATTAGCACGTAGTCGTTTAAAGATTTGGTCCAACCGTGCTTCAATAATCTCTGCTAAGTATTTTTCTGAAATTGGCGTTGGCTGGCTTTGACCAACCACGTCAACCGGAAATTCATCCTCATCGCTAGCCTGCGTTGAATCAGCATAGCCGTAGTCACGCTTGAGCTTTTCTGCACTGTCCAGTGACGTATTCAAGACCACGGAGATGTCCTTGGTAATGAATTGGCCCCCCTCTTGATCCACGTCCACATACTTAAGCTGATGATCATGAATCACAGCGGCAGTTGCTTGGCCACCACCTAAGTCAATCAAGACCGTGCCAAAGTCTTGCTCACCATCATTCATCACCATCATCCCTTGCGCCATCGGATTAATTACCGTGCCGCGGAGATGTAGCCCGGCTTGTTCTACGGCTTTGCGCGTGTTGTGCATAATCGTTTTGGGCCCGGTGAATAAGGTACCATGAAGCTCTAAGCGAACACCCACCATACCACGGGGATCCTTGATCCCATCAAAACCGTCCACGACAAATTCATCGGCTAAAATATCCACAACTTCTCGTTCTGGCGGCAGGCTTTGAATCAAAGCCGCCGTGGCCACGCTCCGAACGTCACGCCCAGTGATTTCTCGTGACTGATCGTCAATGGCAATCATGCCGCTGCAAGGTTCAATTTTTAACATATTTGCGGGAATTCCCACAATCACATCGTGAATCTCGATACTAGCCTTTTCTTCGGCCTGTCGAACGGCGCGCTGAATTGCTTCCGCTGCCTTGTCAATATCCACGATAACCCCGCGACTGACACCATTCGAACGTTCATTTCCCACACCAATAACGTTCATTTGCCCTTTAACATTCTCAGCAACAATGACTTTTATTGAGGTGGTTCCTATATCGAGGCCAACGTACATCCCTGAATTATCCATAGAAAAAGGAACCTCCTAAGTTAATGATCTTATAACACTGCATGAATTCGCTTTTTCCCTAATAATTTTCAGTTTAACACACTTGATAGGGGTTGAAAAAGCCTAAATGACGCTTTTTTACGCAATGCAATCAAAATGAAATTATTTTTTAAACGCATATGAGTAGGCGCCCACTTCCAGATTGACCACACCCTTTTGTTTCATCTTGGCCGCAATGCTTGGATAATAGGCCATTTTCTTAGCGAAACTGGGAATACTAGCGTAAACCTCGTTGCCATCATTCATAAACAAATGAACGCGATCAGGATTACTTTTAGTCGGTGAATCTTGGATTTCACTGATACTACTCTTAATGTCACTATCTAACTTAGCATACTGCAAAATCATTCGGTGTAGCCGTTTGGTCGTCTTAAATTGCCCGTAAACTGGGGTACCACTCTTAGGCTGGCTCACCGACTGTTGACTAACAATACCATTTTCTAGTACCTCATAGTAACGATTTTGCCTCATCACATAGCCCGCAGTCACATATTCTGTGACTCGAATGGTCGCGTGATTAAGTAAATGAAACTGGACCGTGACTTTTTTTAGCCGCGAATTTCGTTGCAACGCCTGTTGCTGCAACTTCTTTTCGTGACCCATCACGTTAAAAATCGAATCGCCTGGCAGCACACCGGTCGCCGTTTGAATCTGATGAACCGATAGCGCATGCGCCCCGGTTACCCGCACACGTTGTAAATGACTCAATGGTGATACCAGATAGACCATAGCTAGGATAACAACCGTGAAACTCGTTAATAGAATGGCCAGTCGCCGAACTAACTGCCGATTTCGTTGATGCTTGAGCCGTGGTAATTTATCACCAATCCGTTTAGCTTGGTGAAACCATTTGGGCGTTCGCGCCTGACGCTGCTGCTGTCGGCGCTTTTGTTTTGCTTGTTCCTGGTACTGCTCCCAAGGCGTCAAAGAACGCTGCTGCTTAGACTCCTGACGGTTTAGCCGGAATTTCACGATTATTCACCTCCTATCTCATTGAAATTGGTCTAGTCACGTTTCAAAGCTTCTACCACATCCAACACCCGATCAGCCGCATCGGGTACACCAAGTTGCTTAGAGGCCGTTGCCATGTCTTGTCGCAACGCATCATTGGTCATTAATTGATCAGCCTTTGCAATTAACGTCTCACCCGTCAGGTCAGCTTCTTTAATGATCTCAGCTGCCCCCACCGTTGCCAAGGAATTTGCATTCTTGGTTTGGTGATCCGCCGTTACATACGGACTTGGAATCAGAATTGATGGAATCCCATCAGCCGTGATCTCAGCTAAACTGGTTGCCCCAGCCCGACCAACAATGGCCGCAACCCGAGGTAACACTTCCGGCATATTTCCAATGTATGGCTTAATCACAACATTATCCGCAACAGTCGTACCTTTTAACTGGGCCATCACACCGTCGTAGCGCTTCTGTCCAGTGACAAACACAACTTGATACTCACGATGATTAAATTCAGGAATCGCCGCAACCGTGGCGGCGTTAATCTTCAAAGCCCCTTGGGAGCCCCCAAAAATCAGCAATGTGGGCACATCATCTTGAAGTCCATACTCGGTCCAACTAAAGTGACTGACCACCTCAGCAGCTTCCTGCGCTCGTGGGTTCCCAGTCTTGACCATTTTATTCACTGGCAATTGATCTAAGGCGGCGTCAAAGACGTAGGCAATTCGATCAACGTAACGACTCAAAAAGCGGTTCGTAATGCCAACCACACTGTTCTGTTCGTGAATCAGCGTTGGCACGTGTAGCCGGGCTGCCGCATAGACAACCGCCCCTGACACATAGCCCCCCGTGCCAACGACCACATCCGGTTTAAATTGCCGAATCATCTTTTTAGCCTCGTGAACACTCTTTAAGAACAGGTAGACTGTCTTGAAATTTTCTAACGAGAGGGACCGCTTAAACCCTTGAATGCGCGTTGCTTGAAATGGAATCCCTTTAGCCGGAACAATCGTACTTTCCAAACCACGCTCAGATCCAACGTACATCACTGCGGAATTCGGTTCGCGCTTTTTTAGCGCCTTGATCAGAGCAAGTGCCGGGTAAATGTGGCCCCCAGTCCCACCACCTGATACCATTAATCGCATTATTTTTCCTCCTGTTTGCCGGTTAATTGTTCAACCGCCTTAATAAATCTATCGCCCCGAACTTCAAAGTTTGGATACTGATCCCAACTGGCATTGGCTGGTGACAACAAGATAATGTCACCGGCATCGCTCAGTTCGTAAGCTGTAGGCACTGCCGTCTCTACATTTTCGCTCAGTCGAATCGTTTGAATGCCAGCTTTTTTAGCGGCATCTTCTAATAATTTCGCCGTTTGTCCAACCAGCACTACGGCCTTGACATGGGCCTTCAATGAAGGAACCAACTTCTCAAACGTATAGCCCCGATCCAATCCACCAGCGATTAAGACAACTGGTGCAGTGAACCCCTTCAAGGCCATCTCTGTAGCTTCCATATCGGTTGCTTTAGAATCATTATAGTATTGACGACCGTCTGCTTCTAAGACATATTGCGTTCGGTGGCGAACACCGCCAAAGCTACGTAATACAGCCACGATTGCCGCGGTGCTGACCCCTTTGATCTTAGCTACGGCGATTGCTGCTAGTGCATTTTCAACGTTGTGGTCACCAGGGACTTTAATATCGCTGGCCGCCATTAGCTTCTCGTCTTTGAAATACAAGTCACCATTCAATTCATAAGCACCGGCTTGCGACCGTGCTTCCCGAGAAAATGGCACTACTTGCGCCGCTGACTGTTCACTAAGCTCGCGAAGTTCCGGACTGTCGAAATTTACCACAAAGTAATCATCAGCCGTTTGGTTAGCCGTAATCTTCATCTTAGCAGCGACATAGTTTTCCCGTGTTTTATGGTAATCCAAGTGATTGGAGAAGATATTGGTCAACACGGCAATATGGGGATGGAAGGTGGTTGTTCCCACCAGCATAAAGCTCGAGACCTCTAATACTAGCGTATCATCAGCCGTCACCGCTTGGGCAACCCGACTCGCAGGAATCCCAATATTTCCAGCGTACACAGCCTTGCCAGCACGCCGATCATGGTCAACCATTTTTTGGATCATCGTGGTCGTCGTCGTTTTTCCGTTGCTACCAGTGACCGCAATCAGTTCGGCTTCAGCAACTTCGCTAGCCAGTTCCATTTCACTAATAACGGGCACCTTATCAGCCAATGCCCGTTTAACCACCGGCACATCATAAAAGATTCCCGGATTTTTAACGACAAGATCATATCCGGGATCTAATAGATCGGCTGTTTGTTCTCCCGTAATTACCGTAAATCCGTCGTTTTGTAACTCTTGCGCGTCCTGATTTTCAGCCAACGGTTTAACATCACTGACGGTGACCTGAGCCCCCAATTTCCGTAATAGTCGCGCCGCATTGACACCACTCTTTGCTAACCCCAATACGAGGACTTTTTTACCTTGATATGTCGTGAGATGTTTCATAATAACCGTTCGCTCTCCATTCATCGTTAATTGACTTACTTTCACTAAAAAAGGACTAACCGACTCCTAACGAGCCAGTTAGCCCATTAGTCGACCAAAACTTACTTTGCCAAGATCACCCAAACACCACTCAGAGCCGTGACCAAACCAATACCCCAAAAAGTCAAATCAATCCGCCATTCGCTCCACCCCTTCATTTCGAAGTGGTGATGAATTGGACTCATCAGGAAAATCCGCTTACCCGTTAGCTTAAATGAGGCAACCTGCAAAATAACGCTCGCCGTCTCGATCACAAATATCAGCCCGATCCATAACAGGGATAATTCATGGTGCAACAGGATGGAAACTGCCGCTAAGGCGCCACCTAAGGCCAATGACCCGGTATCACCCATGAAAATCTTAGCTGGTTTGTGATTGAAGATAAGAAATCCGAGAAGACTGCCGACTACGGCAAAACAGAAAATCGCAATATTAATCTGGGCCTGTTGCCAAGCGACAATACCATACGCCGCAAAGGCAATGCTGGCTAACCCGCTCACCAAGCCGTCTAATCCATCTGATAAGTTCACCGCGTTACTAAAGCCGACCAACCAGAGGATGACAAACACAGCATACCAGCCACTCATGTGCCAGTTACCAATTCCTGGCACATGTAGCGCCATTGGTAACTGTTCATGCGTGTAGACCCAAAACAAAATGAGGGCCCCAACGATCTGCCCCAGCATTTTCTGCCAGGCCTTTAGACCTTCATTTTGTCGGTGGAATAACTTAATACTGTCATCCCACATGCCTAACGCCCCGTAGAGTACTAGGATAAAAATTAAAATCCACGTTGTCGGTAACATATGATGAGGCGCTAGTACCCAGCTGGTCAATAGCGTCATTACCGCAATCGCAACAATGAATAGGAGGCCCCCCATTGTAGGCGTTCCCGATTTTTTCTCATGCCACGTTGGGCCTTCTTCACGAATCATTTGACCTTCATGCCGTGCCCGGAAATACCGGATCAACGCGGGCATAAATGCCGCAGTAATTATAAATCCACCCAACAGGGGCAACAGTATATTCATCATTGTCTTACTCAATCCTCATTCTCATTTATTTTGTTTCAAAGTAACCGTTAAGGTGTCATTCGCTGACAGGGTCGTCCCCGTCTTGATACTTTGCTTCGTCACATAACCGTCACCTGACACAGTCAGCTTCAAACCTTCCAACTGTGCTAATTTTACCACATCGCCCTTCGACCAGCCGGTTAAACTTGGCATGCTAACCGCACCACTTGTGGTTAAAAAGACCCGTTCATCATAATACAGTGTGGTTCCGGCCGCGACAGACTGTTTAGTAACTTTGCTACCGGTCCCCAACGTTGTCACTTGCGTATTGGCCTTTGTCAATTTCGTGGTTGCGCTAGTGGCACTTTGACCAACAACCGATGGCATTTTGGTGCTTGTAGTCTGCTTGGTTTGCGTATCTTCTTGCAAAGCCCGCGCCATAACTGGCTTCATGATCGACGCCAATAACTTAGTCGCCGTTTTGCTCCCCAGCGTGGGTTGCTTCATCGTAATATACATCACGTATTTCGGATGACTTGCTGGCACCATAGCCGCAACAGAGTACAAGTAATTATTATCACCGTTTAGGTACCCACTGCCGTTACTAATCTGTGCCGTCCCAGTTTTAACCGCCACTCGTTCGCCAGCCATCTTGTAGTCACTACCAATCCCGTAGCTCTTATACACGACGTCTTCCATATGCTGCCGAACCTTCTTAGCCGTGGTGGCAGAAATTGGCTTACCCACCTCAGTTGGTGAATACTTTTTGACCGTCTTATTCGTATTGGGATCGACGACTTTGCTAATCACGTACGGCTTCATCATCGTCCCATTATTGCTGACAGACGTTAAGGCTTGTAACATTTGGAAAACGGTAACCTGAATTCCTTGACCAAATGCCGTATCTGCTTGCTCAATTGGGCGTTCAAAGGCAATACTTCCTGTCAACTCACCAGGTAACCCTGACTTCGTGCTCTTCAAGAAGCGGAAACGATTAATGTATTTACGCCAGGTTTTAGCCCCCATCTGTTGTTCCAAATGAGCCATTGCCACGTTACTGGATAAAGCAAATCCCTTATTGTACGTGATTGTGCCCCATCCGGACGTGTTCCAGTCGGGAACTGTCTGGGTCCCAATTCTGTATTTCCCTGATTGATACATCGCGTTACCATTATAATTTCCACTATTAATTGAAGAAGCCAACGTGAAGATTTTCATCGTTGACCCCGGTTCGTAAGCATCCTGAACCAACGTATCCCGCCAAATTTGGCTGAGGCCCGACTTGGTTGACGCATTAAACGTGGGCCGTTGTGTTGCCGCGAGAATCGCGCCCGTTTTCGCATTCATTAAGACGGCATTCATTGATTTGGCATGGACCTGACTTTGAACGCTAGACATTTCCGTTTCCAACAGCGTTTGTAATCGGGTATCCAATGTTGTATAGACGTTGTCACCATTTTTCGCTTTTTTGTATTTCTGTTTCGTTCCGGGCAACTGGTAACCATACATATCTTTCTTAATCTTTTGTGAGCCATTCGTTCCCGTTAGTTGCTGATTAAACGCTTGTTCAATCCCCATGGTTCCAGTTAGCTTCGTTGTCCCGGACTTATTAGTTGTCGATTGTGCCAACCCAATTAAATGCGAGGCAAATACCCCATTGGGATATAACCGAGCTTCTTGTTGCACAAAGTTAACCCCACTCAAGTGGGCCGCCTGAATCTTTTGTTTCGTCATCAACGAAATGTTTTGCCCGGCCGTTCCAAATTCAACTTGGAACGTATTCTTTTTGCTAGGGTTCAAAATCTTCAGAACTTTCTTGCGACTGATCGGTAAGTTTTTGGCTAACACGGTCGCAATCTTCTCTTTATTTGTGGCATAGAGTTTTTGGCCACTCGTTGATACCTGCCGTTTGTCCAGCACCACATAAATCGAATACACACTGGTGTCTTCCGCAATCGCCTGGCCGTTAGCATCGTAAATCGTCCCGCGTTTGGCCTTTAACGTTTCATTTGCCGTATACAGTTTTTGTGCCTGCCGACTCAAATTAACGTTTTGGACCTTTTTGCCGATGGAGATATACGAAAAGCGACCGACGATGAGGATAAACACCCCGAGAAAAATGTAAAACAGAAACCGACCAACACTCTTGCGGTTTCTGCTGGGTTGCTTATTCATCGTTTGTCGCTTTTGGGAATCTTTCATTATTTGTTTACATTCCTTATTCTAGCATTTTCGAGAGTCAAACCCTGTTTTTTAGCAATTTTATCAAGTCGACTACGACTCTGCAACTCATTAATCTGTTGTTGCTTGCTCGTATTGTGATTTTGAATGGTTGTCACTTGGTTATTAATGCTCTGTAAGTGATGTTCAGCCGTACTCATTGCAATCTTAGACGATACCACACAAACCATCAACAAAGCCAAAGCTAATCCACAAACGGTCATTAAACACTTTTCAAACTTGGAGACCGGTAGCTTCTCCCCTTGGGGGTGCTGCTGTGGGGCCTGTCGTGTTTGTCGTTCGGGTTGTTCTATGTTTGGGCGTTGTTGCGGCTCCGCGGTAAACGGAACGGCTTCTGCTAAGCTGTTTTGCGCCATAAGTTATCATCTTCCTATGTCGATATTTATTTGAGTGCCACTCATTACTTAATTTTTTCTAAAATTCGTAATTTTGCGCTGTGCGCGCGGTGGTTAACTGCCAACTCTTCTTCTGACGGCAAAATCGGTTTACGGTTAACCAATTTAAAATCAGGTTGCAAATTATCTGGAATAACTGGAATGCCATGAGGCAGTTCCGGTAGAGATGATTGTTCTCGAAACATGGTTTTAACTAATCGATCCTCTAACGATTGAAAAGTGATCACACTGATTCGGCCATTGACGTCCAGTAGCGAAACCGCTTGTTCTAAGGAATCCTCCAGCGCTCCCAATTCATCGTTCACTGCGATGCGAATCGCTTGGAACACCTTTTTTGCGGGATGCCCACCATGTCGTCTGGCAGCCGCTGGAATACCTTCTTTGATAATCTCAACCAGCTGACCGGTCGTATCAATCGGCGCTTGCTCACGATGTCGTTCAATCGCCCGGGCAATGGGTTTCGCAAACTTTTCTTCACCATATCGATGAAAGATTCGTAGTAGGTCATTAAATGACCACTCGTTCACGACAATCCACGCCGAAAGCTTTTGGCTTTGATCCATCCGCATATCCAAAGGTGCATCGTGTTGGTAACTAAATCCTCGATCAGCTTCATCAAATTGCGGCGATGAGACACCTAGATCGTATAAGATACCATCCACCTGGGTAATCCCGCGTTCCGTTAATTCTGTTTGAATCTGACGGAAGTTACTTTTAATAAATGTCAATTTGCCGGCATCTAGATAAGTTTTCAAATGTTCTTCATTGTAAGTAATCGCCGTTTGATCTTGATCAAAGGCGTATAAGTGTCCGGTCGTCAATTGCTCCAGAATGCGCTGGCTATGGCCGCCACCGCCGAGAGTGCAATCGACGTAGACTCCCGTTGGTTTAATTGCTAAACCCGCAACTGCTTCTTTTAGTAATACCGTGACGTGATGAAAGTCCTCCATGAACACTCTCCTTTCTAGATAGCTGTAATTGCTACATACCAAAGTCAATCAAATTTTCTGCAATATCGTCAAAATCTTCTTCAGCCTTCGTGGAAAAATCATTCCACCGTTCGGCACTCCAAATTTCAAATCGATTTGCGACCCCAACAATCACACATTGTTTAGTTAACGCAGCGTGGTCTCGTAAAGATTTGGGTAAATTAATGCGCCCTTGCTTATCAAGTTCACATTCGGTTGCAGCGGAGTAGAAGAACCGGACAAAGGCCCGGGCATCCTTGCGATTGACTGGCAACGCTTTTAATTTTTCTTGCAATGCCGTCCACTCGGTCATCGGATAGCCAAACAAACACCCATCCATCCCGCGAGTGACCACGAATTGTTCTCCTAATTGCTCCCGAAACTTGGCGGGAATGATTAGTCGTCCTTTGGTGTCAACTGAATGTTCAAATTCACCCATAAACATGGCCAATCACTCCCAACTGTAACTGCTATCAAGTTTACCACACCCCCCCACTTTCTACCACAACGTTTCCGAATTTTTATAAATTTCCCCACCAACGACAAAAAAGCCATGGCGAACAGGTGTTCACCATGGCTTAACACGCTTCACAGCGCTTACTTAAAATGAGTAGATAATCAATTAACTTAATATTTATGCATTTATACAGCCATCTTAGCTGATTACCAGTAAGAAGCAGCAGGCAAAACCAGCTGTCCAATAAAGATCAGTCAAACGCCAGAATGTTCGCAAAAAGGTCCCATAAAGTAACTCCTTGTTGTGAATTGCCTGCAATAACGCCACAGCGATGCCGATTCCCATCCAACCTATAACCAACCACGGCAAGATGGCTCCAGCACCATTAGGGATTAACAACACCGAACAAAGCAGTAGTAGTGGCGCCATTAGATCCCATGTATTCAAATACTTCGGCCAGTTTCGCCGCAAAATCCGTTTAACCGCCTGGATTAATAGCCATCCTACAACTAAAATTACGAGCTGACCACCAGGTGTGATCCAAAACGCCATGTTCATATCCCCTTACACGTTGATTTCCGTTTAATTATAGAGATTTCCCATGAGAGTTGCAATCGCCATTTGTAACAAGCTCTTGACAACTTCCCCCTGCCGGTTGCAATTCTGCGGTAGCCACGGTAAACTAATTGAGTAAATTAGACGCAAAGAGGTGGCTATTTCCACATGGAAAAGAAGAAAAAATCAACATTTCAAAAAATTACGAACGTTTTCGTCTGGATCATGATTCTCGCAACGATTGGTTCACTCGTCTTTGGAGCCATTTCATCATTAGGTTTGATGGGGTAATTACCAACACAAAATAGGTGTCAAGTCCGTAAATGGACTTGACACCTATTTTTATTTGATCATTGCGTTGGTCCATCAGCAGAGCTGTCTGGTTGTTTATAGACTTGCCGTGGCTTGCTTCCCTCTTGGGGTCCAATATAACCACGTTGCTCCAGATCATCCATAATCCGGGCGGCCCGATTGTATCCAATTCGAAAGCGCCGCTGTAACAAAGATGTACTAGCTTTTTGTTGCTCAACCACGAAGCTCAAGGCATCGTTAAACAGCTCATCATTGCTGTCACCAGCTTCTTCTTGCTGTATTTCTTCGTCCGTGACCATCATATCGTCATCATAATCAGCCGGTTGCTGTTCCTTAATAAAGTCAACCACGTTAGCGACATCCTCATCAGGAATAAAAGCTCCCTGTACCCGTTCTGGAGCATTGGCGTCTACTGGTTGGTATAACATATCGCCCCGCCCAAGTAGTTTTTCTGCCCCGTTAGCATCGAGAATCGTCCGCGAGTCCGTTCCACTAGAAACGGCAAAGGCGATTCGGGATGGCACATTGGCTTTAATCAGCCCGGTAATAACATCAACGGACGGTCGTTGGGTTGCCAAGATCATATGCACACCAGCCGCCCGACCCATTTGGGCTAAGCGAATAATGGCATCTTCCACTTCACTCGAAACCGTCATCATCAAGTCAGCCAATTCATCGACCACCACCACAATGTATGGTAGTAACGGCCGTTCTTGCCCGTCTTCAGCGTTAGCCTTTTGCACAAAGGTATTGTAACCAGAAATTTTACGCTGACCAAATTGTGAGAACAATTCGTACCGCCGTTCCATCTCGGCCACCACCTTATGCAAGGCTCGGGCCGCTTTTTTAGGTTCAGAAACCACCGGCGTTAGTAAATGTGGAATCCCATTGTACACGCTCAGTTCAACCTTCTTGGGATCAATCAACATCAGCTTCAATTGGTCTGGTCGTGCATTCATCAACATGCTGGTAATAATATCGTTGATGGCGACCGATTTCCCACTACCAGTTGCCCCGGCGATCAGTAAATGTGGCATCTTCGTTAGATCCATGGTGACCACTTGTCCCGTTACATTACGTCCTAACGGAACCTCCAACGGATGGTTGGGGTGAGCCGGTTGGGCTTCGACAACATCGCGGAAGGCCACCGTCGAGACTTCCCGATTAGGCACTTCAATCCCGATCAGTGATTTCCCAGGGATGGGTGCTTGAATTCGGATGCCTTTGGCCGCTAAAGCCAACGCTAAGTCATCCGCTAAATTCACAATTCGAGAAACTTTAACCCCAATGGCTGGATGCAACTCATACTCAGTCACAGATGGTCCCAAACTAACATTCTTAACTTCAGCATCAACGCCAAAACTATCCAGCGTTTGTTTCAAAATTTTAGTATTCGCATCAATGGCGTTAACCTCCGCCGTTTGATCAGTTGGTGGCACTTGTTTCAACAAATCCGCCGTTGGTAACTGATAATTGGGATCAACCGGTGTACTGCTAGCCAACGCATCCGCGGTCGTGTCCTCTTCATGAGAAGAAGTCGTAGCTGGTGCGACTGGCGCCTTAGCTGATTCATTGGCCGCCACCGTGATATGATAGCTGGGTTCTTCAGCCGCTGGTTTGGCTTGGGCAATTGGTTCTGGCAAGTCCTTATCATCTGGATCCATTGGCGTCACTGCTGGTGCCACCGAAGCTGGCTTCGATGGTCGTTGATTCTGTCGTTTCTTAGCCAGCTCGCTGCCCCGTTTCAATGCGGTTCCACTAGCTTGGACACCCGTATGCACCATCTGCCAAACGGTCTGTAATCCCTGCTCGACTTTGGCCCAGGGAATCTGGAAGAAAATCATCACACCACCAGCCATAATTAGCCAAGCGGCAATCTGGGCACCCAGCAGTGCAATCAACCACGCAACAATGCTTAATTCAAAGGCCCCGATTAGTCCGCCACCCAGTTGTGAGGTTAGTCCACCACTCCACAAGTCTGCCAGACTCGCATGCCAAATGGTTGCCATAAACTGCCGGTGCTGATCAGCATCGATAAAATGGTTCGCACTGATCCACAAGAGCCAGCCACCGTAAATCGTCGCACTGCCAATCAGATAGTGCCGTGCTAACTGCGGCCACGTCCCAGTGACCGTCAAAGCAACGCCTAAGGCCCCGATAATCACTAATCCGAACTGATACGTGTCACCCAAAAAGAGTCGCACGATATTAGCTGCTAATGTGCCGAGAACCCCTAGATTAAATAATCCGAGCATGGCAAGCGCAACTAAAACTAGGCCTAGTACATTGCTCGTATAGGGAAATGGTTGTCGTTTAGCTGACTTGCGATGGGCTGGTTTGCGCTTAGTTGGGCGCCGGCGGGGTGTTTTTCGTTTCGTAGCCAATCAACTGCCCCCTTTCACTTACTTGAGCTTATCGTGGGGATACTGATGAACCCGCTCTAAATTCAAGAATTGTTGTTGGCGCAAGACTTCATAAATCACAATGGCCGCACTGTTAGACAAGTTCAAAGCCCGAATATGCGTGTCGTCTTGCGGAATCCGAATGCACTTCTCTGCATGCTGCCGCATAAAGGGCTCTGGTAGCCCAGTTGTTTCCTTACCAAATAGGAAGTAATGATCATGCTCATTCACCTGGTAATCTGGCTCCGTATAGTCTTGATCCGCAAATTTGGACACTAAGTATAGTTGGCTCAAATCTGAAATGGTATCTAGAAAAGCTGGTAGGTTTTCATGATAGCGGACATCAACTTTGTCCCAATAATCCAGGCCAGCCCGTTTAAGATGGGCATCATCCACAGAAAACCCCAAGGGTTTAATTAAATCCAAAATGGTGTCGGTACCAGCGCACGTCCGGGCAATATTTCCGGTATTGGCTGGAAATAACGGTTCAAATAGCGCAATGTGGTTAGTCATAAAATTCTCTTCTCCGATCTATTATCAAACATTCGTTCTGTCTCACTATTATAGCCATTTCGGCTAGTGTTTGACAAGAGGTGTCCCAACGTGAGATGCCCATCTGTTATCAAATTAATGGGACAAAAAAAGCAGCTCCTCGGTGTGGGCACGGCGAGGAACTACTTTAGTGAAGTGCTACTTGTCTGCCGCTAACAGTTAAACGCTGATATCGACCGCCAAACGATTTCTCATGAGTCAATATAACACGCTGCTGTCAGCTTCGCAAGTCCTTTTCCTAAGATTTTTAAACGTTTTACCTAAACCCCTTGTGCCGTTAGGAGGGTTACATCCACCGTAATTGCGGGAAACGGATTAGCCCGCACTTCTGCTAGGCGTGACTCGTCTGCGCCCCAGTGCATCGGTGTCATCAACATGAGATCCGCAAACAATTCTGTGGGCACCGGCACTTGATAGCGAATGCGCTGTGTTGTGGCCATGGGATAATGCTGCTGGAACAGGTTCAACACATTACTGTTATCATAACTTGCATGAGTGCTCCCTGCAGGAAAGATTGCCTGACGTAATTCAATAAGGTAATCAGCGTTAGGGATAACCTTGAGCAATTGTCCCCCTGGTGCCAGAACACGGTTGAATTCCTGATAAGCTGACGGCGAGAACAGATCTAAAATAGCCGTAAACTGCTGGTTGGCAAACGGCATCTGCGCCAAATCAGCAACACAGAAGAAGGCCCCACTAGCTAGTTGCGTCGCTAAATTGATCCCTGGTTTTGATAAATCGAAACCAATCGCTACATCTTCAGTATTATTCCGTTGGCGTAAAACATCGGCTAATGGTGTTCCTTCACCACAGCCCACATCCAAAATCGTCTGTGACATTTGGGGAAGGTGGGCGACAAACTCATCCGTAATTCCACGAAACAAGCCCGCTTGAAGCATCCGCCGTCGTGCAGCTAACATCGCATTGTCATATTCACTGGCCACTGCTCGTTGCATAAAGTATAACGTCCCTTTTTTGGATAAATCCACGCCATGACCGTTGGGACACCGCAAGCTGTGACCCACGACGGCCTCATACGGTGTTAGACAGACTGGGCAACGAAATAATCCCGGTTGAGCAGCCAAAAAAACGGCAGCTTGGTCAATTTTCTTCATTTTTTTCGACTCCTTGATTGCCTTTATCGGCCGGTTGAGTGGCTTCATATCCACCGATAAATTTCTGATACCACTGGAAAAACTCAGTGGCAATAACTTTAATCACGGCATAGCCTGGGATTCCCAGCACCACACCAACAACACCAAATGCTTTGCCGGCCACTAATAAGATAAAAATAATCGTTAGCGGATGAATCTTCAAAGAGCTACCCAAAACAAGTGGCGAAATTGCTCGTCCCTCTAATGTTTGCTCAATCACAAAGACAATCAGCACTTTTATCAGCATCCACGGGGAAATAAAGGCGGCAACGATGACAACTGGTACCATCGCCAAGAAGGACCCCAGATACGGTACCAAGTTCAAAATACCGGCTGAAATCCCCAACAACAGCGCAAATGGCAGACCGATGATGAGAAAACCAATATAAAACATGATCGCAACGATAAAGGCAACAATTAACTGTCCTCGAACGTAGTTACTAACCTGTAAGTTCATCTCCCGTAACAGATGAACCACGTCTTCTCGTCGCTTAATTGGAAATAATCGTGCCAAGTACTCAGGAAGTCGATGACCATCACGCAAAAGATAGAACAGAATGAAAGGCGCCGTCACCACCGCAACAGCAATTGAAACTACGCGGCTCACAATCCCGCCCACGGAGCTGACGGTGTTCTTAGCCAGACTTGAGATCGCGGACGAAGAACTGTCAGACAATTGCTGGTTGAATTGCTCTAGCTGTTTTCGAATACCATCTAGTCGATCATCTTTGAGCCAATGCATGGTCGTATTGGTAATTTCACGCCAGTAATGAGGCCACTCCGTGATCAATCCAGTTACTTGTTGTTGAATCATAGGAATTAAGCTGATAATCCCCCACGCGAGTAACCCAGCCACGATCACAAATAAGCCACTTATCGACCAGGTCCGTTTCACATGCTTCGTTTCCAGCCAATCCACAATCGGATTTAAGAGATAGTACCCGACTCCTGCTAATACAATAGGTAAACCGAGGATCTCGCCCACCAAGACAAAGGGGGTTGCGAGCCAAGGGACTTTACTTAAGACTAATAAAATGAGTAAAATAAGAAGTATGACGGTTAGGACGGAAACTAGGCGATTGTTGATAACCCAATTCCAGAACCAAGAGCGCCGTTGCTTCGCGGGTTCTTTCATTAATTGTCCCTCCTAATCTGAATTAATTTAAGTGCATATATTGTAACATACTGTTACCTGCTGTGACTAAAGCGGGAACGTTAGAGAGGATGTCAACTTTGCTATTAACAGAACCTTTATTAGAGAACTATGTGCAGTTGCCCAACGCAGTAGCGGCTGGTAGTAAGCGTGTCGCATTAGCTGATAATCTAGCTGTGGGCGGAACCACCGTTAGTAAAGGCGTGATGGGTGAAGCTGTTCGATATGCCCATGAACATCAAGTAAGCATAGAGTTGGTCATTGCGCCGCGTGGCGGTGTGTCACCTTACAATGACGTTGAGATTAAAATGATGGAAGCTGACCTGCTAGAGGCCCAACAACTGGGTGTAGATGGTGTCATCTTAGGTGCTTTGACTGATCAACAACAGGTCGATACCGAAGCCCTAACCCCGCTGATTGCGGCAGCAGGCGGTATGAGCCTCACGTTCAGCACAGCATTTGATCAGATTCGTCCACAAGACCGCGGGACGGCCATTGATTGGTTAGCAAACCAAGGATTTGATCGGATCTGGAGCGCTGGTAACTCAACAGACCGGCTTGCCGACTGGACGGCTAGCAAACGATTGGCAGATTCTGTTGGTTTAACGTTAGTGCCAACAGATGTCACTGTAGCCGAAGTTGCCAAAATTAGTCAGCAGCTTGACGTCCATTTGATTGCTGGTCCAGCTGTGATCGATTTATAATCACTATCAAAAAACTGTGAAAGATTGCCAAATCAGCCATCTTTCACAGTTTTTCTTATTAATGGGATTCCGAATGAATATCACCGAAAGAAATCATACATCATAAAACAATTATCCGTAGCCCCAAAACGCGTTGTGTGTTCATACAATCGTCCACTATACTCAGTATAAACACACTTTGCCTTAAGTTTCTTGCTTTCAAAAAGCTTCAGCCTATTCAGTTGTGCCTTCTCAATACCAGTCAATCTATCCCCTAAATTCTGACCAATAAAATAGTTCATACAACAATCCTCCAAAGACAGAATCAATTAAAGCCACCACCATATTTTCTTTAGCCAAAGTAATCTAGTAATCTTTGCCACTTCTCAAAAACCGTATCTTCTGAATAACGCTTAGCATTCTCATAAGCTGCATCACTGTACTGGTTCAGTAACGACTGATCATCCAACAGCTTAATCATGGCCTCGGCCAATTGTTCTGGCTTGCCATCTTCCGTCAAAATACCGCTAACACCATCCTGAATAATATCACTTGGGCCGTACTTAACATCATTAGCAATCATCGCTACACCGTGGGACTGGGCTTCCAACAACATCAAAGAAAATCCCTCAGCGCGGCTTGGCAGCAAGCCAATTTGGGCACGATTATAGACGGCATTCACATCTGTTGTATAGCCCTTAAAGCTAATCACGTCATTCAATCCCGCATCTGCTACCTGTTGTTTTAATTGCTTTTCAATATCACCGTTAGCGTACCCCCACAGTTCCAGACGCGCATTCGGAAACTGTTCGCGAACTTTCGCAAAGGCTTGAATGGAATGATTTTGTTGCTTCTCTGGGGCCAACCGGGCCACGTGAACAATCAACCCCTTTTGTCGCTGTTCAAAGTCCTGATGCTTAGCCGCAATTTCCGCATCAGTCACATAGCCAACTGGAATGGTAAAGGCCGGGATGCTCTTACCAAAACGGTCTTCGATATCCTTGCTTTGTTCTGGTGTTGCAGAAATAACCGCATCCCACTTATCCCAATTATTCAAGGCATTCGTATAATTATTATTCAAGGTTGAGTGCAACATATCACTTGGATCGCTAACATGATCGTTATGCAGATGCAAGACCTTCTTTGCCGGCGTCTGCATGTGGAACAACCCCCAGTCACATTCCACTGTCCGGTCACAAATAAAGACATTGTCTTCACCATTCGCATTCAACTCATCGTAGAAAAATCGAGTTAAATCATTCATCCCTGTAAAAACCCAGCTTCCTTGATGGTAGTTAACAACCTTCCAAGAAATGCGTTCTTTACCCGTACGATCCAACAAGTGATTTTTCTCGATATGAACCTGACCATCAGGACCAAAGTACTGTTCTTGTGAGATCTTGCCATCCCAGTCAAAATACTGTTCTAGACACTTAAAACCTCGTACGTCCCACCAGGTCATCTTCAGTGTTCGACCATTGACGTCAAAGTACTGGATATTACTAATTTCTTCACTATTTTGACGGAAGTAAATAATCATCAGCATCTTTCCTTGGCTGAAAATCTGCAATTGATTATCTTTACGCGTGGAAGTGGTATTAACCGGTAGCGATAGATCATTCATCGTAAAAGTCTTTGTAGCCACATGCATACTGCCACAAAAGAATTCAAACAGATTAATAAAGTCTTCACGTGCAATACCCGACTGCTGTAAAACATTTTCTAATTTCATGGAAAACACACGTGTCACAATTTTAGCGGGGACATGATGCTTTTTAAACAGATCTAAGCGATTGATTTCTGCATGTTCAATCCCCGACTTAGAATATTGCATGTTATCGTTCAAGAAATAATACATACCAGATGTCTTCCCTTCTTAGGCAAATTTAAAATGAGGTTTTCAGATTACGTTGCCAACGATTCCAAACCTTACGGCGAGTCCATCGCGTATGCGCTGACGTATACGCTGCCTTGCTAAAGTCAGCCAATAACTTATCATCATTAAATAAATCAACAATCTTTTCAGCCATTGCCAGACTCTGACCGGAATCAATCAAATAACCATTAACGCCTTCATCAATATATTCAGCCGGTCCATAGTTAAATCGATAACTAACGACTGGCAACCCATGCATCATTGCCTCAGCCATTGCAACTGGACCCCCGTCAGCAAAGGCCATGTTTACCAAAACCTGATAATGATCATATTCACTTTCAATACCTGGTGTGTAGTCATTCAAGGTAACATTATGTTCCAGATTTAATTCAGTAATTAGCTTTTGCATATCTTCCAAATACTTAGGATCACCATATCCAAACAGAGTAAAGGTAGCTGCTGGCACACGATCCTTAACTAGAGAAAACATCCGCAGTAATTGATCAATCCGTTTATCTTGTGCGATCCGACCAACGTACAGTAAACTATGCCGTTTACGCTGGTCCGGTGTAACCTGATCATCAGCCTCTTTGGATAACGGCAAAGTTGTCGCCGCCGGCATCGCAAAAATATTGGCAGTCGGATAACGCACCGAGAGATGTTCTACTTGTTGGACCGTAGCAGTAATAAACCCATCAAAATGCTTAAAGTGCTCAAAGGCCGGCTGTAAGAAGCCATCCAAATCCGCGTGAACTGGATCATTCGGATTAACAGCATGATTGATTGGAATGTATACATACTTACGGGAAGCGTCATCTAACGCTAAGAGCGGTTTAACTCCGGTCCCTGGTCGATCACTAATGAAGGTAGTCGTCCCTTCAGCTTGTTTACTCAATTCTTTTAAGAAAAAGACGAACAGATCGTCACTGTTTTGGAAGAAGCGATCTCCCTCACCGTGATAATTCTTTAAAATCACTCGTGATAGTAGTGGATTGCCTTGAGTATCTGGTGCATAGTATTCTTCCAGCACATTTTTACCAGTTGGTGTGTAATACCGTTGCATAATTAATTTGCCATTCTGCCCAAAGTATTGCGTCGCTGACTTGAATCCTCGCCAGTCCCATAGATCTGTTTCAATTCGATTACCTTGGGGATCAAAAAATTCTTGATAAAACACTCGCCCAATAGTGCCGGGAATGAAGCCCACATTTTCAACCAATGTATCTCCATTAGACACTTGACTATAATTCGCACCGACTGAGATTTCATAGTCAATTGGTAAATGAATGTCGTCGGCTTTCAAAAAAACAGATTGTTTTAAATCCGTCGCTTCCTGAAAATAATCAAACATGTTTATCACTTGCTCATCTGTCAGACTAAAGTCAGTAATCGTTCGATGCAGCAAACGATCATAAATCTTTGTGACAATCTTAGCTGGTTGCTTATAGTGCGTAAATAGTTTCACCCGATTAATCGCAGTGTGTTCTACACTAGAATTCTTTTGCAGAATGTATTCATTAATAAAATAAAACACGGCCTAACACTCCTCTTCATAGTTATTGAGCGCTTACTTTTTTTCCCAAGGATATTTGCCATCTTTGTCTTTAGGGGTGTTCTTCATCATATGCTCTGTTCTTTTATCTAGCCGTTTACGTGTTTTCTTCTTGTTCTTGAAGCGCACAAACAGTACTAACCCACAAAAGATGACGTAAAGCGACATTCGAATGGCAAATTGAACCTTCTTATAGGCGAAAATGCTCGTCAGAATAATCATGGCTTAACCCTTTCCTTAATACGTATAGTTATAGTAATTAATTAATCCGGATAAGAAATGCTCACAGTCATCAATTCTCGTACGGAAGTGATCATGCCGGGCAAAAAAGCCACCAACAAACTTATATGGTGCATAAAAATACATGGCTAATTCTGGCTGGAAGCTTCCCGTTGCCAGCTCATATTCAACTCGATCCTTCCAGATTCTTCGTAATCGAATTAAATCATACGTCTCTAACAAATCATCGTTGCCCGTAAGCTTGATGATATCCGTCATCTTCACAGCAACATTCATTAGCTCCAACGGCGTTGGATATGACGTATCTCGCTTCGTAATAAAATCTAGGTGACTAAAAACATTCTTAAGGCCCAACTTCATATACTCTCGATTATTCGGAAGAATCTGCAAGGACTCATTTACTACATAAGATATCTAATGGTCATGATATTTGCCATAATCATTATCAACCATGAAGTCTAAAGATTGCTTAACCATTTTTAAGACCTGTTTATCTTGAGTGAGTTCGTAGAGCCGGGCCAATGCGAATGTAATCTCACCCTCATAATAAATAATCCGAAACTCATCTTTGACCGTTAAATCAGTATTTAATACATGATTATAGCGCCCAGACTTTTGACGGAAGAACACAACTGCATTGAATGCTTCCATAAGTCGCCGTAAAAAACTAGCATCTTTTGTGACCTCCTGATACTTACATAGGGCCAAAATAAGCATTGCTTGGGCGCCAAGCTTAATTTCATCGGTTCCCTGTTTCCGTTTTTCTACCACAAACAACAATGGCTTTTTTTCATGCTGGTGATTAATCTATCCCCCATTGTAGCGTTTTCTTAGCTCGTCTAGTATCCTCATAGTTTCCAGTAAAATCAATCGCTTCCAATAATGCATATACTGAGGAAAAATGTCGAACACTATTATAATTGCTTAAAATCCGCTGAAGTCCCGGATAATATCCGTAAATAAACTTACCGTCTTCTTTAATTTGCCGAGTCAAGAAAGCCTCACCTGCTACTAAGTAAGACTGTAATTCCTTTTTAGGATTTTCTAAGCGTCGTACTCCCTTTTCCGCTGTCTCTGTATCATTTAACACCCAAATCTGCTCACCATCAGAAAAGATACCAGAAGTCGTAAATAACCAAACATACTCGCTACTCTCAATATCAAAACTTAGTTGTCCATTTCGCCGTCTCAGATACTTAGTAACTTGCTGATAATCAATCCACGACTCCGAACGTCCTTTACCTACACATCTCTAAGAGGGCCGTTTTAAAATCTGCATCAAAGCTAACACCTTGCCGCCAGTAATTCATCCGCGTCATCTCATGTAAAATCCGTTCTAACTGAGCGCGCCGTTTTCTTTGAACCGAATGGATGACTTCAATTCTAATCCAAATATTCTGCGGTGCTTTCGCTAATAGCCCTTCAATCGGTTCCCAAGCATGCTTAAAGCTCACCGCACGAATAAATTTTACATCAGCTCGGTGCCGTCGATCGGAAATAGATACCGCTAACGTAACGCTGTCAGTTGCATAATCCTTCATATTTCCTAGTTTTTCCATAGCCGCTTTAAAATCTTTTATTAGGCTTTTCTTCATACCGATTATTACCACCAACGCGAACCTTCGTCGACCATTGGACAGCCATCCTCCTAGTCAGATGGCAACCCCTTTTACATAGCTTATCAATCAGCTTTTTGGTTCATTGCTCGTATAAATTTATATTAGCATAGTTTTGCTCTACATACTAATACAGCTGCGAAATAGTTTTGTCAAATTATTATTACTTAAAATCTGATTTATCACAACCATATTATCAAAACTAGTGAAAAATACGCGATTACGAGATTCTTATTCAAACTGGTGTCTCTTTCATTATGTTGTTTTTTAATTTAATTCAGTATTTACTAAAAAATGCATCATTTTTAAAATGAAATTTAAAAGGCCTATTTATCCCAATTACCTCTAGCCACAAGGATTGCATTATGCTCACATTTACCGATATGTGTGATTTTAACATTTCAACATTAATCCACCCATAAACACGAAAATGGCCACGCAATTAAGCATGGCCTTTTTCGCTAGTAGCTCACTGACTACTCTTTCTTTTTGGTTATTGATCATCGTCGCGTTTCCGGCGTTTACCATCAATAAGTCGCCATGAACCAGCACTAATTGCTGAAAGTGCCGCAGCTAGCGGAACTCCAGTTTTACCCAGCTCCACCTTTTTTAGAGTTAATCAACTATCAAATTCTTGAGAAATAACTCGCGCCATATCATCTGGCAACGGGGCATAACAGGTTACCCACTTACCCGCAAATGGCTGAAAAAACTGCACGCGGGCGCAGTGCAACGCTTGTCGCTGAATCCACGGATTAGTTGGTCGCCCGTACAACCAGTCCCCTAATAAGGGGTGCCCCGCGTTTGCACAATGCACCCGGATCTGATGTGTTCGCCCCGTATGCAGCTTGACCGCCAATAGACTTGCCGTTGCTGACGTTGCTCGCACCCATACCTCCGTTTCAGCAGCTCGTCCATCCGGTCTAACCGTCCGTTTAATAAAGGACCCTGCTTCGCGCCCAATCGGTCCCGTCAACTGCTGATGAGCCGGCATCATCCGACCACTTGCCACCGCAACATAACGCTTATCAATTTGTTTCAGTTTTAATTGCTTGTCTAACACTGAGTGGGCAAAGTGGTGTTTGGCAAATAACACCACGCCACTCGTATCTCGATCCAATCGTGTAACAATATGGGTCACCGTACTCGGCGCTTGAATCGTCAGCAGATGCCCTTTGACCCGATTCGCTAACGTATCCTCCGAATAGAGGTGCGAGGGCACTGACGCCATCCCTGCTGGCTTATTGACGACCAGAAAGTGCTCATCTTCATACAGAATATCTAAGGGCGCAAACGACGGCGTCACGTGCGGGTTATCTGGCTCTGGTGGTAATTGCAATCCGACCACTTGCCCTGGCGTAGCCATCGCAATCACCCGCACCGGTTGACCATCCAACGTTACCACACCACCATGGAACTTCACCTGTTTTAAAAAAGTCCGCGTGACACCGTGGGCCATTAACACGGTCCGCACGTGCACGGGACTTTCACCAGTGACTTGCCATTCAAATGTCATCATGCGTTCTCCCTCCCAATAAAGGAAGATTCCACACGTTGCCAGAAATGCGTATGCCGATACTCCGCAAAGGCAATCCGCTGCCGGGCAATTCGGTACGTAATGGCCTTGATTGGTCGGCCCTCGATTCCCAACTGATCACACATCAACACGTTGTCAGTCGGATCAGCCGGCTCGATACGAATCCACTCATCCGCCGGAATAATCAAAGGCGATCCCAACGTCCGGAAAACCAAATTATTAATAGAGGCAATTTCGGCCATCTGAACGGCATTAAAACGTGGGTTCAACACCGCACCACCGACTGATTTATTATAAGCCGTCGAACCAGTTGGCGTCGAGATGCACAGCCCGTCTCCTCGGAAACTTTCGAATAACTCATCCTTAATATAAACATCGGCAACCATTGTCCCCGAGACCTTCTTGATAGTTGACTCATTTAGCGCCAATGCTTGATCTGGATGGGTACCATCCGCATACTCTACCTGTATCGTCAACAACGGGTAGCTCACGCTTTGACCGTTGTCTTGCGCCAGACTATCAATTAACTCTTGAACCTCATAGTCGCGCCAGTCCGTATAAAAGCCGAGGTGCCCCGTATGTATCCCAACAAAGCGAACCTTATCTAGCCGGTCATTGTAATGGTGAAAGGCCGACAATAATGTCCCATCGCCACCAACCGTCACGACCACATCAGGGTCCAAACTATCAATTGGAACGCCTGCTGCTGTTAAACCTTTTTGTAAAGCGGTCGCCACCTTTTGAGAGGACAACCCATTATTACTAAAAATGGAAACCTTCATATCATTCTTCCTTGCTTGGCCGTGCCGGCGAACCGGTGGTGCCATCATCATGTTTGGGGGTATACTGCTGTGCTTCTTGAATTTCTTCGCGAATTTCAGACATTTCCGTATCCAGCTTAAACGCTGCTTCGGCTGCACGCTGCAGTCGATCACTTAACGCTTTAGGAAACGCACCTTGGTACTTATAATTTAACGAATGTTCAATCGTTGCCCAAAAATTCATGGCCAACGTTCGCACCTGAATTTCAGCCAAGATCTTTTTTTCACCGGACACCAGTTGAACCGGATACTCAATAACAATATGGTAAGAACGGTATCCACTTGGTTTTTCATTGTGGATGTAATCCCGTTCCTCTAAAATCGTTAGGTCAGTCCGGCGTCGCAAAAGATCAACTACTTGATAAATATCTTCGACAAATTGACACATGATGCGCAAGCCCGCAATGTCTTGCATATCTTGTTCCAACCGTTCTTCTGCAACGTGTCGTCGGGACATCTTTTCCTTAATACTAGCGATTGGCTTAACTCGGCCCGTCACAAATTCAATCGGTGGTCGTTCACTTTGATTCTCAAATTGTTTACGAATACCACGTAACTTCACTTTCAGCTCGCTCACGGCCTGTTGATAGGGTAATAAAAATTGATCCCAATTGGTTACCATACTGACTATCCCCCAACTTTAATTACACGTTCCATCTTACGATTCTACCATATTTTAACCAGAATCGAGAGTAATTACCTCAACGACTTGTGGTTTTCTTCACTAATTATGCATTCGTCACGCCCCTTCATTTTTACAAGGCGTTTAGCTTTACCTATCTGGAAAAATGTTGCATGATTAGGTTGCGTTTTAAACGAGTAAGTTACTAACAAACAAATGTTCCGAGTTGCTATTTTTTGAAATTTTGCTAATGTAGTGGTATTGTTATTTTTTGGTTGGTCACCAACCAGGATGGATATTAGGAGGAAGCAATGTGTTAGAAGTCTATTTGTTTGTTAACCCATTGGGCGCACCGTGTATGCGTTCCGAACAAAACATTATGAAGTTAGCGGCGCGTCTTAATAACAAGGTATCCTTTCAGTTCGTGCCCCTGTTGACACAACAGGTGGTGGCACGATCACTTCCGGCACAGCCCACTTTAGCTGAGCGTAATGCCCAGTTCAAGGTTCATTATAATGCTATTTTGGCTTATAAAGCGGCGTTATTTCAAGGTAAACGCAAAGGCCGTGATTTTCTACTTAAGATGCAAACAGCCGTTGTTGCGGATCATCAACAGTTCTCGACTGATTTAGCCTTATCTTTAGCTCAAACCTGTCATTTGGATATTGATATGTTTAAGGAAGATTGTTCTTCTGACCTAGCCAAGCAGGCATTCAAGACCGATCAGAAGTTGGCTGCTGAAATGAAGATTACCCAATCTCCTTCGGCCGTTATCTTCAATTGTGATGTTTCTCAATGCGGATTACTGCTAAATGACGTGACTTACGAAGCACTCTGTGAAGTCTGCGAAAGCCAAGGAATTGCGACAAAACAATCCTTAATGGCTGAACCAACTTATGCACCAAACTTAGGCTCAACCACCACTTTACAGCCTAATTTGCACGTTCTCTAAGTTTAATCAATGCTCACCACTAGCTATTACCAGACAGCTAGTGGTGTTTTTTTGGTCAAAAATAGTATTATTTCGCGTTTATCCTGAAGAAAAACACGCAAATGATAATCAATATGGTATGATTGATCCAACTATTTTTTGAAGAACAAAGGGGGAACGTCTATGCCAACCGCTATCGTCACGGACACTGCCGCGTATTTAACCGCTGAGCAGGTCGCACAGTACCACATTACAGTTCTGCCGATTACCGTTATTTTGGGCGACCACCAGTATCCTGAATCCGAACTCAGCCTCGCCACTTTCTACGACTACTTGAAAACCAATCAAGAACTCCCAACGACTGCGCAAGTCTCCTTAGGCCAAATTGAAACTGCCTATGATCGGTTGGCTGCAGCTGGTTTTGATGAGATTATTTCGATTCACCTTTCAAGTGGGATTACGTCATTTATGAGTAACCTCAAGATGTTTTGCCAAACCTACACAAAGGCCAAGATTTATCCGGTTGACTCACTCGTTGCCAGCGCTGGCGAAGCTAATCTTTGCCTTCTGGCTGGTCAAATGGTTGCCAATGGTGACTCTGCCAGTGAAATTGTTCCCGAATTAGAGAATCTCCGCGACACCATGCACGTTTATTTCGCGGTTGACAACCTCAGTCATCTGGCGCGAACAGGACGACTAACCAACCGCTCCGCTATGATTGGCAACCTGTTAAATATCAAGCCCCTATTGACCTTTAATGACGCCGGTCAAATCATTGCGATTGGTAAGGAGCGCACTATGCGCAAAGCCTTTAACTACATGCTTGCTAAGCTGAAAGCTACCTTACAGCAAGTCGATTATCCACTCGTCGTGACGGTTATCAATGCGAATAATCCTGAACTGGGTGCTCAGTGGACCGCCACGCTTACTGAACAATTCCCCGAAGTCCGACTTGTTCAAAGCCAGCTCGGACCGGCTATTAGCGTGCACACCGGTGAAAAAACTATGGGGTTAATTTGGCAACGTGATTGGTTGCCTACTGATTAACCGTTTAAAAAGCACGACCCATTCTGATTTGAATGAGTCGTGCTTTTTAGTGCATTCTCTATTTTAATTCATGCGCCAATTGCGTGAATTCTGCCAAACGCTCGTCGAACGTTGCAAAAGCCGTCTGCAAATAGCCCGGTTGCGTCATATCGACGCCCGCTTGTTTCATCACATCAAGTGGTAAGGCAGAACTTCCCGCCTTTAGATAGGCCAAGTAGGCATCCCGCTTTGCCTCGTCGCCACTCAAAATTCGTTGCGATAACGTCGTAGCCGCCGCAAACCCGGTTGCGTACTGGTACACATAGTAGTCATAGTAGAAATGTGGAATTCGGGTCCATTCATCAGCGATTTGTGGATCGGAAATCACGCCATCACCGTAATAACGCTGATTAAGTTTGCCGTAGAAATCACTCATGAAGTCAGCTGTCAGAGTTTCACCAGCGGCATCCTGTTGGTGAATGTAGTCCTCAAATTCTGCAAACTGCGTCTGGCGGTATACCGTGCCTTTAAAGCCATCCAGATAATGGTTTAATACGTAAGCTCGCACCTTGGGGTCAGTCTGGGTTTTCAACAGATAGTCCGTCAGCAAGTTTTCATTCGTTGTCGAGGCAATTTCCGCAACAAAGATTGAATAATCACCATACTGGTACGGTTGATTTGTCCGAGTGTAATGGCTATGCATGCTGTGTCCCATCTCATGAACCAACGTGAACAAGCTTTCCAAGCTATCTTGCCAATTCAACAAAATATACGGTTTGGTATCATACATCCCGCCTGAGTAAGCGCCCGTTCGCTTACCCTGATTTTCAACCACATCAATTGCCCGACCATCAAACATCTTTTGAACATTGGCAGTGTAATCCGGTCCCAAAACTGCTAGTGCCTTTAACGCCATCTCTTGTGCTTCTTGGTAGGTATATTTCAAGCTGGGTTCACCCGTAATTGGCGTATACAGGTCGTACATGTGCAGTTGCGGCAAGGCCAAAATCTCTTTGCGCAAATTAACATAGCGATGCAGCGAGTCTAAATGCTCATTGACTGTTTCCACCAAGGTATCATAGACCACTGCTGGCACATTGTTGCGACTCATTGCGGCCGCTCTGGCACTCGCATAGTGACGCGTCTCAGCGCTAAAATTATGCGTTTTGACTTCACTCGCCAAGGTTGCAGCAAAGGTATGTCGGAATTGTTGATAAACCGAATATAATGCTTCAAAGGCCTGCTGCCGCACCCGTGGTGTTGTGGATTGTAGCAAAACACCATACAGTCCTTCTGACAGTCGCACATCGTTGCCGGCCTCGTCTTGAACAACCGGAAACTTTAGATCAGCATCACTCAGCACACTATAAGTTTTAGCAGATGCACCAAAGATATCACTAGCCCCCGCTAACAATTTTTCCTCCGCCACTGACAGCGTATGTGCCCGTTGCTGGCCCAATACGTCAAACACATGCTGATAATCTGCCAGCCGGGGGTCGTTATCAATCAGCGTTTGCAGCTGATCCGCTGACAAGGCCAATACCTCAGGTTCAAACCAAGCCGTGGCGGCACCCACAGTTGCCACCAAGCTCTCGGCCTGCCCCATTAATGCTTGGGCCGCAGCATTGCCGGTATCCTGATCATTGTTTAAAGACGCATAGACGTATACCCGCTCCAACTGGCGATTCAAATCAAATACCGCCGTCGTGACACGATATAACGCGACCCCACTTTGGGCCAATTGTCCCTTCAAGCCGGCCACAACCGTTATTTGCGCTTTAATCGCGGCAATTGCGGTCTTAAAAGCTGCTTCGTCGGGAAAAATAGTTGTCAGGTCCCAAGTCAGTGCCGTGGGAACCTCTGATCGTTTCGGAATTTGTTTCACTTTTTCTCATCCTCCTTTAAGATTGCATAGAGATAGTTTACCACTTTCAAGCTAACATTAGGTGAACTAGCATCCGCTTTTCTCATCATTTTCTAACCAATCAGTATAATCACGTGCCCATTCGAGATGACCACACACGTGCCATCCCTGCGTCGTGGGGCGCAAAATGCCAGCTTGCGTGAGAAGTGCTAATAATTTTCGTTGTTCTTGCCGAAAAGCTGACTGACCATCAAATCGAACGGCAGTAGTCTGACCGCTGACTAGTAACAAGGCCCGTTGACTTAATTCGGCTAGGGTTAAAAACGTCATATCTACCTGTTCTTCAATCCACGTAGTTAAGACGATTCGCCACAGGATCAATCCCTGACCAAAAATTGGGGCCGTTAAGGTCGTTGTCATCAAACAATCTGGGAAGCCGGCGACTTGGTGTCCCGTTAAATAAAGGGCCTCTTGAATCGGTCGTAAAGTTGGCGTAGCACGCCGTAATGCCTGATTAAGGTAAGATCGATACTGTTTTTGCCCAAGGTTTCGAACAACAGTGGTGCATGAGGTGGGCCCTGCCACTAACTCAGACAGCGTCGTTACCCACGCTGTTTCATTAATGTAAGCCCCAGTTGCTGTTTGGCGTAAGTGATGGACTACCCGTAATCGATTCTGGTCAACTTCCCAGAATAACAGACAAAGGTCCCATCCCGTTAACCAGCAGGCAAAGCGCTCAATTAACCGCCAATTCAATTTTTGTTGGGCATACCGGCTTCCCAGTAGCCAAAATGGGTAACAGGCTATACGTCGGTAGCCAGCTGTTCGTTGTGCAACTGCCTCGCGACTGATGGGACTACACTGAAACTCCAAAGCCACTGGCTGAGGTAAGTCCAACCACCCATCTGCACGTTGCTGAATGGCCGGTAAAATACGCTCTAATGTCACTGGTCCCCAGTCCGAAAAGAAGGTAGCTAGCTGACGCTTGCCCAACAGGTGTTGGCGCGTCTCCCCTTCGCCAGCTAAATGGCAAGGCGCTTGGGGGTGATGTGCAAAGTATGGTGGGATCTGTGACCCATGGCGTAATACCACCGGCTGCTGGCAAGCAGGACACCGATAATCAAGTCCCCGAGTTGCCTCGCTGGCATCGATCAAGCCAGACATATGCGCCGCAATTAACATGAAGCATCCCTCCTCTACGAGTAAATCCGCAAAGAATAGCCACTAACCTGTAAAAGGGCGTCATTCCAACTAGATTTTGAAGACACAAAAAGTCCGGGCCATTTGACCCGAACTTCCACTTAAATATTAGTTGTTGGTTGGAAAGTGGGCAATCACTTGATAGATTGGCCCTTTCTTGGAAAACTTTTGCTCATATTCCGTTTGAATATCCTCAACGCCGTCGGTAGCTGCATGTAAATCCAGCCATACGCCTTCAAACACCATGCCAAAATTGTTCAGACTACCCAAAGAATATTCAAATAGGCCCCGGTTATCCGTCTTGAATTGCAATTGCCCCTCTGGCTGTAACACATCCGCATAATGCGCCAAAAAGACTGGTGATGTTAGCCGTCGTTTCGTATGTCGCTTCTTGGGCCACGGATCGGAGAAGTTCAAGTAAAGTCCTGCGACCTCGCCAGCTTCAAAGAAAGTATTAATGGCTTCACCATCCGTATGCACCAACTGGATGTTGGTTAAGCCACTATTGACGACACCCTTCAAAGCGACCGCAATCACAGACGTTTGAATTTCAATTCCAATAAAATTGCGATCTGGGTGCTGACGGGCCATTTCAATGATAAATTGCCCCTTACCAGTACCAATTTCCACGAATAACGGTTGGTTACTTGGAAAACGACTTTGCCAATTTCCCTTTAATGGTTCTGGCTCCACCACCAACCGGTCCAAATGATCGGCCATATAGCCCTTGGCCCAAGGTTTATTGCGTACACGCATCTCTTATTTCCTCCTTAGCACAACGGCGGGCGCGAGGTTTGCCCCGCTCCCGCCGCCATTTTGTGTTAATCAGTCACTGACTCACGCGTCAGTTTTTCCAGTAAAATTAAATGTTGATTCATAATTTGGAATCGCTGTTGATGATAACTCTCCGCAATAACCCGCAAGCAATGCACCCGCGCATACCAGTTCACACGGGCAATCAACTCACTGGTCAGTGTTTCACCATAATCCAACAGCCAACGACGCCATTCTTCTAACGGAACGTACTCACATAACAGTGCGCCGAGATCAAAAGCTGGATCAGCGAAAGTTGCGGCATCCCAATCGACTAAGTATAGCCGTTGACGATCAGACAGCAACCAGTTTTTATGATTCAAATCACTATGACAAACTTCATAATGCGCCTTGGTCAGTTGTGGCTGCTCAGTCTCTAGACTAGCAAACGCTGATTGAATCAACGGATGCTGGGCTAAATCCGCGGCTAAGGCCGGGCGTAACTGAGTCAACAACTGGGCGGGCGTGGTAAACCGTCCGCCGACTTTTAATAACATATCATGTAGTAGCTGAGAATGATGCACGCGATGTAATAACCGGGCAACCCGTTGTTCGCGCATCTCTTGTCGATGCAAGGTGCGGCCGTTCAACCACTCTTGTGCCGTCATCACATCTCCAGAAGCCAACCGTTTGGTCCAAACCAACCGCGGTGTAATTCCTTCCATTGATAGCGCTGCTAGGAAAGGTGACGCATTTTGTTTTAAGAATACCTTTTGTGACGCTTTGGTTCCCATATATGCCGTTCCTGTATTTCCGCCTAGCGGAAACAAGCTCCAGCCGTCACTAAGATCTAGTGCCATGCGTGCCACCCCTCCTCGATTTGTCAGCTATTATTAATTTTATGGGCAAATGCTCGTGACGTCAAGCTTTATTTTTATCAGCCTTGGCTAACCGCTGTGGGGTATAAACACGGGCCAAATACCAGACTTCAACGACTTCGACAACCAAGGCAATCCCAGCCGTTTCTATCTGCCGATTAGCAATCACTAGAACGAGCCATAGCAGTCCCGCAGCTACACTCAAAATCAGTGTGACCAATTTGACAAAGCTCTTCAATCGCCAGGCTGGCAAGATTGGATACACGTGCGTGAAGACCACATCATCGTATTGCTGGAAGAATGGTAACAGTTGAAACCCAATTAAGTAGATGAATAACGCCGCCAAAATAATGGGTAACCACTGACCTTGCACGAAGTATAGTAATAACATGCCAATAATGGTTAGTCGGACGACAAGGCCACTAAACTCCGTTCCCCGCACCATGCCCCGACTGAACAGGTAGAGATAAGTTTGGTTCTGTTGCAGTTTAATCCCCTTAAACAACCAATCCAAATAGCGTCGCCGTTTGATGGTTCCTGCCACCATTGGGACCTCGGTAAATAAATTGAAGAAGCGATAAATACCTAACATTCGGTTATCTTCTAACTTAATCTGTTCACGCCAGCGAATTTGTTGCCGTTGCCAGTGCCGATGCAACCATACGGCAACACCAATATCGCTGATTAGAACCAAGCCGACCGCCAAATACGGTGTCAGCCATAATCCACTGGCAATGACTATTAGAGCCAACAGCCATTTAATCGACCAGTGATTCATTCGCCGTTGTCCCGTCACTTGATAAGCACTTGCCAAGTCCAAACGTAATAAGGTGTCCTTCAAGATCACCTGGGCCACCGCTAAACTCAAAATAGCCGCAACTGACCAGTTCAACGCCACACGTAAAAATGGCGATAGAATAAACAGAGCAATTAATTGCGTGCACTGCGCCAATCCTTGACTGTAACGACGAGCAGCCACCAAGTAGGCATGCATCGCCCGTTCTTTGGGCAATAAGAAGACCCGATCGGCATCTTCAACCAACGTTGCCAATCGACCGATTTGACTGACAATTGCGAGAATAATCAGCGCCACGACCGGTGCCCACCACAGGCCAGGCCGCAGTGTCTTTAACACGTTTGAGTAGTCCAACCCCAAGCCGCCTAAGAAGAACAGCAAGGCAAACACAAAGAAATCGTTAAACACTAGCCGCAGATATTTTGCCATTTCCCGGAGATGGCGTTGAAGCCGTGTTTTAAATAGTCCACTCATGAGCGATCAACCTTCGTCATTGACAGGTAAATATCGTTCAGCGATTCCCCCGCTTCCGGAAGAGCGGCTTGTAATTCACTGAGAGTTCCTTCGGTCTTTACTTGCCCATCATGTAGCAGAACGAACCGATCACAATAACGCTGCGCCGTATCCAACACGTGAGTTGACATCAAGATGCTAGCACCCTGCTGCTTACGACTTTCGATCAGGTGCAAAAGATCGTTGACTGCCAGTGGATCTAGTCCCAAGAAGGGTTCGTCGATGATGAAGAGATTAGCCTGCGTTAAGAAGGCACACACAATCATCACCTTTTGTTTCATCCCCTTAGAAAAGTTGGCTGGAAACCAATCCAGCTTATTATCTAAACGGAAGGTCTTTAATAACCCATGTGCGGTCTTCCATGCCACCTGTTGATCAAGATCGTAAGCCATCATGGTCATTTCCAGGTGTTCTCGCAACGTCAATTCCTGATAAAGAACCGGCGTTTCCGGGATATAAGCAATCTGTTGTTTGTAGGCCTGACTATCCTGATCAATCGTCACACCATTTAACGTGATTTTTCCTTTATGTGGTGTCAATAATCCAATCACATGATTAATTGTCGTGGATTTGCCGGCCCCATTCAATCCAATTAGGCCGACGAGTTCTCCGTCCTTAACGTCAAAACTAATGTCTTTTAAGACGGGGATCTGTGAGTAACCACCCACAACATGGCTGACTTCTAAAGCCATCATACATCCCTTCTTTTCCTTTAAGTTAACCGCCCCATTATACCATAGGTCATTGTGGCAAATAAAATTTACACCCAATTGGAGTGTGCCATAATCACAGACGCCACCTAACCCTAAATACCACTTAACCAACGCCAGAGTCACGGTTCATTCTCGCTAGTCAGTGGTGTATAATGAACCCAATTGAATCGAAAGAAGGAGTTTTAGTTATGGACAAAATGACCCTTGAGCCCCATTACGCCGATGATTGTGTCTTTTGTAAAATCTTAACCGGCGATATTCCCAGTTACACCGTTTACGAAGACAACATCGTTAAGGCCTTTCTGGACATTTCGCAAGGAACACCGGGACACACCCTGGTTATCCCTAAGACCCACGTTAAAGACATCTTCGCCTACGATGCTGATTTAGCGGCAGCTGTTTTTTCACGGATTCCTAAGATTGCCCGTGCCGTAAAGGCTGCCGATCCACGAATTGTGGGAATGAATATTTTGAATAACAACGGATCAGTTGCCTATCAATCCGTTTTCCATTCACATATCCATTTGGTTCCCCGCTATACGGATCAAGATGATTTCAAAATGATTTTCAAAGACAATGCCGCTAATTATACGCCAGATGACTATACCGCCATCCAAACTAAGATTAGCGCCCAGTTGGAGGGATAATCATGGGAATTGGCCGCTTTATCATGGGAACAACACTGGCCGCTGGTGTTGGCCTGGCCGCCTATCTGGTGGCGACCCAACAAGATCCCCGGACTTGGGGGCAACACGTTAAACATCAGGTCCGCGAAACCAGCGATCAAATAACCGCGATTCGTCAATCAACCGACCGGGTTTCTGCTAGCACCCAGCAGCTAACTGCCGCAATCACCGCCGTTGAACCAGTACTAGCCGATATTCAGGGGGCCGTTGATAAGTTCACTTTTAAAATTGCGCCGCGAGTTGCCAATATTGAGGAAATCGTGGCAAAATGGGATCGGAATTAAATTTGAACTTTTTGTAAAGCTTTGCCGACCTTTTTGGGTTCGCGGTTATTTGTGTTATGATGTCTGAGTATGGTGTTTACACCAATTTTGATGAATGGATGTGTTGAGTAATATGAAAAAATGGTTTATCGCGCTCGCTGGCTTGTTACTAACCGTAACGCTTGCCGGTTGTGGCAGCCAAACCGTTGCCACAACTAATGGTGGCAAAATTACCGAAAGTGCCTATTACAGTAGTTTAAAGGGCACGTCTTCTGGTAAGCAAGTTCTGCAACAAATGATCTTAAACAAGGTCTTGGAAAAGCAATACGGTGACAAGGTTAGCAAGTCTGCTGTTACAAAACAGTTTGACAAGTACAAGTCACAGTATGGTTCATCATTTAGCAGTGTCTTATCTCAAAGTGGGATGACGCAATCCAGTTTGAAGACGGAAATTCGTTCTAACTTACTGTTGAAGGAAGCCGTTAAGGATAACGTTACGGTAACCGATGCGCAACTCAAGAAGCAATTCAAGAGTTACGAACCTGAAGTCTCCGTTGCCCACATCTTAGTTTCTAAGAAGTCAACCGCTCAGACCATCATTAAAGACTTGAAGAGCACTAAGTCTAGTGACATGACGAGTGAATTCACGAAGTTGGCTAAGAAGTACTCGACTGATACGGCTACCAAGAACAAGGGTGGTAAGTTGAGCAGCTTCGATAGTACCGATACGTCTCTTGATTCAACCTTCAAGAAGGCCGCCTTCAAGCTGAAGACTGGCGAATACACCGCAACGCCTGTTAAGACGCAATACGGTTACCACGTCATTTTGATGTTGAAGAACCCTGGTAAGGGAACGATCAAGGAACACAAGGCTGAATTGACGAAGCAAATCATTGATAACGACATGAACGACAGTACTGTCCTTCACAATGTCGTTGCCAAGGTCTTGAAGAAGGGTAACGTTTCTATCAAGGATAACGACTTGAAGAACATCCTTTCTGATTACCTGTCATCATCAAGTTCTAGTTCCGCTTCATCTTCATCTAAGTAATCTTATTAATCGCCAAAAACGCTCAACGACCAGTATCGTCGTTGAGCGTTTTTGTGTGCCATTCTAATCTTTTGGTGGCTGCGGTGTGTCGCTAGCTGGTCGATAAAACCGGCGACCATCTAACGCAAAGACCCGCTCCGAGAATTCTCCGGGTGTTGTGTGGGCAACCACTGTATCTAACATCATAATCGAGGCATCCAACTCATCTAGCTGATGCAAGACATCCGCTTCCCGCAATGCTGGTCGAACTGGTGAACCATATTCTAACAGACCATGATGACTCAGAATCATATGCCGTAACAGTAAGACATCTTCCGCTTGTGGGTCCAGCTTCAAGGCATCACACGCCCGCACCAGTTCCCCATCAATCAAAACAATATGCCCAACTAAGTTACCGGCTAAGGTGTACGTTGTCGACTGTGGACCCGACAGTTCAATCGTTTTTCCTAGATCATGAAGAATGGCACCGGCGTACAACAATGGCGCGTTGAGATCCGGATATTGTGCGGTTACCGCGTGCGCCAATTTCAGAATTGAAATGGTGTGAAACGCTAAGCCGCCCTGAAACGCATGATGATTACTCTTGGCCGCCGGAAAGGTGTAGAATCGCTCAGCATACTCACTCAATAGCTTTCGCACCAACCGATTCCAGGTTGGCTGGGTAATCTCAAACACGGTTTGGGTCAGATAATCTTCCATATCCGCTCGACTCATCGGCGCATGTTCAATGAAGGCTTGGGGGTCATTGGGCTCTCCGGCATGGGTTACCCGTAAGTGCATAATTTTAATTTGAGGATGCGTTTGGTAATTCTCCCGCTTTCCTTGAACGTGCACCACACGCCCCGCAACATAGTTGGCAATGTCTTCTGGTGAGGCATCCCAGTATTTACCCGAAATCTCACCGGATTGATCTTCAAATACTAAAGCAATATACTGCTTACCGTTTTTGGCTGTGCGTACGTCAGCAGACTTTAATAATGCAAATGCATCGACTGCCTCGTCCTCGTCGTAATCTAGTAATTGTTTTCCTATTGCCATTGAAAATTCCTCCTAGTCACTTAGTTGACTCACTCGTCCTGTTGCCAATTGAATCACAGTTGTATCCGCCGTTAATAAGATCACTTGAATTTTATGACTAATTTCTGCTAACAGCGCATAGGCAGCCTGCCGGCGACGCTCGTCAAAGTTGACAAAGCCATCATCAATGATTAATGGCATCGCCACTTGCTGCTGCATGACAACCGCAAAGGCTAATTTCACTGCTAAATCTAATTGTTCAGCCGTTCCTCGTGACAACTGGCTAACCGTTCGCCACTCCCCCGTTTGTTTTTGCACCTGTAATGTCGTTGACGTCAATTCAATTTTAGTATACCGGTTTTCCGTTAATTTACCATAGAATTCACTAGCTTGCGCTATAATTTGCGGCAGTCGATCGCCGGAGGCAGCAGCCAACGTCGTTTCAATCCACTGACTCGCCAACCGATCGACTAACCACTTTTCAGTAGTCGTCTGCATCTCTGTCACCAAGTTTTGCCGGCGTTGTCGCAACGTGGCTTGCGTACCACTGGTTGTGAGGTGTGCGAGCTGTCCGGCCAACGTTGCAAGGCGTTCTGTACAATGATCCAACTGTGCCTGCACTGTCTGCTGTTTTGCTTGCGCTTGTTGTAATTGTGCTTGTAAGGCTGCTAAATCAGACACCTGTTGCAGCGCGGCCAAATTCTCGGGCCCCAATTGAGCTGCCAGCGCGGCCTGTTGTTTAGCTTGACTGGCCCGTTCTCGTTGAACCTGATAACGGTCATAGAAATCATCAACTTGCTGCAAATTTCGCGTCCTCAAGAACGTTGTCACTTGTTGTTGTGCCGACGTCACAGCGGCCTGATCATGAGTTAATCGCGTGGCAATCGTTGCCAGCTCGCTTTCTTGGGACTTCAGCGATGTCTTCAACCGGACAATCGTTGCTAACTGTTGCCACAACGTTGCATCGTCACTTGTTGCTAGCTTAGGCAATACTGTCGCCAGTTGTTGACGAAAATTCGTCACTTTTTGCGCAATGGTCGCCAACTGGGTATCCGTTGTTTCTAGTTGCTGGGTCAACCGTTCCCATTCACCAATTGCCGCTTGCGTAGCCGACCACTGTTCAACTGGCACGTGTCCTAACCCATGTGCGGTCCCAATCACATCCAACTGATTAGTCAAATCATCAATTAACCGGCCTTTCTCTCGCAATTGTGCTTGACTATCCCGAATATCATCGGTCAGTGCCTGCAACTGCCGACTTGCCGGTGTGCTACTATCCACTAAAAAAACACCATAATAACCAACCGCCACACCCAGTAGTGCGCCCACCAGCTTGAACATCGCGCCAGGTAAAAACATGGCGCCAATTAGTACGGCTAAGCCCATGGTCAGCCAAACAACTTGCTTATCCGCTAAGGGGTTAGTCGCATGAGCCTTTGCTGGCTGCAATTGCTGATACCGCTCATTAAGCTGATTCAAGGTTTGCTGTAACTGACGCCGTTGTTGATTTGCACTGATTAATCGTTGCTGCAATTGGTCAATCTGTTGCGTCGTTGCCAAAGAAAACGCCCGTGGCATTTGACCATCTTGCGCAAACTGTGCCTCGATTTCAGTCGCCCGTCGTTGTAACTCGGCCCGGGTCGTTTTCAAAGCCGTTTGTTGTTGGCTCGCCAGTTGCACGTCTGGTAACTCGGTCAGTAAGGGATCCACTTGGGCGGCTACGGGCAAGTATTCTTGAAAAAACTCTGGGAGTTCTGCTGCTTGCTGGGCCGTGGCTATACGTTGCTGGTCCGCAGTTAATGTCTGCTTAGCCGCCGTTAACTGACCTCGAAGCTGTTCTAGTTGCGTCGCATCCGTCGCCGAAAAACCGCTGACAGCCGCCTGCTGGTTCTGGGCTAACCGTTGCCAAGCCACATACGTTGACCATTGAGAGACGCGCTGCGTCAAAGTAGTTGTTACTCGCCGCTGTTGTTGGAGCTGCGTCTGCAAATCTGCTTGCTGCCGCTGACGTTGTTGTTGTTCCTGTCGTAATTGCCAATACGTCTCATAAGCCGCATTGGCCTTATCCAACTTATCAGTTAGTTCCTGATAAGTCCTTAGCTGTTGATTCAACTGGGGATTACGCCCTTGCGGCTTGTATAACGTATCGGCTTGCTTATCCATTTGCTGCGCCCGTTGTAACCAATAGTCACTTCCAACCGCGCCAACGTGACGTAGCCGTTCAATTAAAGCTTGTTTAGACGCCGAGAACACCTGGCCAAGCCGAGGTTCATTGATCACATAGACTTGGGTGAATAAAAGCTGATCCATCGGTGCTAATAGCTTGGGTAATTGGGTTGCCGGCAGTGTCAGATCGGTCGTATTATCATGTAAGGTGACCGTCCCACCATGCGGTCCTGCCGTTCGGCTAACCGTATAATGCGTCTTTGCTTGGACAAAGGTCAGCGCGCCACCAAACCGACTACCATCTAACGGCTCATACCGTAATTCGGGATGCTTCTTGGTGGGGAATCCAAATAAAATGGCGACAATAAATTGGGTTAGCGTTGACTTACCGGCCTCGTTAGGCCCGACAAGATAGTTTAACCCGGCATCCAACGTAAAGGTCCGATCATGAAAATGACCAAACCCATAAATCGTCAAGGTTTTAAGATACATCCGAATCCGCCTTCCCCATTAAAGTAGCTATTTGCCGTTCTGTCAGCCGTTTTAAGTCAGTCTGCGTCTGTGATTGCTCAAACCACTCGGCCAAGGCTGGCTCCTGAGCCAACTTACCAAATAGATCACGCAAGTTTTCCGGTGTGAAGACGGTAGCGGCCCCAGCTTCCCAATATTGTTGATCCAATTGTGGTGCTGTCAGAGTTGACTCTGGCAACGCCACGTTTAATCGAATGAAGTAACGCTGATGTTCCTTTAAAAGTCGCGCGTGGGTTCGCTGGTACAGAGCCAACCAATCAGTCTCTAAATCATGTAGATCCGTTGGCACCAATTTTGGCGCCTGAATGGACAATGCCGTCAGTGTGGGTAAAGTAGTCGCGTGGGTGGTCACCCACTGAGTTAACGCTTGGCCCACTGCCGGTAAATCGGCGGCCGACGTTGTCATAACCTCTGGAATATCCCAACCAATTACGGTCGTCTCAAAAAAATGCGGGACTAAGGCTGTGCCATCACTTTCCACCAAGTATGCGCCTTTGGCTCCCGTTTCATTAATCGATCGGCCTTGCGTGTTTCCCGCATAAACAACGGGCGGTTGTGTGTTTAATATCTGGTGCTGGTGAATGTGCCCCAAAGCCCAATAGTCATACCGCTTACTCAGTAAGTCAGCCCGTGTAAACGGCGCATAGTGATCCTGACTTCCAGATTTGATAGCGCCATGTAACAGACCAAGATGCCAATCAGTCGCCGCACGATTGGGAAACGCCGCCAATGGATTGGCTTCGACCCAGCGTTGCGGATAGCTAAAGCCACTTAGGGCAACCGTTTCACCGGCAGCGGTTGTCAGCGTTTTTGTTTCAACCGTCGCTCCAAATACGTGTACATTTTCAGGGTAAGCAATGGGCTGGTGTTGATCAGCCAAGAAATCATGGTTCCCAAAAATAACAAATACGGGAATATTCGCTAACCGCAAACGATCAAATTGTTCAAATAAATAAGCCTGCGCCGCAACACTCTGTTCTGAACGATCGAATAAATCTCCGGCCAGGACAACAAAATCAACGTGCTCACTAATCGCCCGGTCAAAAACCTTCGTTACCGCGGCAAAAGTTGACTGACGAATGACTGTTAATAAACTATTGGGCAAATTAGTCAGTCCCAGAAAGGGACTATCCAAATGTAAATCTGCCGCATGAATAAATTTCATCCCAATCACTTGACCTTTCTGTGATTAAAAAAAGTCGACCTAACCACCCAAATGAGCAGCCACGCCGACAATCTCTACTTAACCTAACCCGCGTAAATATCTTGGATTGGTTGGGTGATGGTCTGGTTCAGTTGATTCAACAAAGCATTAACGCCGCGTTCTGCATCCATTAACGTCTTAACGGCTTCAATCTTAGCAACCTGATCAGCCACGTCGCGCGCACGACTCATCTCATCATCCGTCACTTGTTGACCAGCCATTTGCTTCTGTTGTAGATCCATTTGAATTTGCTGGAAACGTTTGAACAACTTATAAGTTGCGTCGTCTTCCTTCATCGTCGCAAACGCTGCCTTGAGCGCTTTAAATTCATCTGTTTCTTGTAATGCTTGGGTTAACTGTGCACCCAGAGCTTGCATCTTATCAGCCATTACAGTTCCTCCTCAGTGGGTCTATGACCCAGTTGACTTACCTTTCCATTGTACCATGCTTTAGCAACTCACCCTAGGAGGGATTCCCAGTTATTCCACAATTGACTTAGCCTTATTCCACCAGGACTTAACCGTATCCGCTGCATTGTTAAATTGCTTGCCGGCATTATTGATACCCTTTTGTACAGAATCCCAGATATCACCGCTTGACGAACTCCCGCTACTTTTAGCATTAGCGATTGTCGATGCATCCTTGGTGTTAAATGCGGTTCCCTTTGTATTTGGCAAAATGCTTTCCATTTCTGCTTTATAAAGTGGGCCTTCACCCGTACCACTAACGTTTTCCAAATGGTGTTTACTACTGGTACTATCGAAACCTTCCCAAGTGGTAACCACGATATCTGGCGTATAACCAACGATCCACTTATCCCGTGTAGCATCAGAATCACCATCCGCCTCGGTACTACCAGTCTTACCAGCAATGGTATATCCATACGGTTTCGCACTCGTTCCCGTCCCGTAATTGAAGACACCCATCATCATACTGGTCATCTGCTTAGCTGTCTTACTAGACATGACCTTAGTTTTCTTAGCCTCAGTTTGCGTATTATCAACGACCACATTACCAGACGCATCCACAATCTTCCGAATGTAATGAGCCGATGTCATCGTTCCTTCGTTGGCAAATGCCGTATAGGCTTGGGCTAATTGCTGTGGTGACACCCCTGTCTTCAACCCACCTAAGGCCAAAGCCAAGTTTTTATCTGATTTAGTTACTGGTAGCCCAAACTTCTTCACAGAGTCATAGCCCTTATCGACACCAATCTTGTTCAGCAACCACACAGCTGGCGCATTTTTACTCTGGGCCAACGCCTCATACATCGGTACCTGACCGCTATACTGATTCCCATAATTGTGCGGCGTATAATCATTCGTCCCATATGATTTTTTCTTATCCGTAAGCTCAGAATCGTAGTAATAACCATTCTCCAAAGCTGGCGTATAGACAGCCAGTGGCTTAATCGTCGACCCGGGCTGACGCCGCATTTGATTAGCCCGGTTATAACCCCGGAAAACATGTTTACCACGTCCACCAACCACGGCTTCCACCCCACCAGTTGTCGGATCGATAGCAATCGAAGCCGCTTGGACCTTAGTCCCATCACTGGCGTTCGCCGGGAAGTAGCTCGGATTTCTAAAGAGCATCTGCATCTGCGTCTGATTGGCCTGATCAAGCGTTGTATAGATTTTATACCCCTTATTCATAATCTCTGATTCGGTTAACCCATACTTATTGACTGCTTCATTAATCACCGCGTCAAAGAAATAAGGATATTTGTAAGAATTTTTGTAGCTATAGCTATCATTTGTCGTAATGGCAGTTGCCTGGTATTGCTTGGCTTGTGCTTGCGTAATAGCCCCAGTTTCTGCCATCAATCCCAAAACCACATTACGTCGAGCCCGTGACGCTTGAGGGTGATCAACTGGATTATAGGCACTCGGTGAGGTTAGCATCCCCGCCAAAACGGCAGCTTCTGGGACAGTTAAGTTAGCTGCCGTTTTACCAAAATACCGTTTAGCAGCATCCTGCACTCCCCAAACACCGTTACCAAAGTAAGCATTATTGAGGTACATTGATAAAATATCCTTTTTGCTATATACATTTTCGACCTCAACTGACAGGAATAACTCTTTAAATTTTCGCGTAAATGTCTGTTCCTGGGTCAAATAAGCATTTTTTACCAGTTGCTGGGTCAGCGTACTTCCCCCGCCACTAATATAATTCTGCCGTAAAACTTTATTTTTAGCGTACAGGAAAAACGCGCGGCCAATCCCTTTGACGGAAAAGCCATGTTCATGATAAAAGTTCCGATCTTCTGTCGAGATGACAGCTTGCTGAACGTTCGTTGAGATGTTCGTCAGTGGCACATATGTCCCCTTTTGAGAATACAGGGTTCCCGCTTTTTTATTTCGACGATCATAAATTTGCGTTGGATTTTCCAGGGCCGCTTTCAAGTCCCCCACATTGGCCGTCTTTGCCATAAACGTTAAATAAGCACTCATGACAAACACAATCGTGAGAAAAATAACGATTAACCAACGAGTAAGCTGAAACCGTCGCCAGAAGCGTCTAAAACGTATTTTGAAACCTGACCAAAAGGTCTGATTAGGTTGTTGGTTATTCATAAAATAGCCTCTTCTTATTTCAATTGTAATAAAACAATTCTAGCATAAACCTGTGTTCGCACCCGCATTTAGGCGAAACTTTATGAACCTTTAAAATAGCTTAACCGTCATTACGATAAAAAAAGAACATGTCCAGCTAGACGCCACGACATATTCTATCAACAATTAGTGGATAATTTCCGGATTCATTTCAGCAGCAATCTTATCATGGAGCTGCTTGGCAACATCTGCATTAGCACTAATAATCAGGATTGTATCGTGACCTGCCAGCGTGCCCACAATCTCTGGTAAGTTTAAATCATCAAAAATTGCGGCCAACAGGTTCCCATTACTAGGTAGTGTTTTCAACACATTAACAAAATCCACTTGAGTTAAGCCAATGACTACTTCATTAATGGTTTCACGCAGATGCTCTTCTTCACTGCGGTTGTCCACTTTAAAAATCGTGTAGCGCAAATGCCCATGTCCATCTTGCGCTTTTACAATCTGCATTTCGCGAATATCTCGAGAGATGGTTGCCTGAGTGGCCTGAATACCCACATCCTCAAGGTGCTCCATTAATTCCTCCTGGGTTCCGATTGGATATTGGTTAATCAGACGTTCGATACGTTCTTGCCGAATACTCTTTTTCACTAAAACAACCCTCCTCGTATATTCTTGCATAACTACGACCATTATTTTAACAAATATTCATTATAAACGCAAAAGAGGCCCCTTACATTCGCTATTTTCCGCATAAATTAACATTTTCCTAAATTTACATGCACATTTAATAACCGCCATCTTGACGTGTGCCCACCAAAAAAGACCCAAGACGTTTGTCTTGAGTCATTCATTGCCTAACGACAGCTAGTTGCGTGTTTCTTCCTACATTTCGTCAGGTGCTTGAACACCTAATAGCCGTAGAGATTCTTTTAGCACAGTGGAAACTGCCTTAACTAGAGCCAACCGTGCAGGCAACTCGGCGTCTTCCGTCAGAATCTTTGAGTGTGCATAGTATTTGTTAAAGGTCTTCGCCAACCGAATCGCATACTTCGCAATCACAGATGGTTCAAACTCATCGCAGGCCATCTTAACCATGGCTGGAAAATCAGCTAGCGTCTTAATGGTGTCCCAGGCTTCTGGATCCGATATTTGGTTGCCATCAGTCGTAATCGTCACCTTACCAGCCTTACGTAAAATACTTTCAGCTCGGGCATGTGAGTATTGGACGTAAGGTCCCGTTTCGCCTTCGAATTTCAATTGATCGGCCAATACGAAGTCAATGTTATTGGTCCGTTCATTCTTCAAATCGCCAAAGACAATGGCACCAACCCCAACTTGTTGGGCAACTTCATCCTTATTCGCCAAATCTGGGTTCTTTTCATTGATTTCTTCAGCCGCCAATTTAACGGAGTCATCCAAAACCTTAGCCAACAAAATGATACGGCCAGAACGCGTTGACAGTTTCTTACCATCAACCGTGATTAAGCCGAATGGAATGTGCTCCAGGTCATCAGCTGATGGCACGCCCATTTCTTGCAACACTGCTTTTAATTGCTTAAAGTAGTACGTCTGTTCTGAGCCCACGACGTATAAATTCTTAGCTGGATGATACGTCCGGTCCCGATAAAGGGCCGTTGCAATATCCCGGGTGATATAGAGTGAAGCACCGTCGCTCTTCAAGATCAAAGCAGGATTCAAGTTGTATTTACTCAAATCAACCACTTGTGCTCCTTGAGATTCAACCAATAAGTTTTTGTCCTTAAGAATCTGGACAACTTCCTCCAACTTATCATTGTAGAAGGCTTCACCATTAAAGGTATCAAACGTCACGCCTAATTTTTCGTAAACATCGTTAAATTCCTGTAAAGAAGCATCCCGGAACCATTGCCACAGTTCATGGGCTTCTTCGTCCCCATTTTCAAGCTTCCGGAACCATTCCCGTGCCGTATCATCAAGTTCCGGTTTATCAACATCTTCTTTATGGAACCGAACGTAATATTCCACCAACTTATTGATGGGATCTGCCTTAACATCGGCTTCGTTCCCCCACAACTTGTAGGCCGTGATGAGCTTCCCAAATTGGGTTCCCCAGTCACCTAAATGATTATCCTTGATGGGATGGTACCCATTCTTAGTTAAGATTTCAGCAATTGAATTTCCAATTACCGTTGACCGTAAGTGACCCATCGACATTGGCTTCGCGATGTTGGGTGACGACATATCAATCGGCACATTACCGCCTTGACCATCGTCGTTTTGACCATAGTCAGCACCAGCAGTTAACACGGTCTGCAAAGTTTCGGCACTGTACGCCCCTTTATCAAAGAAGAAGTTCAAGTAAGGCCCCACAACTTCCACCTTTTCAAAACTAGTTTTATCTAGCTTTTCCGCTAAGTCTTGTGCAATTTGTTGGGGAGCTTGGTGCAAGAGCTTAGCTAATGTAAATGTCGGGAACGCCATGTCCCCTTTATCAGATGTCTTTGGCCGTTCCAATTTGCTAGCAATTTCGTCACGCGTTAATTGACCCGCTAAAGCGTCACTCAAGGCTGCCGTTACGATTTGTTTGTAGTCCATAGATACTCCTCCTTTGAAAGGTTGTTAATTAGTTAGTAAATCAATTTTAGTTTACACCAAACGACTCCGGGAACAAAAAAAACGCCCCTTACAAAAATACTTGTAAGAGACGAGATTACCCGCGGTACCACTCTAATTGACTTTAAAGTCCACTTAAATGATTGAATTAAATTAGTCGCCACTGACCCGTTCATTTAAAGATTCCCTTCCGGCTTACAGCTACCCGGACTTGCTGAGGAGAAACCACTTAAATTACTATTCCAGTGATGGTGAAAGCTTTCGAATAATAAGAAAGACGACCATGTTGGCCGCCTACATTCGAAAGCGGGTGACGGGAATCGGACCCGCGACGCAAGCTTGGGAAGCTTGAATTTTACCACTAAACTACACCCGCACAACACAGAAAAGTATAGCATACCATCTGTGGGTTGTCATCATTTTTTGAAAATAAATTCAAAAAGTTTTTAAAAAACTAGTTTTCGTCTGCGACGTGACCGGTCACTTTTGCAGCGGTCTTTCGCACAACCGCCCGGTTATTCATATCGCCGACCGCCGTTTTATCTGCAGGATCATACTCACGGATTTCAACTAAAACTGAATTATCATACACTTTGGTAACTTCTCCCGTAAAATCATGTTCGAGAGGACCAAACTTTTCTGCCGCAACGTAATCGCCAATTTTAATTTCAGCCATTGTTCGTCGCTCCTTTCATTTGCAAAATTTAATTATAGCCAAATCACTTAGATGAAGCAAGTAAAGTCTCCTTTCCTCGCAACACAAATGTAAAAAGTTTGAAACAAACGAGTAAACGCGAACTTTAATGCCCATTATTTTTATTTTTCGGTTAAAAACTAAATTTAATGCTTGTTTTCAAGGGTATTTCAAAAAATACAGCGTAATTAACGAACAATTATGTTTTTTCTTCAAAAATTCTTTGAATATTCAAAGTTCCTTAAATAAGTTATACTTTAGGCGTTGCGTTAAGTCTATTTTAAAAATAGTTATCAACAGGAGGAACAAATAAATATGAAAAAATGGCAACGTTGGGCGGTTCGGGGAATCGCCATTACCGCCGGTTGTTTTGGGCTCTTTTGGTCCAACACTTCGGCTAGCGCCAATTCAATTAATACGTACATCGCTAATCAAAATTATGCGACACCTAAAATTACTAGCTCAATTTGGTCAACCTTTCCTAAGAACAGTTATCGCTATAATAAACCGGAAGGGGTTGTGGTCCATGAAACAGCCAACCCCAATTCCACAATCTATAATGAAATTGCCTATATGAAAAATAATTATTCGGCAGCTTTCGTACACACGTTTGTCGACGCCAGTCACATTATTAATATTGCCAACACCAAATACTTATCTTGGGGTGCTGGTCCCGTAGCCAATGCACGGTATGTGCAGTTTGAACAAGTTGAGGTTCATTCTAAAGCGGCCTTCGCCTCTGAATTGAACAACGCCGCCTACTACACGGCCTATATTTTAAAGCAAAATGGGCTCACGCCTAAGCGTTACACCACGGTTCTTTCCCATCATGATGTCTCCAATCGCCTTGGCGGAACCAATCATACCGATCCGGATGGTTATTGGAAGAGTAACGCCAGTACCTACTTTGGGACGACTTACACTATGACAGACTTTGTTAGTCTCGTAAATACGCAGTACGCCAAGTTATCAGGGTCATCCACATCAACAGATGATCCGGCGGATAACAATACAGATACGTCAACGGATCACACGACGCCGACTACTAAAAAGACGGTCACTTACAATCACGGGAGTAATAACGAAACCGCAACTTTAGCCAATAATTACACCAATTGGACCGTCTACAATCATGTTAAGGGAACCAGTGGTGCTTACAAAATCGGCTGGGGTCGCTTGAGTGCTGATCACAAAGGTGCCAAGGTCTATGTCGATAGTCGTGGTGTCAAAAAAGGTGGTTGGAGCGGCACTTGGTATCGCATCCGCTTCAGTAAGAATGCCACTACGAAGTACTGGGTATATAGCAAGGTTTTGAACTTTCCCAAGGTCACTTACAGTGACGCCAGTGGAACCATGACACTTAACAATTCTCAAAATTACGCGATGTACAACCACGTACTCAATTCAACTTATCTATCCAAGACAACGGCACATACGCAAGACTTTAGTACCGGAACCAAGGTAACGGTCAACAAACAAGGTAACAAAGCCAGCGATGGCTCAACTTGGTATCGCATTGTCTTAAATAATAAAGCTTACTGGATTAAAGCAGCTGGTTTAAATACCAATGCCTAATGCCCACTTTAACGCTGCTCCGAATTGGAGCAGCGTTTTTTTGAAAGGATCATTACAATAATGGGAAAAATTCAATTTTACGGTGCTATCTCCTTAGATGGCTACTTAGCAACAACTGATGATCGTCTCGATTGGTTAACCGGCTTAGCGGGAATCCCGGTGGACGCCGGCCATGATGTATTAGGTAAGATGACGACTGCCATTATGGGCCGGGTCACTTATGATACGATTGCTGAATCGGCCTCAACATTAACTCTCAATCCCTATAATCCTACCATGCACAGCTATGTCTTAACCCAGTGTCCCTATCAAGATACAGCAACTATCACTTTCACCAGTGAAGACCTGCTTGGCCTTGCACGCCGTTTGAAGCAGCAATCTGGCAATGTCTGGATTATTGGTGGACAAGCCATTCTAACCCCCTTAATCGCCGACGACCTCATTGACGAACTCTACTTACAAATCGCCCCCGTTACCTTGGGGCAAGGTAAACGTCTCTTTGGTGACCTAAATCGTCGCCACCATTTCCACCTTCAGTCCGTCCACCCCCTTGGACCACTGGCAGAATTGGTCTATGAAAAGGAGGAAAATTAGTACCCGGTATCCGGTAGATTATGGTAGGCTAAGGTTACTAGGCGTCATATCAAAGGAGCGGTTGCTATGTGGTTAGGGCTTCACTTTTGGACTTGGATTATTTTAGCAATTTTAGTCGTCGTTGGGCTGACTCGACATTCTGAAAAACGAGCCACCCAATGCCTTATTCTGGCGCGAATTGCTTATATCATCATGATTATCAGTGGGGTTGTGTTAAGTATCCGAACGTTTAACCACGCTCCCCTCCTCATCAGTCTCAAGTTTCTTTTGGGAATTGGGACCATTGCACTAATTGAGATTAGCTTTGGTCGAAAGATGGAGCGAACAACGCATCATCTCATTTACTGGCTACTAGGTATCGTCGCTTTACTGACGATTGGATTGGGACTAACGTTAGCTTTTAAATAATTATTAATATCCCTTCTCAACAGCCATCATTAATGTTGAGAAGGGATATTTTTATATAAAAGTGAAAGTGGTGATCTGGATTAGGGTAGATCGACTTTCGCCACTGCTGGATAGAAACTTTCACTACGATTAATTTCCTAACCAATTGATTATAATAAAAAAAGTGACTCCTCTAAAAAGAGAAGCCACTCAAGACCATCATTTATCTATTACTTATTTTTTATCACGTAAGGCTAAAGCCATTTCCAGTGTTCGATCAACCAATACTGATTGACTATCAACCAAAGGAATCTGAGTTTCCGGTTCGCGTTCCTGGGCTAGAGATAACTCGGTACACCCCAAAATGACCAAGTCGGCCCCTTGCTCATCATGCATTTGGCGTAAAATCCGGTGATACAACGGTGCATCTACACGGTCTTGCTCCTTGATATTGTCGTAAATCAACTCCATCGTTTCCGCTTCAATCTCTGCGGTTGGCAACACTGGTGTCAACCCGGCCGCCAACACCTCATCTTCGTAGACCTTATCCGTAATGGTTCCCTGCGTACCAGTAATCCCAATGCGCTTAGCTTCCGGAAAATGGCGTTGGATTTCCTTGACCGTTTCGCGTGGCATATGCAACAACGGGATAGTCGTAGCGGCCTGCAAGTCATCATAAAAATAATGAGCCGTATTACAAGGTAGCGTAAAGAACGCTGGGTTTAACTGGCTTTGTTGCCGGATGTCATCCAGTAATGTGGGTAACGGACTGGGCTGGCTGTGATCCAAAATATAAGCTGTCCGATCCGGCACCGTTGCGTGATTGACCAAAATGTAATTCAAATACTCTTGATCGGCGTGCGCCGGCGTCCGTAAGTTCAATTGATGTAAGTAACTTTCGGTGGCCATGGTTCCCATGCCGCCAATAATCGTAAAGAATTTTTCCATAATGGCTTACCCCTTATTTTCAGCGAAATACTTCTTAAAGTTCACCGTATAGTTGTGTTGCATCCAGGTTAGCAATGCCCACCGTTTTAAGTTCATATCCTGATCGTAGTGATACGTTGTTCCATACTTGCCAGCGGCAATCAACTTCAACGCCCGTTGCTTGTCCACATTCTCACGCGTATATTGCTTAAAGACTTTCACCGGCACACCTAACCATAGCGCATGTTGTGACTCATCTTGATTACCGTAAACGGTGGGAGCATCAACCAATTCCTGTTTAACGTAGTCCTTAACAACCCAATCAGCCAGATTATAGCCATTTAAGGTCACAAAGAAACTACTCCGTCCCTGACGTAAGTTAATTTCAAATAACTTAAACGTTTGGTCACGCACATCGTACTTCATATCAAAGTTCGCGTACCCAGTAAATTCAATGGCTTCCAAGAATTTCTGAATGTTCTGATAAATTGTCTCGTTATATTCAGGAATGATCGCAACATAGTTACCAATCGCAGATGGTGCTGGGTCTTCCAACAAAGGATGGCCGAGGCACATCATCTTCACATGGTGATATTGATCGACGTAAGCATTTAGTACCCGCATGTTACTATCATCACCAGGAACAAAATCTTGTAAGATCAGATCGGACTGGTAGCCGTTGGCATAAATCTTCTGCACAATATCGCGGAACTCTGCTTCAGACTGAATCCGAAAGGCCTTCTTACGCCCCTCGAAGTGGACATCCAACCATTCCACACTGTTAGCTGGTTTCAGGGCTACCGGATAATCAAAGGGTTGTTCCACCGGTTCAGCGGCTGTCGCCATGTCCTTGGTGATAATACGGGTAGCCGGATAGGGTAATCCGTACTGGTCACAGACTTTGTAGAAATTCTCTTTATTGTTCAAATGCCGTAATTTATCGTAGTCGATATAGGGGCAAATAAACACATCAGCGAGTTCGGCTTTATGCTTACTAATCAATTCGGCATAACCATCCCCACACCCAATTAAAATCACAGGTTCGGGATGATCAGCGTACCGCTCCTTAAGTTTACGCATTGTTTGAATCCAAACTGGATCTTCATCAAATCCAGGAATCAACTCTAAATTAACAACTTTTGTATAGCGCGTTGGTGCTAATTGCACACTGGCAAAAGCTTGAACGGGTTCATGGTATAGCTCATAAAAGGAGCGAGCCATCCCGTAAACGTTAAAATCACTCCCGAGTAATACGGGCGTAAACTTGACGCCATTGGTTTCCATCACACATAAACGTCCCTTCACACTAAATTTTGATTAAAAGCTAAGTAAACACAATCAAGGTTGTTAGCGGACGAGTCCAATAGCAACCTTGATCGTTATCGGCCGACCAAATTCATTGGCGCGCCGTTAAATTATTAAACTTGCGTCCGGTGCACTAGATCCACCGTTTTAGCCGTCGTCTCTTCTGGGAAGTAAACTTGGTACCACAAGATAAACGTATAAATGGTAAAGATCTTTTGCATACTGGACTTCCCATTGATGTGCTCATGCAAGATATCCATTAAGGCATCCGTATTGAAGAACTTGTTAGCCACGTCAGAGTTGAAGGCCTCAATGATCCGTGACTTATAAGGTTCTGTCTTGATCCAAGTCGCAATCGGAGATGGGAATCCCATCTTTTCCTTCTTAGCTACCCGTTCTGGCAGTTCTGCTTCGGCCGCCGTCCGCAAAGAGACCTTGGTTTCGTCCGTGTGAATTCGCGTCTTAACCGGCATGGTTGCCGCAAACTTCGCCACCTCTTTATCAACTAATGGCGTCCGAACTTCTAGAGAGTTCGCCATACTCATGCGATCAGCCTTATGCAAAATGTCGTAAGGTAACCACGTGTTGATGTCGAAGTATTGCATTTGGGTCATTTCGTCTAACCCCTTCACATCATCAAACAAATGCTTGGTATAAGCACCAGCGTCCTGATTCAAGCTCGGGTTCTTCAAGATCTTATTACGATCATGGAAGTCGAAGACATAGTTAACCCGGTAGTACCGCTCACTCAATGGCTGCGCCCCACGAACCAAGAAACGCCGACCGTGGAAACGAGGGAACTTCTCAGCAATACTCCCTAGCATCTTGCGAATGCCACCTGGAACCCATTTTTGATAGCGTTCAAATGGAATAGCTTCCAGATAGGTGTTATAACCACCGAAGAATTCATCGGCTCCTTCACCAGATAAGGCTACCTTCACGGATTCACGTGTTCCCTTAGACAAGTAATACAGCTGCATTGCCGATGGATTAGATAAGGGTTCATCCATGTAATACATGATCGTTGGTAAGATATCGAAGTAATCATCACCCGTCATGTAGAGCGGCGTATTCTTTTGTTTGATTTCCTTGGCAAATTCTGTTGACCAGCTCAATTCACTGTACTTAGAATCCTTAAATCCTAAAGAGAATGACTGGATTGGCTTTAACTTAGATGCCTCGTTCAACACGTATGAAGAATCAATCCCACTGGATAAAAAACTACCGACTTCCACGTCCGCAATCATATGGGCTTTAACGGATTCATCAACGATACCCCGAATCTTCTTGGCATCTTCTTCAACCGTTTGGGTGTTGTCAATGTGATCGTAATTGAATTTGTAATACCGGTGCGTCTCGGTTTCGCCATTTGCATGGTGAATAAAGTATTGGCCCGGTAGCACTTTATAAACATTTTTAAACATCGTATCCCGAGAAGGAATGAATTCAAAACTCAGATGAATTGGGAGTAAGGCTTCATTAAATTCCTTCTTGAAATTTGGATGTTCCAAGAAAGCTTTGATTTCAGAGGCCCACAGGAAAGTGTCCCCATCATCATAATAGTATAGAGGTTTGATTCCAAAATGATCACGTGCGCCAAATACTTCATTGGTCGTCTTATCGTAAATCACAAAGGCATACATCCCACGTAAGCGATCCAACAGCTTAGGACCCCAAGCATCGTAACCGTGAATCAAGACTTCTGAGTCCACGTCCGTTTGGAATTCGTAACCGAGTTGTTTTAATTCTTCTCGAATTTCTTGATAGTTATAAATTTCGCCATTAAAGGTCAAAACTTTCGTCTGATCTCGGTTGTACATGGGTTGCTTACCATGAGCTAAATCAATGATTGATAAGCGTCGGAACCCCATAACCGCCTGATCATCTTCAAAGAAAGCTTCATCATCGGGCCCCCGATGCTTGATCCGATCTGCCATCGCATTAATCGTGGTAGACGGAACATCCTTTTGATTCACATAGCCAACGAATCCACACATGTGCGTATCCCCTTTTTCATTTTAGTCTTAAGCCTAATTAGTCGTTCATTTATTTCAATGAAACACAACACCCATCATTTTAGCAAATTTATTTCGGGAATACCATATTATTAAGGATTCTTAAAAGAACCACAAGCTCAACGCTATTCTGGCGCCAATTCCGCCAACTTTTCAGGCGCAATAATCCCAATCTGACGTCGGCCGACGGTTTCGATAATACCAGCCTTAGCCAATTGCCGTAATTTCCGACTTAACGACTCCGGTGTCATTCCCAAATAAGCAGCCAAATCTTGTTTACTCATCGGTAACGTTAGCGTGATTGCTTGTCGCCCACTGATGGCTTGTAAGTAGCCAGCTAACCGGGGTAACGCATCTGGGATGGCTAACAGGGTTGCTTGACGTTCCGCTGTTTTTAACCGGTCAGCCAACGCCTGCAACAACGCTAATGCCACGGGGGGCAACGTCTTCACGAGTGCAGTCAGTGCCGCCCGTGAGATCGTACATAGTTCACCCGTCTGCGTTGCCGCAGCAAAGCTTGCGTGAATTTCATCTGTGAACAACGCCGTTTCGCCCACAAAGTCCCCTGGATTCAACACTCGCAGAACCTGTTCATGCCCATCGGCAGCTAAATGATATAACCGTACCTGGCCCGTGTTAACAATGTACAGCGTCTGGGAAACCTCCCCCATCGCAAACACTGTCTCACCCTTGGCCGCATGAACGGGGCGAGTCACCTGAGCAACCGACACCTTCTGCTCATCTGATAAGTGCTGAAAAATCGGTACTTGATTAATGCACGCCAGTTCTCGCGTCAATGAATGCTGATGTTGGGTGTGTGCCATAACGACATCTCCTTTTTCTGATACATCCATCTTAGCAAATTCTGATGAAGAAGCGGTGAGAGACGTCTTAAACTAGCGAAATGTGCTATAGTATTCGTAATAAATCACAGTCTCATTTCTGAAAGGGAGGAACCTTGAATGTCTCGACATACACACCAAGCTTGTACCTCGTTTTTGGCAGGGAAAATGGCAACCTTAGATGGCAGCACCATCATTGCCCGTAATGAAGATAACTTCGTTGCTATCTGGCCTAAACGTGCAATTGTCCACCCCGCTGGTGAGTCTCCTGAACAACCTTTTGTATCACGAGGAAATCAGTTCACCACTCGGCTTCCTCAAACCACTTATCAGTACACCGCTGTTCCCGACACCGATCCCAGTGAAGGTTACTATGAAGAAAGCGGCATTAACGAAAAAAATGTTGCTATGAGTGCCACCGAAAGCGCCTACACGAACAGTCGTGTTCTTGGCGTAGACCCCTTAGTCAGCAATGGTATTGCTGAAGATGCCATGCTAACTGTTGTGCTGCCTTACATTGACTCCGCTCAAGCTGGCGTTAAGCGACTAGGTCAGCTAGTTAGTGAGCAGGGAGCTGCGGAAACAAACGGTGTGCTCTTCAGTGACACCGAAGAAGTCTGGTACATGGAAATCGTTAGCGGTCATCACTGGGTGGCCCAGCGAATTCCAGACGATGCATACGCTGTTGTCGCCAATCAATTAGCAATTGAGGATATTGACTTTGATCGCCCACAAGATTTCCTAACTTCCGCTGGTATTCGCCAATTTGTTCAACATCACCGGCTAAATCCCGGTGGCGGTCGCTTTAACTCCCGGCATATTTTCGGAACCAAAACGGCCGATGATGCACACTATAATACGCCCCGGGTGTGGTACGGTCATCGTTGCTTCACTCCCAGTGCCTTTGAAGAGCCAACCAGTATGGAACTCCCCTTTATTCGGCAGGCGGAACAAAAAATTAGCATCCCCGAAGTTGAAGCCTTCCTTGGATCACACTATCAAGAAACCCCTTATGATCCACTGGGAACTGGTAGTGAAACTGAACGTCACCAATTTCGGGCAATTGGTCTATCACGAACCCAGAACTCACACATTCTGCAACTGCGACGTAACGTCGCACCAACCTTAGCTGGTGTGATTTGGCAATGCTTGGGCAATCCGGCATTCAGTCCGTATGTCCCATTCTATGCCGCTGGTGATCAGTTAGCCCCTAGCTATGCCGCAAACAACGCTGCCTATGACAATCAAAATCCTTATTGGGCAGGTAAATTACTCGATGTTTTAAGCGAAGCACACTATCATCAAAACCGTAAGCTACTAGACAATTTTCTAAAGGAAACCCAAATTGCCGGTTTTCAACGGTTAAGCACAGGTGACACGCAAACTACCCCCACCGCCGCTGAGCTAGGTCATTTCAATCAAGAAACTGCCACAGCTGCATTTGCCCAGATTCAAGTTCAAATTGGTAAGCTGATTCAGGCCAACGGTGACCTCTCTAAATTATCTTTTACCATGGATGCTGATTTGTAAATTGGTGTTGTTTTTCAAGTGAATGCGCTATAATGAAATCAGCAGCTAGCCCTGAAAGGAATGATGACAATGGATGAAGTAGTACTTTTCAATCCTGGTGACTCAATTGGTAATTTCCATGATTATCACGAAGCCGTGCAAACGGCGCAAATCTATCAAGAACGGCACGATAATTCCGGCCATGTTTTAGTTGTTAAAAACGAGCATGGTGAACCGTCCTTTGATATCTTTTTAGCGGAGCAACAGCTCACAAATTCTACTGAGCCATCAACGACGAAACGGTATACCGTTTCTAAAAAACTGTAATTGTCACATTTGAATCTTAGCTCCTTTAAAGACCCGCGATTGGTAAACAGATCGCGGGTCTTTTTTGTCGTTGCCCTCATGAATTAAATTTTAAACCCGCAAAAAAGGCGTTGATCAATTATCACCAACGCCTACTCAACACATTCCCTAGTGAACACCATCTACCAGGGTCCAAACTACTTTCCCCGTATACGATCCGGCCCGTGCAGCGATGCTAGCCCTAAGCAGCAAACCGGTGTTCTCATCAAAAGTTTTTGTATAAACCCCGTTATCTGCCGTCATCTGGTCAGCACTAAGCACAGTTTGATCGGTTGGCGATAGCTGAACCGCCGACTGATCATTTTTAAACCACATGGTAAACGGCTGTGTTTCGGCTGGCGTATAACTTGCCATCACCGAAAAAGACGGCGTCGCGGACCGTGTATCAATCACTCTAAAATAAAGATCGTTTCCGGTCGTTCGCGGTAGTAACGTAGGCTGCTCACTTAGGTCCGCAATATTGTAATCCCACTTGTACTGATCGACTGCACCAAGGTCAGTCCCCAATAGTTCCGCTGAAATAAGCAACCCCTTATTATTGGCATTGGTTAAGTCATTAGAGTTTACGGTACTACCAGCCGCATTAAACTTCGAGTCGGCCGGTTCTAGTCCGGTATAATCGTCCGTCGTACTGGGAGCACTTGGCTTTAAAAAGCCTTGAGCCATGCTCCCCCCATTAAACGTCACCGGAATATAGTGGCTGCTGGAGTCGGTTAACCCACCTGTTTGGGTACCACCACTATAAGCCGCGATCTTAGCACCAGTCGTAACATTCAAGGAACTATTGTTTTTCCAAGCACTTGAATTTTTAAAAACAGAGGTCGCGGACGAAAGCACTGTACGCGATTGGTCGGCAAAATTACCAATGAACTTCGTTGTCCCCATGTCATTACTAAATGCTGCGCCGGCTGTATTAATATTGGTATTGGCCTGTGCGGAAGCATTTAAGGTTACCCCTTTCGTTCCCGAACCAAATAACGTTGTCTGTGCACTCGTCGCGTTTAAATTCAAGGTTCCTTGATTATTAATTGTTACTGAATTGGCTATACCAATAAATGCAAACATGGGGGCCCTGGCATCTTTATTGGTTAACGTCAAGGTTGCTCCCTTTGCCACATCAATCGGAAAGTCAGCCTGATTCAAGTTATTGTAGTAGGGATAAAACATCCCACCAGCTAAGCCACTGCTTCCATCGCCACCAATAATTTCAGTGGTTCCCGAACTGACCTTTAAATTTGCGATTTCACCAACTTGTTGTCCCGAGACGGCAGTGATAATTTTATTTTTTCCAGTGAAATTGATTGGTACAAAGTAGGTGCACAATGGTTGATTGTAGGTCAAATTATTGGGCATATTATATACAACATTATCGTACGTGACTTGTGCCGCGCAGGAGGTCGTGCCACCCGACAGCCCAAAATCTGATGAAAACAACATACCGTAGTAGGTACTGAGATAAGCTGTCGCTGTCCCCGTTCCAGCTGAGTTTGGCACTCCAGTAACCTGGTTAGTAGTGGCATTACTCGTGTTGTTGACGTTGGCCACGGTTAATTGAGCCGAACTCGTTCTTGGAATTAGAACTCGCGACGCCACGTAATTTCCTGCATAGAACTGGTGTTGTTGAAAATCAACCTTAACATTGGTCAGCCCACTATATAAACTCGCATCATACCCCGGTAACGTAATGGTATTAGCCACCTTGATTGTCAGATCCGTCGGTGGAACATTTTGGGATGACCAGTAATTCTTGTTATTCGTCAACAAGTTAAACAAGTCATCTCCCGAGGTTACCGTATACGTACTACCAGATGTCGTAATACTAGCTTCTGCCGTCTGCCCCTTCATAATGCCAAAGCCGAAAATCAGACAACTTAGTAGTAAAATTACCAATCGCGATGTCGATAGCTTCAAATTGGTCTCCTCCCTAAAAATTATTGTGTCTTATTAGAAATGATTGAACCCAATTCCAATCATTTATTAATGGCTTTAATAGTCTACCAGTTAGTCCGTTTTATAATAGCATTGATATATATATGCCGCTTACATTAGCACTTACAATACTTAATACTATAAAAACATTTTAACACAATACTGTAGCAGTTTAAATGATATTGGACGGTATTTTAACTTTCATTGGGTTCCCAAAGGCTATTTGGGATTGACTAATATAGTTACTGAGAGTTACACATTTCGCATAATCTGTTGCCTTAATATATTTCATAAACGAATTATTTCATCGTTAAACGCATTTCTCGATAAATTTTAACCAGATGCTATCTATAGTCACTAGAACTTTTTTATTTTAAAATCAACATCTAGCCATGAATCTCCACTAACTTATTTAGATGTGAGAAAGACGTCAAAAAGCCCCGCTTAAAGTAAGCAGAGCTAATATAACAACCATCTAAAATTAGCATTAGTCTGGTAGATCGTATTGGTATTACATCTCGATATAAGTCAGACTAATTGTTCTTTACTTCTCGAATCTCAAAATTAACGGTACTAGGACTATATAATTTCATATACTCTACTCCATCGTTTTTTAACAACTCACACGCAATTAACGGCCCACAACTTCTAATCTCTGTAACCATGTTTCCCGCTAAGTCTAATAACATAAATGCCTTATTGGGATCTTTCTTTTTGTACCGACGTAGCTCACTCAAGACCGCACTTACAACCGATTTGGCTAGTTCATTTGCTTCTTTACCCATATCAGCACCCCCTATAATTAACACCATTATACAACTAAAAATCGTTGAAATAACGAACATTTTCGGTGTTTTGACAATTAAGCGGGCTCAAGCAAATTTTTATGTAAAAAATGAGCGAAACTGACTCCAATCAATTTCGTTCATCCTTAAGAAGTAATTCATTTTTAACAGCTAGTCTAATGCAGCAGACTAATAATATCATCATAATTATTGACAAAAATTATAATCGTCTTAATCCCAAAAATACCAAAAGCAACCAATGCAAATAGCATGTCAATCCAGCTAATGAGATTATGCATCATAAAAATATGATCACAAGCAATGTACATCGTTCTAACCGCAATTGTGGTATAGATCAAATGGATAAAGAGTCTAATAAATACCCTGGCTCGCTTATGCAACAACGAAACCACCCACATATAATATACATATACTAGCCCCAAGATAATAGCGGGGATCGCGAAATTAGAATATTGTGCTGTCAAAGGGATCACTAACAACATCAGACCAAGAACAAATGCGACCACACGATAGAATGGTCTACTATAACTCACACGCATCCCCCCACTTGCATTATATACTATCTCATTTGCAGCGAACTTCAAGTCTGAGAATATTTTCCTCAATAATCTCCGGTTTATCAGCATTACCCTTACCTGAATTCAAAAAGGGAATGCTCTCAATGGCTTACACCAAGCACTCCCTCTCATTTATACTATTAGTTACCTAAATCTCCTATACCTGCTGCGCAAACAGATGTAATTCTTCTTTTAAATAGCGTCCCGTAACACTAGCTGGATTCGCACTAATTTGGCTAGGCGTTCCCACAGCCACTACCTGGCCGCCATTAATTCCGCCGCCGGGCCCCATATCAATCACATAATCAGCATTGGCAATCAAGTCAAGATCGTGTTCAATGGCAATCACGGTGGCTCCCTGTGAAATGAGTTGATCGAAGACCTTTACCAGTTGTTGGATATCTAAGGGATGTAGACCCACCGTCGGCTCATCAAAAATAAACAAAGTGCCGTTTTGTCGTTTACCAATTCGTGATACCAATTTTAATCGCTGAGCTTCGCCTCCCGATAAAGCGGGGGTGCTTTCTCCTAATAATAGATAGCCCAGCCCCATATCGTGGAGCGCCTGCAAGGTCTGGCTGATCGCCTTTTCTGTCGCAAAAATTGGCAAGGCTTCATCCACGGACAAGGCTAAAATATCGGCAATACTATATCCTTGCCACTTCACCGCTAGGGTCTCACGATTGTACCGCTGCCCTTGGCATTGCGGACAAACTTCGGTAATATCCGGTAAGTACTGCACATCTAATGAGATTTGACCGGTTCCATTACACAGTGGACAGGCCCCTGCTTTAACATTGTATGAAAACCGGCTATTCGTATATCCATGTGCTTGGGCCGCCGGCGTTGCCGCAAATAATTTGCGTAAATGATCTAGCATATCTGTATAGGTTGCCACCGTTGAGCGCACATTCTTACCCACGGGAACTGAGTCAACCGTCACGATATGGCGAATCTTCCCCCGTTCAAGCTGGCGAACATGGGTTGGCAACGGGTGATGCGCAACCTCAGCCTCAATTGCTGGAATCAAACTGTCTAGGACTAACGTTGTTTTTCCAGCACCACTCATCCCCGTCACCGTGGTCAACCGGTTCTTAGGAAAGGCCACTGACACATCGTTGATATTAAATCGGTCCGCTACCTCAATAGCCAGCCGCCCCTTGGCCCATAAGTCAGTTGAACTCAGCGTAGGGCGTTCCCGTAACTGTGCTCGTCCCGTTAAAAATGGTGCAATTAACGATTGCGCACTGCTTTTGATCTCAGCAACCGTTCCTTGATCCACAACTGTACCGCCCAACTTACCTGCTTGGGGACCAATTTCAATGACATGATCTGCCGCACTAATGATCCGGGTGTCATGATCCACGACCACCACTGAATTTCCCTGAGCAACCAACTCATGGAAGGCCTTAATAAGCCCCGTCACGTTAGCCGGATGTAGTCCAACAGACGGTTCATCCAGGACGTACAGAACTCCCGTCGTTGCGCTTCGCAACGTTCTGCCCAGTTGAATACGCTGAAGTTCACCCGTTGACAACGTGGCTCCTGGTCGACTTAACGTCAAGTAATCTAACCCCAAATCAACGAGGGGCTGTAGACTAGCTAGCAACTCGTCAATCAACTCCGTCCCCATCGATTGCATGGTAGGAGGTAACCACGCCACCACCGTGTTGGCAAAAGTACGTAACTGGTTAATTGGCAAGTCACACACTTCTGCCAGATTACGCCCATTGAGCTGCTGTTTTAATCGTTCCGGATTGAGACGTGTGCCTTGACAGGTCGGACAAGTGTCAAACGTATAAAATTTGTTAAGCTTCGCTATTGTTCGTTCATTTTTAGTTGTCGCTAGACTATCTTCAACCGCTGCAAAGGCATTTTCATAAACAGCATTATCCATGTGAAAAATTTTGCCTTTGCTACTGGGAATATTCACGGCAACGGTTTGCTTGGCACCATGTAAAACGCGCTGTTTGTCCGCCGCACTCAATTCCCGATACGGCACATCGATTGGAATTCCAATCGCATCCGCCACCGTTGGCATGAAATTTCGGCCAGGTAAATGCCAAGATGCCACAGCCCCCTGCCGTAAGGTTAGCGTGTCATCAGCGATTAACAAACTGGCATCTAACTGGCGAACTTCTCCCAAACCACCACAGGTTGGACAAGCCCCATCTGAATTAAAAGCAAAATCCTCTGCTCCTGGTGCACGGAAACGAACGCCACAAGTTGGACAGACTACGTAGCCATCATTCTCAGCGGCATCTAGGGTTGGTGGCACTTGATGCCCGTTAGGACAAACTGGCGATCCCAACCGAGAAAAAACGAGTCGCAGAATATTTAAACTTTCGGACATCGTGCCGACTGTGGACCGGACTCCTGGAACTTGTGGGCGTTGCCGTAACGCTAAGGCTGATGGTAAATATTCGACTGAATCCACAGCTGCCTTCCCCATTTGATTGATCCGCCGCCGGGTGAAGGTTGATAATGCGTTAAGGTAGCGGCGCGCTCCTTCCGCATATAAGACGCCCATCGCCAATGATGATTTTCCAGAGCCGCTGCGTCCGGTAATCGCCACGAACTCATTGAGTGGGACGTCGACGTCCATATTTTTTAAATTATTCACCCGTGCGCCACGCACTTTAATTTCTGCTGGTAACTGAGTTGCCACTACTCATAACCCCTTTCTTAACTACACTGATACCCTTCACTATACCACGAATCAAAAAGAGGGAGTCCCGCAGTTCTCTGCTTAACTTGCTGACCGAAAGCAGATTTAAAAGTATCCGTAATAGCTTTATTAAGCTAACGGAAAGTCCCGTACTAAAAGGCAAATGTGAAGTGCAACATAAAAGTTAGACAAAAGTAAATATTTATTACGCTGCTAAGGTATGTTCTCGATATTCACACGGGGACATACCTTTTGTTTTTGATGAGATTCGTTGGTAATTGAACCAATTAACATATTCTAAGGAAACTGCTTTTAGTTCGGCTAAATCTTTACAGGGTGGGAATCCAGTCAGGCATTCGGTCTTATAAAGGTGAAAAAAGCTTTCAATTGGAGCATTATCATGACAGTTTCCCTTACGGGACATACTTTGAATGAATTCATGTTCGGATAATTTTTTCATGTAGTAATCTAATTGGTAATGCCATCCTTGATCGGAATGAATGATGGGTTGGACATTACTTGGTAACTTACTGATCAGCTCATCAACGGTCTTAGTTATTAGAATACGATTGGGACTGTTGCTAATTTGAAACGCTAGGATTTCCTTACTGGCCTCGTCGGTGATCGCTGAGATATAAGCCCATTTGTGGTTCCCTAAGCGAATTTGCGTAACATCTGTATGGAGTACCGTATAAGGCTTGGCTTGGTTAAAGTTTTGTTCCAAGAGGTTTTCAGCGACTTTACCAATGGTACCCTTATAGGAGGAATACTTACCGTTCTTGTGCCGATTATAAAGACTCACTTGTACGCCCAATTCAGCCATTAGTCGGCGGACAACCGCATCTGCGATATGGACATCAAGCTTAATTAGTTCATCTTGAACCCGCCGGTAACCGTAGGTTAACCGACCGCGGCACTTACCATCTTCAGTGATCTTTTTGACTTTTATTTTGATGTCGGCATATTTATCAGTATGATTTTTGATTCGTTTACGTTCATCATGATACGTGGCTTTCTTAAGACCAATGGCACTAAGTATGTCGCCAATTTTATAACGTTGGTTCTTAGGTAGCTTGACTTGATCCGCCCTGATCTGATCCACTATTTCGGTTTTTTGACGTCCTTTGAAGGTCCGAACAGGGTCATTGATTTTTTTAAGATATCATTCTCCAATTTTGTGGCATAGAGTTCTTGATTCTTTTTGGCGAGTTCGTTTCGTAAACGCTCAAGTTCACTTTGTTTTTCTAATTGACGAATCTGTTTTTTAGAACGTTTCATTTTAGTTGGCCTACCTTTGGGATGGGGTCCTAAACCAGAGTAGCCGTCTCGAATAAACGTTTTTCGCCAAGTACAGATTTGACAGGCTAAAACATTGTATTTTCCGGCAACTTCGGCTAAAGACTCATCATGAGTTTGGTAGTAGTTTATCACATTCCATTTGAATTCTGCCGAGAACTTACGCTTAGTTTTGTGCCGCTTAAGTGTTTCAATGCCGTTCAAACGATACTGTTGAAGCCACCGATTAACTTATCGCTTGGGTAATTGATGGTTTCTTGCTAGTTCCGCTCCGGAAGTACCGTCGTTGAGATGTTCATTTATAATTTGGGCTTTTAAAACAGAATTATATTTAACCATGAAAAAAGTACCTCACAATCGTTAGACTTCTTTGTCTAACAATTATGAAGCACTTCAATGCTTCTAAGCTTTTCGTTTTTTGATTGTAAAAAAGAACACCGCTAAACGTTGATTTAGCAGTGTTCCTCTTTTATTACTATTATGCCCCGAGCAGGATTCGAACCTGTACTTGATCTCTCAAACAGCGACCTGAACGCTGCGCGTCTGCCAGTTCCGCCATCGGGGCAACTCAACAACAAATAATATATTACACTAAGACTGCATAAAAGGGAAGCCCTTTATTCAGTTTTTTTTACGTCTGGAAACCTCACCGCTGTGCCATACCCGTGAACGACTAAAAATTTAGGTGCTACATTCATACGTACGACTTCGGTATTAAACCGCACTTCGATTAGCCCATCCGCTTGATTCTCTTGTGCTTGCTTCATTAACTGCTGCTTAACCTCTTCAAATAATCCGTCAAACAGAGAAAATTCATCTGGCTTTTCCGACCGTAACATTGTGCTAGCCGTCGCCGTTAAAATTCCTTGAATGGCATGCGTTCGATTCAAACCACCCGTCGTCATAAACATTTACTGCCACGCCCTTTCATTTTTTGCTGCCATTGACGCCAACACCAAAATAGAATTGCACCAATCACTATTCCGGTGGCATTGGTTAAGACATCATTTACATCAACCCATCTTCCCAGACCAAGTAACCAATTTCCCAGCGCTTGACCGGCTTCTAAGGTTAGCCCTGTGAGTATCCCCGCTAACACCCATTGGGGCCAACGCAACCGCGGCCAGTTCCAGGCTAATAGTCCGCCTTGTGGCACGGTCATGACAATATTCAGCCAAAAGGATGTATCAACACTTGCTGGTTGTAAGGGACGTATTACCCAAATGCCACCAGCCCACCAATGAGTCGTAATTCCACCAACCGCACTCCCAAAGTTCAGCGTGACTGGTGTCCACGTTAAGGTTGTTAATAACCACCAGCCCAACCACCACCAACAACGTCGATACTGTCGGTTAAAAAGCGCGCGCACAATTAGGCTACCCCAAAGTAGGCTAACCACAATGTAAAATAACCATCTCACTCACTTCATCCCCTTGTCCTCTAGTATACCGACTCCGTTTATCAGGAACAATCCCATATTTGCAATATATCAGTTTGTTTTCTGCCCTCAGATGAACTATTTTAAAAGTCTACTTGCACAGCAAGCTAAGCGGTTACACAATACTAAAAATGGTGGTTTTATCATTAGATAACATTTCACATTGTGATTATTAGGCCGCCGTTTAAACTTGTATCTAGCCACTTTCTTATAAGTTCTTCACTAAACAGGCTTTAAATTTATTAAAGTTCTGCTATACTTATGGTTATACGATTAAGTATCTAAGCTATTGGCAATTGTAATATTATTTTGGTATTGTGCTTCGTCACAATCGAACATGATTACTGTCTGTTATATCAGCTGGTCATTAAATTACAATGTCCCCAAGTTCTCGATATGGCTGATATGTCCGGCCATCTCATCACAATGAATTTACCTAAACACATTAAGGAAAAATAACCTTAATGGTTTTTACTTGTAAACAACAATTCAATTGTATACAATACTCTGAAAGTCATTTAAAAGGAGGTCTGTGCCATGACTAAAGTGACACCGATTTTGCTAGACGAACAACTCTGCTTCTCCATCTATTCTGCTAGCAAAAAGTTTAATCATTTCTACCAGAGTGCCTTGGCACCTTTTGGGTTAACCTATCCGCAATACATTGCCATGCTGGTTCTTTGGGAGGATGCGCCATTAACCGTCCACCAATTAGGGGACCGTTTGGAACTTGATAGTGGAACCCTGACCCCGCTTCTGAAACGATTAGAAAAACAAGGTTGGGTTACTCGAGTCCGAAGCCAAACTGATGAACGCCAAGTGCTAATTCACTTGACCGACATGGCAGCGGCTAAGCGTGACGAGGTTTATACGCGTATCGGTCAATGCCAAACGTTGTTGGGAATGTCCGACAAAGAAATTGATCAAATGATGACTGAACTGGTCACCGTGAAGTCACAGTTAGACCACGTCAGCCAAGAGCGCATGATTGCTAAACAAGTCGATCAAGATTAATATTTTTTATAAAAAGACAGCACGGACGATATTGTCAGTGCTGTCTTTTTACTATTTAAGTGTCAATAACATGAGTCCCACTGCAACTAGGTTATTAAACCCGTGAAGTAGGATGCTACTCTGTAATTTACCCGTTCGCCGATACACATAGGCCAGGGTTCCTCCCATTACCGCATATAAAAGCCAACTGATTGGATTAGAACTGGCATGGGGAATCGAAAAAGCAATCCCGCTCACAACAATTGATAACCAGAAAGATCTGGGGGCAAAACAGCCATCAATTAACAGCCCCCGAAAGGTTAACTCCTCGATAATTGGTGACCCCAATACTGCCGTCAAACTCAGTAGAATCATCGTTAAACTACTCCGCCCCATCAAAGTCCCAATGGCTTGATTGTTCGCCGTACTAGTTTGATGGTACAGCACACTAGTCAAACCACTTAAAATAAACTCTGACAAGATGATAAACCCATAGCCTTTGACCATTTGTACCCAATCTTGCCCAGTCAACCGTTGCCAATTAACTGGATGAATCTGGCGATAGCGCCAAAAACCAATCAGGGCCGTGATCACAAACCCAGCCAGATAAATACCACTCCATAAAACACGATGCAACAATGAGCCATGATTTAATTGTAGCAATGGCAATTGAACCACCGATATTAGAATCACCATCCCGATAACCCATAGCCAACTGCCAAAGCCACCTATTTTAATCCGTTGTTGTGTCACCTTGTCCACCCTCTCAGCATTGTTTCCTCGCTTAACTAACCGGTTCAAAGTTCTCTAATCGCCTCATGGCTGAACGATCAACCGTCTCATTAAATACCTTCACCAAAATATTTACTTTTTAATAGCAATTTCTTAATAAATACGTTACTATAAAGTTGCGGATGAGTTTGAACTAACCTTCAACTTATGCGTGAGGCTTCTGTCCTCATTCAACAGACAGATTTCATTTTACTCCCCCAAAGTAGATGAAATTTTTTACAACATAATCCCCCAATTATGTTGTAACCTTACTCTTTGGCCATTGCGACTTATCGTAATGGCTTTTTTTGTGCTTCCTCATCACCAACGGCCGTCTCATCCTCTAAAAGTATTGGCGATCGGGGCCATAAAAACCAGTACAGACCAAGATTAACGAGCGTACTAACGATCAATCCCGTTAAACCAATCATGATATCCCAGCCAAAAGCCACGTTCCACGTGAGCATCCCCCACAAGGTACCGCCAATCAGACCACCAGTTAGTAAAACCATCAACAATGACGTTAAAATTTTCACAGCCAGAATGCCCCTTCGTTAAGTAATCATGTACAAATGTTACCACGTTTCTTCAAATTATCGAAGTAAATTCGGCTAATAGCTGTATTCCTAACTGGAAACGATTACAATGAAGGTGTCTTTTAAATTTAACTGAAGGAGTGACTCATATGACCAGTGTTCTCGTAACTGCCCCCATTCCTCAGGCGGCGCTAAACATCTTGCGCCAAGCCAACTTAGACGTAGATTGCTATAATGGCCACGGCCTGATCACCAAGGCTGAATTGTTAAAACGTGTTGTGGGTAAGGATTATCTGATTACCCCACTATCCACTCAGGTCGATCGTGACATCATTGATGCCGATCCACAACTAAAGTTGATTGCAAATTATGGCGCCGGTTTCAATAATATTGATGCCGACTATGCCCGGTCACGACAAATTCCCGTGACGAACACCCCGAAAGTCTCGACTGTCTCAACCGCTGAGGTGACTGCCGGTCTCATCATCGCTTTAACTCACCGCCTTGTTGAGGGTGACCGATTGATGCGCGATCAAGGGTTTGATGGCTGGTCACCCCTATTCTTCTTGGGTCATGAACTAGCGGGCAAGACTTTGGGCATTCTCGGTATGGGCCAAATTGGGCAGGCAGTCGCCAAACGCTTAGCTGCTTTTGATATGAAAATTATCTACACGCAACGCCATCCTCTCGATGCGACCACCGCGCAGGCCTTACATGCCCAACAGGTGCCATTAACTGACTTAGTTGCGCAAAGTGACATTTTAACCATTCATTGTCCTTTCACGCCAGAGACGCATCATTTATTAGGAGCTGCCGAATTTAAGGCCATGAAAGATTCCGCTTATTTAATTAATGCGGCCCGAGGTTCCATTATCGATGAAGCCGCCCTGTTGACAGCTCTCCAACAGGGACAGTTAGCTGGCGCTGCTTTGGATGTTTATGAAGCCGAACCGCACGTTGACGCCGGCTTCAAAGCATTGGACAATGTCATTTTAACGCCCCACGTTGGTAACGCAACCGTGGAAGCACGTGACGCTATGGCTACGATTGTTGCCAAGAATGCGGTTCGCGTGGATCAGGGACAGGCCCCCTTATACATTGTTAACCCTTAAACGTCAGTAACACTCAAGTTCACAGCTTGAGTGTTTTTTTATGGATCAAAGGCGTGATGACTACAAATACTGCAATCGGTTGCAATATTGTCAAATCAACCTTTATCAACAAAATTATTTTAACCAAAATCGGAAGAATTAATTGCTTATTCAATCTGGGTAGCCTAAGATTAGTCTTGAAAGAATACGCTATCATTTAGCAGAAAGGATGATCTCAAATTGAACTTAATTTCATTGCATGTCTTGGATGACGCTTTAGCCGTCAGCTACCAACCCACTAATCCCGATGAACGGCGACGTTTTACGATCGCCTACAATTCTGATCAAACTATTGGCGAAAACCTTGAGAATTTGCGGTTGAAATTAGCTGGTTTAGACGTCGATGCCGCCGTAATTGATAATGCACTCAGTTACCCATTTTCAGATACCGTGGTGGGCATTAATCACCAACGGATTGATTTAGGCCTCGCGATTACCAACATGTTAAATGTTCCCGCTGTCAGTTCCCAAGCCGTGCAGCAACAAGGACTCACCGCTGCACTGACCGCTAAACGCGACTATTTAACCTGGCACCTTGACTATTATGGTCAGTACCAAGGTAAACGTAACTATGGTCAAGAGGCTATGCTCACCGTCGGCAACGGTTTTATCGGGCTTCGTGGTGCTTATACAGAAGCTCACGCCGATGCCGACAATTATCCGGGCATGTATACGGCTGGCCTGTATGACCAGTTAACCACCAATCTCAATGGTCGCAACGTAACAAATGAAGACTTGGTTAACTTACCTAACGCTCAGGCCTTATCCTTTGGTGTTGATCATCAAAATCCTTTTCAGATTAAGGCTGCTGATATCCAAGATATTTATCGTAGTCTTGATCTGCATACTGGGACGCTAACCACCACCATGCTTGTCCAACTCCCTACCGGTCATGCCCTCCGAATTGAAACTAAAAAACTGGCTAACTTCAAAGATTGGCACCGTTTAGCCATCCAATACCGGATCACTCCTTTAAATTTTGCGGGAAGTCTGCAAATTTACTCTGCGATTGATGGTCGGGTAATCAATGCGAATGTCGACCGCTATAATGCCTTTAATCAACGACATTTACGCATCACAGGAACCAGTCAGCAAACCGACTCAATGTTCTTAGAGGGGCAAACAACTACCTCAGCTGTCAAGTTCGTTCTAGGGTCCCGATTAACTGGTCCAGGAACGGCGCTCACCCCGCAAAACCATGATCGCCCAGACGCCGATCAACAAGTGCGCCAGATGCAGTCGCTTGACGTTCAACCCCAACACACCTATACGTTTGAAAAAAATATTGTGCTCTATACCGCTCGCGAAACAACTGGTGACCTTTTAGCTGCAACGCAAGCCGATTTGGCCCAGGCCAGTTTTGAGAATACGCATAAGAGTAGCACCACTTATTGGCAACATCGCTGGGATATTGCGGATATTCAACTCTCGGGTGATATGACAGCCCAAAAATTAATCCGAGTCAATCTGTACCATCTATTCTCAGCAACGCAGGCCATCGCTTCTGGTAAAATTGATGCCTCAATTAACGCCCGTGGGCTAGACGGTGAAGCCTATCGGGGACATGTCTTTTGGGACGAAATGTTTGACCTGCCGCTACTGACACTATATGATCCGCAACTTGTGCGGCAACTGCTGATGTATCGTTATCGTCGGCTACCCGCTGCCAAAAAGAACGCCCATGAGGCCGGATTTGCTGGTGCCATGTTCCCATGGCAGTCCGGTGCAACTGGAGATGAACAGTCCCAGGTAGTTCACTTGAATCCCCTGACCAATACGTGGGACCCCGACTATTCATCTTTGCAACGCCACGTGTCATTAGCCGTTGCTTACAATGTTATTATGTATGACCGAATTTCTGGTGACCATACCTTCTTGGTACAATATGGTTTAGAAATGCTGCAAGAAATTGCACAATTTTGGCTCAGTAAGGCCCACCGGAATGCGCCCGATCAACGATACACAATTGATCAAGTCATGGGACCGGATGAATTTCACGAAAACTATCCAAACGCGCACAGCCGAGGATTAGCCAATAACGCATACACCAATCTAATGGTTGCCTGGTTATTTCGCGAACTGAAGGTCCTTCGGCAGCAGTGCCAACCCGACCAATTGGCAGCCATTGACCAGAAAACGGGCGTGACTCCGCAAATTCTCGACCAATTTGCAGACGTTGCCCAGCACTTGAAACTCGACATTAACGAGGACGGCATTATCGGGCAATTTGCTGGTTACTTCAAGCTTCCCCAGTTAGATTTCCAGAAGTATCGGCAAAAATACGGAGATATTTCCCGAATGGATCGCATCTTGAAGGCCGAAGGAAAGACGCCTGATGCCTACCAAGTGGCTAAGCAAGCCGATGCCCTTATGATTTTCTACAACTTAGATGTTCCACAGGTCATGACGCTGCTTCAGCAATTGGGTTACCAGCTTCCCACAGGTGCGTTAACTAAGAATCTACAATTCTATTTGGATCGAACAACCCATGGGTCTACCCTATCGCGGGTTGTCTACGCCGCATTAACGGCGATGGCAGGGCACTTGGATCGTTCTTGGCAATTCTATTCTCAAGCACTGTTGTCCGATTACTACGACATTCAAGGCGGGACAACAGCCGAAGGTATTCACCTAGGCGTCATGGGGGCGGTAACGTTAATGACTATGCGGTATTATGCCGGGGTCGATGCGCTAGCCGATCACCTGACGGTTGCCCCTCGCCTGCCCCATGCTTGGACAGCCATTGCGTTTAAGCAATGCATTCGTGGCATCACCTATGCCTTTAGCATTGACCATCACCACATTACCGTGACGGCCGACCAGGCAACCACCCTTCAAATTCAGCAACAATCTGTTTCACTAAAACCACACGTTTCAACCACCATAACTTATTAAGGAGTGCTTAGCATGACAAAGTTTTCTGATATTAAAGGATTTGTTTTTGATCTCGACGGTGTGATTACGGATACTTCCATTCTTCATGGTAAGGCCTGGCATCAGCTCGCCGATTCCCTAGGTGTTACTTGGAGTGATGAACTGGGCAATGGTCTTAAAGGGATTAGTCGCATGGATTCCTTGGAAATGATTCTGAAGGCTGGTGGTAAGGAAAACGACTATACCCAGGCTGAAAAAGAGCAGTTAGCCACTCAGAAAAACACCAACTATGTCGCTGAAGTCGACAAGATGACGCCCGCTAATATTTTACCAGGGATGAAAGCTTTTCTTGATGATCTACGCGCCAAAGGCTACCAGCTCTCATTGGCCTCTGCTTCTAAGAACGCCCCCCGCGTATTAGCTAAGTTGGAATTGGCCGACTACTTCCCAAAGATTGTCGACCCAGCTAGTTTAACTCATGGTAAGCCAGATCCTGAGATCTATACCAAAGGGGCTGAGCTATTAAACTTGCCACCCGAACAATGTATCGGCGTTGAAGATGCCGCTGCTGGTGTGGCCGCGATTAATGCCGCCGGTGAAATTTCCTTAGGCATTGGTGATGCCACCGAATTAGGTGCCGCGGATATGGTCTTTGCGGACACGGCCGATGTGACCTTAGCCAACATTGCGGCTAAGTTAGACTAAATTCATCAATACAAAAAGGGATTGAGCAAATCGCTCAGTCCCTTTTTGTGTGTTCTATTGAATTAAACCAAAGTGGCGAAGTCCGCGAACAATTCCATCCGTGGTATTTGTAGTAGTCACATATGCTGCTTTTTCTTTAGCAGCAGCCACCCCATTCCCCATCGAAATAGGAACATCAACTTCGTCAAACATTTGCAGGTCATTATACCCATCCCCAAAGGCATAAGTCTTAATCCCCTGTAGTCCGGCCTGTTGAATTAAGGTTCGAATCCCTGACTGCTTCGTCACGCCATTGACCATCGTATCCAAACACCGTGGATTATTTCGCACAAAAGTTAACTGGCCTGAAAACTTCTCTTGATAAAGCTGGTCATGGTCGCGATTAAATACATTTAAAAAGTTAATTTGCTGAGTTGCATACCACGCTGGATCAACGATCGGATGCAGCCGTAACAACTGAAAGTTTTCTGTCGTATCAGCATTGGCCTGACTCAAACGGAAGCCCTGACTCGTATAGTACGCAATCGGATCATGCTGGCGTTGCGCAAATGCTGTTACTGCTGTCAATAACTTGGGCGCAATTACCGCTGCGGCTAATCGCTGACCTTGATACTGTACATAACTGCCATTAGCACCGACTACGGAATCAATTCCAGTACCGTCCAAAACATATTGTATCTCAAAGATGTTTCTTCCTGTGGCAATAACTGGTAGAATATGATGTTGTTGCATTTCATGAATGGCTGCGACACTTGCCGGTAAGACGTGCTTGTTATCGTCAAATAGCGTGCTATCCAGATCAAAAAAGACGATGGCTTGATACATAATTAGCCTCCTAGTTCACTGGTTTTGACAGATTCATTATACAACAATGACCAAAGTTTACGAAATGGCGAAATTTTTTTGCTCAGCAAATGTAGTAGTTGGCAATTTTATGGTACACTATATCTTGTATTTCTATTTAAAAGAGGGGCTATCATGGTGATAATTACAGCAGGAATGATTGGTGTTGGTAAAACAACACTTACTGGAAAGATTGCATCGCATTTAGGTACGCAAGCATTTTTTGAACCGGTTGGCGATAACCCGGTTTTACCACTTTACTACCGAGATCCCAAACAATACGGCTTCTTACTGCAAATTTACTTTTTAAATAAGCGTTTTAGCATGATCAAACGTGCACTGGCCGATGACAACAACGTCTTAGACCGTTCAATTTACGAAGACGCCCTCTTCACGCGGGAGAATAACGCCGAAGGTAACATCACAGATACAGAACTAGAAGTTTATTTGAATCTGTTAGACAACATGATGAATGAACTCAATGAGTTACCTAAAAAGGCACCTGATTTGTTAGTCTACGCAGACGCTGACTTTGATACAATCTTACATCGGATCAAGAAACGTGGTCGGGATTACGAACAATTTGACAATAATCCTGAACTAGAATCTTACTATAAAAAGATGTGGACTGCTTATCAAGGCTGGTTCGCAGATTACGACGTTAGTCCTAAGATCAAAATTGACCTTCAAAAATACGACCTTGATGTTCCCGGTAATACAGAACTTGTTTTGGGGCAAATCGATGATGCTTTAAAAGGTCTTCGTACTAGCACGGCCGTTTAAACATAAAAAAAGAGCTGTGAAATCATCATAGATTTCACAGTTCTTTTTTAGTGTTCAGCCGTTTCAGATGGTAATAAAATAATCTGACTATCACCATCATCATACGCCAAAACTGTAGCCGGCAATTCAGGAGTGTACCCGAACTGTGTGTCAAATCCGGCTCGCAATGTCACCTCTTGGTCATCATCAGTTTGGACGTATTCAAAAGTCGTTTGTCCTTGGTTATTATGCAACTTAAATGTTAGCAAATTTGCCAACGGGAAAAGTCCCTGGAGGTCGTCATCAATAATCTGCCAAACAGCATCAATCATCTCACCTGGTAAGGCCGCCACCGTGCCGTAACTCGCATAGCGGGCATGATTACTTTCAAACATCTTATCGCCTCCATCTACCGTTATTTATAGCTATTATACCGTAACTTAGTTTAAAACGGGAATAATTTAGCTCTTAATGCTCAGTAACCCGCTGAGTATTCTTACGATCAAGCCAATTTACCATGAACGATATCACAATCAATCCAGCACCCGCAATAAAGATGACATGCAGTCCTTGGTATAAAATACCGTGAAGCGTCGGCAAGAGCGCCTGAGGCAAGTCCTTAGCCGTCTGCGGATTAATCAGTTGATTCATCATCGCCATCGTTGTTTTGGGGTGTTGCGCCACCCCGCGGGCCATCTCGACATTCATGATGATGCCGAACAGTGAGACCATCACCGTTTGCCCTAATGTCCGCGATAAAGTATTAAATGACGTTGCCACACCAACCTCATCGACAGGCACCTGACTCTGTACCGTCACCGTAGTGGTCGTAATGGTAATCCCAAAACCAGTACCACAGATTGCAGCAATCACAAAGAAACACCAAAACGGCGTATTTGCTGGCAATAAAGCCATTGTTACAGCACCAATTAGAACCAGCGTCAGGGCAATATTAACAATTTGATTAGGCGAGCGCCGCATAAGAAGCTTACCAGCGATAAAGGACCCGACAATCCACATCAGTGAACTGGGTGTAATAGCAAACCCCGCCTGTGACGCCAACAGACCTAATAGGCCTTGCGTCCACGTCGGTAAATAGACTTCAAATCCCATGATAAAACCACTTAATAAGGCCGCAATTAAGTTTTGAATGACAAACGTTCGATTCCGAAAAAGGGCTAATGGAATCAACGGGTCATCGGTGCGTTGCTCCCGTCGTAAAAATAGCCAAAACGCCACAATCGTGACCAGAAAGCCAGCTATAATCCAGACGATCCCTAAGTTACTCTCACTCAACAACTGGAAGGTTAACATCAACGCTAATAGCCCAACCGATAGCCATAAGCACCCTGCCCAGTCCATCATAAAGGGTTTCCGCTGCGTTGATTCATTCAGGAAAAACCAAATCAATAGCATCGTGATAATCCCAATTGGAATATTAATGAAAAAGATCCAGTGCCAGCTAAGTTGATCAACGATGAAGCCCCCTAATAGTGGGGCCACAACGGCAGCAATGCCCCAAGCAGACCCGTTCAGGCCCATCACACGGGCCCGTTGTTCAACGGGATAAATATCCGCTAAGATCGTAAAAGAGACTGGCATAATGGCACCCGCACCAATCCCTTGAAGAGCTCGCCAAGCAATTAATGTCTCCATTGATTGCGACATTCCGGACAAGGTTGAGCCTAAAATGAACACAAATAGACCGACTAGAAAGACAAGCTTTCGACCGACCGTATCCGCTAACTTGCCATAGATTGGCGTTGCCAATGCACTAGTCAGCAGAAAAATAGAAAATACCCAGTTCATCAAGGCAACCCCATGCAGGTCACCAACAATGGTGGGCATGGCCGTTGAAACGATTGTTCCTTCAATTGCTGACATAAATGTCGCTACAAAAACAGCACCCGTTACAACACCAACGTTAGTTTGTTTCTTAACCATAATTTCCTCCTAACGTTGGCCCCACCACTCAACGAATCTAAGTAGCCAATTGCTGCTACTTCCCAATTTCTGATTTACAGTAATGTCCTAATTATCACGGCTAGCTTCATAAATATCAAGAGGGAAGCTCATCTTTTTTAGCCAGCACGACGAAAAACGGCTAGACCGCTCAACCGAGCGTCTAACCGTCTAATTTTTAACTTATTTACTTGCAAGCAGCCTTCAAAGCATCTACCTTATCAGTATGTTCCCAAGGCAAATCAATGTCGGTTCGGCCAAAGTGACCATAAGCCGCCGTTTGCTTGTAGATTGGCCGCTTTAAGTCCAACATTTGGATAATTCCAGCTGGCCGTAAATCAAACAGATCACGAACAGCCGCTGCTAATTTCGCTTCAGCAACTGTGCCAGTCCCAAACGTATTAACGTATACGGAAACGGGTTCAGCCACCCCAATGGCGTAAGCAATTTGAACTTCACACTTCTGGGCTAATTCAGCTGCCACGATGTTTTTGGCAATGTAGCGAGCAGCATAGCTGGCGGACCGGTCAACCTTCGTCGCGTCCTTACCAGAAAAGGCCCCACCACCATGACGAGCGGCACCACCATACGTGTCAACAATAATCTTACGGCCAGTCAAGCCAGCATCCCCTTGCGGACCACCGATGACGAATCGACCAGTTGGATTAATGAAGTACTTCGTTTGATCATCCAACAAGTCAGCCGGAATAGTTGGCTTAATAACTTGTTCAATGACATCTTGGCGAATACGATCCAACGTAACGTCTGGATCATGCTGAGTACTAAGAACAACCGTGTCCACGCGTAAGGGTTGATCATTATCATCATATTCAACCGTTACTTCAGCTTTGGCGTCTGGACGTAGGTAATCTAAAACGGCTTGCTTACGAAGCATCGCAATCCGTCGCATCAAAGCATGGCTCAATTCGATTGGTAACGGCATCAATTCAGGTGTTTCATTAACCGCGTACCCAAACATTAATCCTTGATCACCAGCGCCAATCTGATCTAACGGATCAGCATCACCTTCCCGGGTTTCTAAGGAATCATCGACCCCTTGGGCAATATCGGGTGATTGTTCGTCGATCGCCACGAGAACGGCACAGTTGTCGCCGTCAAACCCGTATTGACCATCCGTATAACCAATCTCTTTAATCGTCTGCCGAACCACTTTTTGAATATCAACGTAAGCCTTCGTTGAAATTTCACCGAAAACTAAAACCAAGCCTGTCGTGACTGACGTCTCACAAGCCACTCGAGAATCTGGATCTTGCGCCAATAATGCGTCTAAAATGGCATCACTAATTTGATCAGCGATCTTATCAGGATGGCCTTCAGAAACGGATTCTGACGTAAATAAATGTCTTTCTTGCAATGGATATTCCCCCTAGATATAGTAGACGGCAAGTTGACCGATAATCTCGTCGCCATTCGGTTACAAGGCAGCTTCACTAGCATGTGAATCCTATCGGGAATTGACTCATAACTCAAGAATTTTACCACAAAATCAGTTGACTTAAAAGGAAGTGCCAGAAAAATCTGAAAGAACCGTTGACCGCACCACAAATAATCACTAATATAAAAAGCAACACTATAACCAATTGAATGGAGCGATTCCATGACCACGCTCATGGCCTTCTTAAAAAATCGAACAGTCCAGCAACTTGTTATCTTCACAGTGTGTCAAAATAGTCTTTGGTGGCTTGCCAGTTCCACCGTCAATACAGGAAGTCCATTAACGACGCTCGTTAAAATCTACCTAGTAGTATATGGCGGCCTGCTGGCAGCGGGAATCTTTTTAATTTTAAATCACCAATTTCGATCACGAATTGGACCAGTTCTCGTCGTTGCAGCTGTGACTATGGGGTTCCTAGCAGCTCCCAATGTCCATTTAGTGCAACTTTTTGCCCTACTCCTCTGTCTTTTCTTAGTTCTCGTCTGTATCCCACAATTAGGCTTGCAGTCCATCTACGGGCTCATTGTTTTTAGCTGCTTAGCCGGTTATGGTGTCCCAGTCATTCTTTTCTTTCTCCGAAACCACTACTTGGCACTTCAGTTTTTAGTCTTGTTATTGCCCCTAGTTGCCAGCTACCTAGTTTTCTTCGAACCTTACTATCTACCCGCCGAACGTGATTGGCGCTTAACGTTAATTTCTCCGATAATTCTGCTTATTATTATGGGAGGAATCGCGTTCTCTTGGCGAGTACTTGTGGTTATGCTGATTGTGGGCGGTCATTGGTGGTTACAACCTCGATTAAATGCACGCTACCGCCTAATAGCATCGGGATGCTTACAATTAATCGCTGGCCTATTTATTTTGCTCTAGAACATTGCTTGTTTTTTAAAGTTTAGCAAAACCCTGGTTTGTGACTACCGTTCTCAAAATAAACCATGCTAGAATGAGACATCAATTCATAAATGGAGGAACTTTTATGACCACCATCAAGGTGATTGGTGACATTCTTAGCGGTAACTACCAACCCACACTCACAGGTAATCGCATTGTTGACGCCAGCTTAATTGACCATTTTTGCCAGAATTTAGCAGCCACGCTTCACTTACCACCAATCGCAGTGACAGCAGAACATCATTGGAATTTCAAGGTAGATCCGACTGTTCTTTATCTAGTTGATCAACGAATCATACAAGTCACCGATCGTCTACTGGAACACCATAACGTTATAGCCGTGACCCATTCTGATCTGCTTCGTGGTCAAGTGACACTTGCACAAAACCAATTACAATCTAAGCATCTGATCAACACCAATAAAAAAGATGTCCAATCATTTAGTTAAGATTGAACGTCTTTTTTATTTCCTGAATTAAGTAAAATCTTTAATTCGTAATAGATTGCCTCGAATCCACAGTGTATGGTCATTCAGTTCTTGTTGGAGCAACATGAGGCCATCTACTAACGGGATCTGCTCATTGGCATCAAAGAACTCTGTTTTACTGACATATAAGCGCTGGTTGTAGATGTCAAAAGTTCGGCGAATGCGATACCCTAACTTACCATAAGTTACCGTCTCTACCGCTGTCCCCTGCTCCACTTGCCAGTGGGATACCCGCTGAAGCTCATCTAACGAATAGCATCGTTTTTGATGGGTCTGCCGATCCCAAATCTCAAGATGATAGGTTGTTGCCAATGACTCGCGTAAAAAGTAACCGACTGTATCGAAAAAATTAAGCCGAAAGTGAGTTAAGTCACTCACGTCCAGATAAAATAACCGTTTTTGCTGATAGTGATCTAACGGCGTTTGCAGGTCGTGTTCAATCTGTCGCGTAATTGCTTGATAGGATTGGCGTAGTTCAAGAAATTGATCAATTAATTTTCTTTCTTTCGTGCCAATCGTTTCAGGTGTCATATCGCCCTTAAGATCATCTTTACTCATTCACTAAATCTTCCTTTCAACGGTGATTCTTGGTTTCAATCAACCGTAAAGCCACTTTAACATACAAGAAATAAAATTAATACCCATTATAATCAATATTATATAAAATCTATAATTATCAGTTAAATGACGCTCAAATGGCAAACTTGCATTTTATCAATAAAATCAGTATATTGAAGTTAATTTATAGCGAGGAGGAAGCTTGAATGAATACTGATCTGTTAGTCACAACGACTGAACATATTCCGGGAAAAGAATATGAGGTTATCGGTGAGGTCTTTGGCCTAACTACCCAATCAAAAAATGTCTTACGTAATATGGGTGCCGCTTTAAAAAATGTGGTGGGTGGTGAAATCAAAGATTATACGAAAATGTTAGACGAAGCTCGTAATATTTCTGTGGATCGATTACGAAAAAATGCCCATGATATGGGAGCAGATGCCGTGGTGATGATGCGTTTCGATTCCGGTTCAATTGGCACAGATATGCAATCAGTGGCTGCATACGGGACTGCTGTTAAATATGTGTAATTTCCTTTAAAAATGTGATTGTTACGCCTCAATAGTTCGTTACACTCAACTAAATAGTTTTCAAAAAACTGACGCTGTGATTGGCAATAATCACAGCGTCAGTTTTTTTAAAATTAATTTTCGATATTAGACGCATCTATTCATAATGGGGCTTGACCACAAGCATCAACATGTAACGCTTTAATACCACACAATAAGCAATCTGGGATATATTATATCCACTTAAAAAAAACTGTCCCCTAGCTTTTATCCACAATCCTCTGAATGGCTGTCAACCATCTCTGCTAACCGTCCTATACTAACCATAGTCAATAAGATAGCAAGCAATTAAAAAAGTGATTATTCGGATTTTAAGAAAGTGGGTATTCGCAATGTTAACAAAAATTGGCAAATGGACTATTTTAATGATCGCCACCATCGTATTAACCATTTCAACTTGTGGCACAACCATTTTTGCCGCTGCAACAGCTGCTAAGACGCCTAGTTGGGGTAGTTGGGACGACACAACAATTACATACAAAACGGAGAATACATCGTCTTACTACCAAAGCATTTGGAAAAATGCTGTTAAGCGTTGGAATAAAGTTGGCGTGGTTAAATTAAAGGCTGCCACTACCGGTGAAAAAGCGGATATCACCTTGACCTCTTCTGCTTCCTTAAGTACACAAGGCGGAAAACTGGCTGGTTACACAAACTATTCTTACTACAAAAAGAGTGGCAACGATCAAATCGTTTCTGCAAAGTCTACTTTAAACCGGAGCTTATTAAGCAAGTACGATTATACTAAAAATCAGCGCACTAATGTGGCAACGCATGAAATTGGTCATGCCTTAGGTTTAAGCCACTCTGCAAGCAAGAAGAGTGTGATGTACGCCTCAGATCGTTATGCTTCCATTGATTATCAAGATAAAGTAGCTTTGAACAATGCGTACAACAACTAGTAAATCTTATTGCTAACATTGACGAATACCTATAAATCCCCTAGCTGAATAGCTGGGGGATTTTTTCATCAAGCGGATGATTTCACCTACTAATCTTATGCTATAATCAAATTGACAAAAACTTATTGAGGTATTAGTGGGTCCGTTTACGCCAAACCTGATAAGCATGTGTTGATGCTTTAAGTTTTTAAATGATACGGTCCCTAGTGATCTCGATAAAGAAAGGCGGTTACCCCCATGACGACAACTGGTAATGTTATTTTAGTACCGATCGACCATTCAGCCATTACTTCCACATTAGTCACCTATGCAGCAAAAATGGCAACAGCCAGCCATAAAACTCTATACTTTATCTACGTAATTGATCCATCACGTTATACGTCACGCTTTCAATCATTTGACTTACAGACACAAATTGACCGGGAAAAAGCTTTGGCGGCTTATAACTTGGAAAACGTGGTTAATGATGCCCATCACCTAACCCAGGCCCCGGTTATTAACTCAATCATTTGTGGTGACCCGAGAAGGATTATCGTCCGTCTATCCAACCTCAATAACGTTATTGAGACGGTCATTGGTGCTCAAGGAAAAGACGCCGATCGTTATACCCGAATTGGCCATGTAACTCGCTATGTTAGTAGTTGGTCACAGCATAACGTGACAATCGTCAAGGCCCACCAACCACAGCCGCATCGTGCGCCTTAACGCCTTAAGTAAGGGGCGTATACATTACCAATCAGCCACATATATGCTCTGGTGCCTTGATTCCCTATCACTACTACACTTGAATCTAACTTTTTACATGCTGATCTGCGTATGGCTACATATCAGAAGCCCAATTAGGCCTCAGCTGAATAAATTCTCATGCTATTTTTGATGTTGACGAATAGTGTCCGTCAACATCATTTTTGTGCAGCGGCCTCCTAATCCAGTGAACATTTATTATCAACCACTAACAGGTAATTGCTTAGTCAACAGCTTTCTTCGTAAATAAACTAGACTCTCGCAACAAACCCTACAATCTCCGAACCCGTTAACAAAGGATTACAAAAAAGTCATCGCCGATTGCGATGACTTCTGAGATGAAGCTTCTTATACCGGAGGTGGGGTTCGAACCCACACGTCCTCAACGGACACTGGATTTTGAGTCCAGCGCGTCTGCCAGTTCCGCCACTCCGGCAAAAAATAACTCATGATTGGATACACCCAGTCAAAGGTGGTAATCGGATTCGAACCGACGATAAAGGTTTTGCAGACCTCTGCCTTACCACTTGGCTATACCACCATAATCGCCTATCCAATCTGATTGGACCAGCTAAATAAAACAAGATGCCCAATCTAGGGCGGTATGTGGGAATCGAACCCACGCGTGCCGGAACCACAATCCGGTGTGTTAACCCCTTCACCAATACCGCCATAACATTACAACAGGGATAGTAGGAGTTGAACCCACATCGACGGTTTTGGAGACCGTTGTTCTACCATTGAACTATATCCCTATGATGGTGGGGAGTGGATTCGAACCACCGAACCCGAAGGAGCGGATTTACAGTCCGCCGCGTTTAGCCAGACTTCGCTACCCCACCATAATGGCGCGGGACGGAATCGAACCGCCGACACATGGAGCTTCAATCCATTGCTCTACCGACTGAGCTACCGAGCCATTTACCATCATGTAATGCTTGTTGTATTAAATTAATAACATAACAACGGTCCGTACGAGACTCGAACTCGTGATCTCCTGCGTGACAGGCAGGCGTCCTAAACCAACTAGACCAACGGACCATAATATTATTATGTCATATGGAGGATACAGGGCTCGAACCTGTGACCCTCTGCTTGTAAGGCAGACGCTCTCCCAACTGAGCTAATCCTCCAAAATGACCCGTACGGGATTCGAACCCATGTTACCGCCGTGAAAGGGCGGTGTCTTAAACCACTTGACCAACGGGTCATACTATTCCAAACGGAGAGTGAGGGATTCGAACCCTCGAAACAGGTTAGTACCCGTTTACAGCATTTCCAATGCTGCTCCTTCAGCCACTCGGACAACTCTCCATTACAAAGCTCCGGCAGGCGGGCTCGAACCGTCGACAACCTGATTAACAGTCAGGTGCTCTACCAACTGAGCTATGCCGGAATAATCGCGTGGCAACGTCCTATCCTCGCAGGGGGCGATCCCCCAACTACTATCGGCGTGCTGAAGCTTAACTTCTGTGTTCGGCATGGGAACAGGTGTATCCTTCAGGCTATCGCCACCACACTAT